>DIQB01000010.1:0-3266 GCA_002427165.1 Firmicutes bacterium UBA5473
CATTGTGGATGCTATGGAGCTTCTATTTGAGGAACATTACACATTTTTATACAAAAAGACAGGCCGGGTAATCACCATTACCTCAGAGGAGTTATCTGAAGCTGAAGAGCTACCAGAGGACGTTTGCCTAGAAGATCTTGATGAGGGCATAGCTCAAGCTTTGGATTATTACGAAAACGATCAGGACTACGTGGCACTTCCTGAAGATTATGAGATCGATGAGTATGAAATAATGCAAAACTTTTGTTTTGCCATCAGCCCTGAGCAAGGGCAAAAACAACTCCTCCGAGCCATAGATGGCCGCGGTGCCTTTAGAAGGTTTAAGGATCTCATCTATGAGCTGGGGATCGCAGATGAATGGTATCAGTTTCGCGAAGCTGCCTATGTTGAGATTGCGCGACAATGGTGCGAAGATAACGAATTGAACTATGAAGAATAGGAGCCACATTAAAGTAATTTCGATAAATAATTTATAGAAGGTGATAGACAAGATAAGTCGCAATACCCCCTGCCCATGTGGTAGCGGTAAGAAGTATAAGAAATGGTAGCTAAGCTGGAAAAAAAGAAGCACCTCCTGAGGTGATGCAGAAAGTAAAAGAGCTAATATGCAAAGGGAATGAGTTTGAGCTTCCGGATGAGCGGTAGAAGCATGCCAGTTCTGGGGAAAAGCATGAGAGAAGATTAAAGGATTAATAACTTCCCAGATAGACTTTTTGGAGGTACTAGATTGTTTTTTGGTGATGGCGCTATTATCAATAATTGGAGTCAAGATTACGAGCTGGAGCTGGGAAATGCAGCAAATGACGATCAGAGATTTCTTCAGAGAAGAGTTGATTATTGTGAGGAATTTCAACAGTTTTTTTCAAAAACCTGCAGTGATGTCCTGGTAAACATGGAAGAGCTGTTGGCGAAACATACTCCAGCTAGGGGAGATAAATCCTAAGTTACAAGGTTTGCATTAGCGCAAACCTAGTGTTCTATTTTTACAGATGCTTATATTTCTCAGGTTCTTTTGCAATGCTGTCTGCAATTTTTTGATATTCCCTTGTTAATTTAACTGATCGGATCCTTTGTGCATCAGGCTCAACAGGTTCAATAAATCCCGATGCAATCCAGGTTTTTATCTTCTCACGCACAGTTCTGTCGGCAAACCCTGTGAGTCTTGACAGGTCTTTTGGAGTTAAGCGATCATTTTTAAAAGCTAGTTGTGCAAAAACAGGCCTTTGATATACATCAAGAGCTTTAAGAAGCCTGGGTTCAACAGCTAAAAACTCTGCGCTACGAACACTTGCTATTTTTGCAGAGACCTGGAAACCGTAGTCTTAAAATTCGTGATTTTATCTGTTCGTGGAAACAAGTCAAAGCAAGTGATTTTGAGTGCGACAGAACGTATTAGATGTCGGTGCTTGCTGACAGAGCAGATTAGATGTTGACTTGTGCTTTTGCAGTGAGCAATCGCAATTCGAGAGGAAGGAGTCTTTATGAGTAAAAAGGAAATAACAAGCAAAGAAAACTTAATTGATGTTTTGGATTTATTAGAGGATTTGAATGTGACATATTGGGTTGATGGGGGATGGGGAGTTGATATTTTAACCGGAAAACAAAATAGGGATCATAGAGACATCGACATCGATTTTGATGGTAAATTTGAAGAAGTTTTATTAGAGGCATTAAAAAATAAGGGATATAAAATAACTACCGATTGGAGCCCTTCACGCATTGAACTGCATCATCCGGAACTGGGATATTTAGATATACATCCTTTAATAATCAATGAAGACGGAAGCGCTAAGCAGGCTGCTCCAGATGGTGGGTGGTATCATTTCGAACCAAAATGGTTTTCCCGTTCATTATTTGAAGGCAGAGTGATACCATGTATTTCTGCGGAAGCTCAAAAACTATTTCATAGCGGATATGAATTGAGAGAGGTTGACAGGATCGATATGAAGAATCTTGACTGCCTTTTTCCTGAATAATGTTTACAAGCAACCAGAAGATTCCTATTTTATTGATAAAAACATTAGCATACCTCAAATGAGGAGGGTTGTTCAATGCAGTACGGTCCCGATCCTAACGCCGTTTATCCAAATGAAAAAATAAAAAGCGTATGTTACATTAAAAATGTTATAACCAGACCTAATATCATCGTTGGCGATTACACCTATTACGACGATATCCGCGGTGCAGAACGGTTTGAAGAGCACGTTACGCATCATTACGAATTTTTAGGCGATAGGCTTATCATTGGGAAATTCTGTGCTATCGCGAAAGGCATTGAATTTGTAATGAATGGCGCCAACCATAGGATATGCAGCGTCACCACCTATCCGTTCAATATCATGGGCCACGGATGGGAGAAAGCGACGCCGACGCCAAAGGAGCTGCCATTAAAGGGTGATACCGTCGTCGGCAACGACGTGTGGATCGGCCAAAACGTGACAGTCATGCCGGGCGTGCATATCGGAGACGGGGCGATTATCGCCGCGAATGCCATCGTCACCAAGGATGTGCCGGCTTACCACATCGCTGGTGGCAACCCTGCCAGAGTGATTCGGAAGCGATTTGACGACGACCTCATCCGCTATCTGCAGGAAATAAAATGGTGGAACTGGCCTGCCCGCAAGATTTTTGACAATCTGGACGTTCTATGTAGTGGTGACCTTACAAGAATTAAGGAGACAAAATGAACGAGTACACAAAAAAGGAACTGGAAGAGGCAATAACCGCGCTTGCTTCAACTCTGCACAAGTGCGAAAAGATGCAGGATAGCGGCAAACTGCAGTCCTCGCAGAAGACCTTAAACGACAGGCGGGTAAAGGCACTGCGGATTGCACTGGCGCTTATTGAGAAAGAGATGGAGTACAGCGATGCCGATTGACTATAAGAAAACTGAAAAGGATCTATACCAGCCGAAGGGCACGCCGTCCGTTATTGATGTGCCGCAGATGACGTTTATCACCGTTGACGGTAAAGGCGACCCGAATATAAGCACAGAATATACTGCCGCCGTTGAGCTGCTGTATGGGCTTTCCTACACCATTAAAATGGGCAACAAATCGGTCTTGGAATACGTTGTTCCGCCGCTTGAAGGTTTTTGGAGCGTTGCCGATGATTTTAGAGGCGGCGGTGTGGCGATAAGTGACAAGGGCAAGTTTATGTGGACGATGATGATTCGGCAGCCGGACTTCGTAACAGCAGACATTTTTGAAGCCGCAAAGGCTGCCCTCGCAAAGAAAAAACCGAGCCTTGACACATCGGGGGCGCAG
>DIQB01000010.1:3513-21051 GCA_002427165.1 Firmicutes bacterium UBA5473
CGCTTGACGGTTTTGCCATCGAAAACGGCTATGCCATTGATATTGACGACACACGCCGTCATCACGAGATCTACCTCTCCGACCCGCGCAAGGTTGCACCAGAAAAATTAAAAACGGTGCTTCGGCACCCGATACGGAGAGCATGAACGGTCATAGTACTTCTCTAGTACAAAGAGGCCTTTGAGACCTAGTCCACCTAAGCGCAGAATATATGTAGCCAGGGCTCTACCGTTTCTTCCATTGCCTTATCCATATATGGATGAATGGTGAGGAATTGATAGAGAAAGATCCCAGCCTTCAATGGTGCAGGTAGATCCACATTTTCAGGATTGTTAATCCAAGCTACAAGCTCTTCCATCAGGAAGGGTACATCTTTTGCTTCTGGGGGTAGATATACTATAAAATCCAGAGCTTTCCCGAGATTATATACCTCTTGTTCCTCTTTGCGATCACCGGCATAATTAATGGCTTCTCGTTTGTGTTTCTCGGCCAGTAGGTTGCCTTCAATCTTTGTAAAATAAATTACAGTTTCAATTAAAGATTCATCTTTAAGCTCTTTTAAAATGTATACAGGAAGTGGAAGTTGGGAGATTAAGGCTGCTGTTTTTTGAATCTCCATCAGATTTTTT
Source organism: Firmicutes bacterium UBA5473 (assembly GCA_002427165.1). GTDB lineage: Bacteria > Bacillota > DTU084 > DTU084 > DTU084 > UBA5278. The sequence continues at coordinate 4,143 of DIQB01000010.1, forward strand.
GCCATATCTACTGTAAGAGTATATTTCGGCTCAAAAGACATCACTTCACCAATTTTTATTACTTCGTTTGAAGAGAATGGTTGCCATAAAAAATAGGATAGTGGAGCGATTCTCTCTGTAGTGGCATTTTGCAAAAAAGGTGGTTCTCATGCGTAAATACTCTGCAACAGACCTCATTGACAGCAAGGAAAACATCTGTATCCAGAAGTTCTCCGTCCAAGAACAGGAAAAGGAACATCACCATGATTTCATCGAAATCGTCTATATCTGGGAAGGTTCAGGCACGCATCTCGTCAATAACCTACCTTTAACTGTGCAAAAGGGTGATGTTTTATTTTTTAATTTAGGAGACACCCACGCCTATTTACCTACAGATAAAATGGGGATTTATAATTGTTTGATCAACCCAGAGTTTTTTGGCGGGGAATTGATCAATAGCAACAATGCCCTAGACATCCTTACCCTCGTCTCCTTCAAGGACTTTGAACGGCAGCTGGTGGATATTCTGCCTAAGGTAGCGTTTGTTGGCAAAGAGATGCTGGAGATAGAGGAGCTTTTAGAGGATATGTACGCAGAGTTCAGGCAGAAGGAGAATGGCTACAGGGAAGTATTGGTCAGCTATATGACTATTTTCTTGATCAAGCTTTTTCGTAAGTTTAAGCAAAAACATGAAGCTGATCTATCTACTGTGGGAAAACTAACCCCAGATATTTTAAGTTTTATTGAACAAAATTATAATCAAAAGCTTAGCCTCAAGGAGCTAGCCCAGGAAAACTGCTATACGCCCTCATACTTCAGTCAGGTTTTTAAGGAATGCTTCGGTACAACCTTCACCGACTACCTTCAAGACCGACGGATCGAAAAAGCATTGGAATTATTGAAAAATGATACCCTCAGTATCGAGCAGGTGGGCTTTGAAATTGGCTATGCAGACAAAAAGCAATTCTATAAATCCTTTCGCCAGCGGATGGGGCTCACGCCTGGAGCCTATAAACGAAAAATCATAAATAACACCACAAATAACAAATGAATCACCACTGACATAGCCCCCCATCTGTTCTATCATAAAGATATCACAGCTGGGGAGGGATTGTCATGATTCTAAGTTTGGCTAGTTATCGGGATAAGGTAAGGGGCTGTTGGTTAGGTAAGAACATCGGCGGCACCTTAGGTGCTCCTTTTGAGGGGAAAAGGCAACTGAATGACCTCACTTTTTATGCTCAGGATCTGCGGGGAAATCCACCGCCCAATGATGATCTGGATCTACAGCTGGTCTGGCTCGGTGCCGTGGAAAAATACGGTAGGCAGCTCAATTCCCGTATTCTAGGAGAATATTGGCTGTCTTATATTATACCCAACTGGGTGGAATACGGGGCAGGCAAAACCAATTTGCGGATGGGGCTTGTGCCTCCTCTTTCGGGCCATTTCAATAACCCCTACAAAGATAGCTGTGGCTGTTTTATCCGCTCCGAAATCTGGGCCTGCCTGGCACCAGGCCATCCTGAGATCGCAGTAGAGTATGCTTTTGAGGATGCTATTGTGGACCATGCTCACGAGGGGCTATATGGGGAGATATTCTGTGCAGCCCTAGAGAGTGCAGCCTTTGTGGAACAAGCCCCCTTTAAGCTAATCGAGATTGGTCTTTCTTATATCCCAGAGAATTGTGGAGTTGCCCGGGGTGTTAAAAAGGCTGTGGCCTGTTTTGAATCTGGGCTCTCTTGGCAGGAAGCGAGAGGGGAGGTATTGGAGGCAGTCCCGGGTACTTTTGGGGTGCAGGGTACACCTTCCCACCAGCTACCGACTGACATCCCAATCGGAGAGCGAGGCTGGGATGCACCTAGCAATATTGGGATCATTATCATCGGCTGGCTCTATGGAGAGGGTGATTTTGGCAAGAGTCTCTGCCTTGCAGTAAACTGCGGGGAGGATACTGATTGCACAGCAGCCACTTTAGGTGCAATTTTGGGGATCACAGGCGGCATCCAGAGCATCCCCAAAGAGTGGAGGGAGCCTATTGGCGATGAGATAAACACCATTTGCATCAATACTTTAGATGGTGGTCTTTCAATCCCGAAGACGGTAACGGAATTGACAGAACGCACCTTGCGCCTGACGCCTCTCTTTTTGGGAAGCAGTCTTTGTGATGTGCTAGCTGAAGGAGGATATACAATTGATGTGCGCTCAGGAGATGATTTATACCATCGGGAGCAGGAGAGAAACTTTTGGATCAAAGAAAGTTTTGCCCAGAAGCTGGCCCAAAGTCCAAATTGTGTCCATTATGATTTTATTATCTTCAATACACTCTTAGATTACCTAGGGGATCCCGTGATTCGTCCAGGTACCCCGCGAAAATTCAAATTGGTTTTGGGAAATAACATCTGTCAGCAGCAATGGCTGAAGTTTAAGTGGCACCTGCCAGACGGATGGACTGTATCTCCAAGTGCTCAAGGAGCTGCGTACTTAGATCTGAGCCATATGGGAAAGACTGTATTGGAGTATGAGCTAACAGCAGAAACGCTTGATCAGAGCCACTACGACCTATTTCTCGAAATCTCATCCCAAGGACACCCGACAAGGGGGATCATTCCCATTGTTTTATTGAATAGCTGAATTCTCATTATGTTACCTAGTTTGATAAAAAGCTTTGCTTGCAGAAAGATTCTTTGTTCGGGTCAAAAAAGAGCAATAAGGGCTAAGTAACTAAAATAAGAGAGACAGGATCAATTGTGCCTGAAATCTGCATTGAATCTCACTGGCATTTTGTCCGGACTCTATCAATCTTGATAGACCTCCCGCCTATGTCTGATCCTTATCACACGGAGTGTCATTTGATCTTGAGCCATACAGAAGACAACCCGGTAGTCGCCAACCCTTAATCTCCATCGATCGGTTTTTCCTCTTAGTTTTTAAAGATCGGCTACTTCCGGGTTAGTCTGCATTCGCCTCATAGCCTCAACAATTCGCCTCTGCATATTTTTCTCTAGCGCTTCTAAGTCCTTTTGTGCAGGCGCTGTAAGCTCAATTCTCATAAGCCTAATTCCTTTTCTACCTGCTCTAGTGACTTAACCCTTCCTTCTATTATAGCCTTTTCTCCTTCCGTAATTGCCTCTATATCTTCTTCTGTAAGAGGTTCTTCATCCTCAGGAGCCGCAAGTAGAGCTTGCATTAGAGGATTGAATTTGTTTTCAGCCATCACCTCGGCCATATCTTGGAGGATAAAAACATCTTTTGCTGGCAAGAAATCAATCAGATTGCGTAACCTCGCCCTTGCTGCGGTTACACGTCTTCTTTTTCTTGGTTTCGACGGGAAAACCACTTTTTTTCTAGGTTTTGCTCTCATTTACTATCTTCCCTCCTGTTTTTCATCAGTAAAGGAATATCTTCAAACCTTTACCACTATCCCTAACTTAACTAAGCGTAAAAATAGCTTTATTTATATTTACGATCTAAATCCTTGCCATAAATTGAACTCAGTCGCGAATGTCTTCCTATACAATAGCTTACCATATAAAAAGGTGATGATCAATTGAGTTCCGATATTACGAATCGAGAGAAGGTTTTTATTTATACGACGAAGTGAAAGAAAATTTCATTTATAAGGCAGGCTGATTTATAGGAGGTTTATTGAGAAGGTTCAGGAGCCCATGCCCAACGGATAATATCAAATTAATCATCACACAAATCCTTTACATATTTTTTGTTATTACTTCCTAACATCATTGCATTAAGCCGCATTCCGCTAAGATTTTTTCAATTACCTCTCAAAGAGAAAGCGATGGATTCTCTCTATAGTAACGATAACCCTTATATTGCTGTAGCACGAAGCCCTGGTCTCTCTTCTTGCGCATAATAGCCTTTGCTCTGCCAATAGCTTCCCGAACATCGTTTAGGGTTAATTTACTGAGCACCCGCTTGAAATTGTCTTCGCGCTTATATTGAACGAGGTTTTTAAAACTTTCCCCATAGGCCTTATTGATTAGAGTAAGGTACTGACGACGATGAATCAGCACAGCACTCGCATTATTTTTGTGTAGTACTATCCAAAGTTCAAAGGTGAAATTTCTGTAACCTAACCGATATGTAATATCTTTGCCGACGCGAATACTCTGTGCTTCTTTCATGCGATCCAAAGTGGTTTTAAACTGCTTCACATGTATTTGTTTCTCACTCTCGTAATCGAACACATGGGTGATTTCTGTTTTTCCTAAAGCAATAAGTCCCTTAGCCCGTTTTAACCCATATTCATCATTAGGACAATTCCTATTTAAGCCCTCCCGATGAGCTTTTTAAAAAATGGCTTTATTTGTTGTAAGGATTTATGTAATCTCCACCCATCAAATCTAGTTTTTCTAACACCCGATAGTGATATGGAAGAGCGTTTTCTACGTTATTTATGACGGTACCAAAATTACTATATATTCGATTATAGGGATGAAATTTTGCGAGACTTAGAAAAGGTTTTCGACATGGATTTAGGGAAAAAGTATATGGCCGTCTCCGAGATAAAAAAAGTTTTGCAATATCATAAATAGGGGCCAAATATACAACATCAAAATACCAAAAAGAGAAGCTCAGCAAATCGCATGATTGCAGGATTTGCTGAGCTTCTCTATCTATTTTTGCTGCTAAAAAAGAAAAGTGTACCAAAGAATACACTCGAGAGCAAATCCGGAAAATTGAGGAGTTGGGAGAATGGTTAATCAGCATATTCGAAACATAATCATGGATATTGTTCGGAAATATGCGGAAGCAGTGCAACTATAATATCAGCTGATATCCCTTTACTTGTTTGGCTCATATGCCAAAGGCACACCACATGAAGATAGCGATATCGACATTGCTGTGGTGGCAAATAATTCCAGTGGCGATTTCGATAGACGATAAACTTTCTTTTGTGGGGTGGATTTGCCTGAAACGTAAGAAAAAGGTTGGAATTTCAGCCTTTTTTATAATATGCTTTTTAAATAAAGGGCTGAAAGACTCAGCAGTAAAATTTTAAAACTTTGTCCCAAAATGGTTGACTTTTGTCCCAATGTGTATTATGATTATAATGACCTGTGGAGGTGGATGATTGAGATGAAGAAAAAGAATATTATTAATTTGATAAAGTACCATTCCGAAGAAAATGACGTAGGTTTTAGGAATGAAGCATATGAAGTTGCGAGAGCGTTTGATGCGGCTGGCGATCATCAGCTAGCTGAATATGTCATGGCTCTTATGTCAAATGCAAATACGTTTGTACCACAAATAAACGAAAACCATTCTGGCTTTTTTGAAAAAGTGGTTGTAGGAAATGAACCTCTCCCACTACCTGAAGCAATTGAACAAGATATACTGGGGATTATTAATGCCGTAAGTCGTAATTTGGGAATTAATAAATTTCTTTTCCAAGGGGCACCTGGAACAGGTAAAACGGAAACAGTAAAGCAACTGGCTCGTATCTTGAGTCGTGAACTCTATATGGTTGATTTTGCATCTGTAATCGATAGCAAGCTGGGGCAAACACAGAAAAACATCACGGCTCTTTTTGCAGAAATTAATGGTTTTGCCCATCCGGAAAAGGTAATTGTACTCTTCGATGAGATTGACTCAATCGCCTTAGATAGAACAAACTCAAACGATTTGCGAGAAATGGGAAGAGCAACATCTACTGTTCTAAAAAAGCTGGAACAACTTGATGAGCGTATAGTTCTAATTGCGACTACTAATCTTTTTGAGTACTTTGATAAGGCTCTAATTAGAAGGTTTGATTCTGTTATTGATTTTAACCGTTATAGCCAGGAGGATTTGTTTGAAATTGCAGAAGCATTACTGAACAGTTTCTTAAACAAATACAAATGCACTGGCAGAAATGTACGGTTATTTCGGAAAATAATGTTGCTCTTAAACCCACTGCCCTATCCAGGTGAATTGAAAAATCTAATACGTACCTCCATTGCTTTTAGTAATCCGAGTGATGAGTTTAACTACCTAAAAAGATTGTACTCTTATGTCAATAACGAAAAGGCAATTGACTTAAAGAACCTTCAAGAACAGGGATTCACCGTACGAGAAATAGAAATTCTCACGGGTATTTCTAAAAGTCAAGTTGCCAGAGAACTGAAGGAGTAACGGATGAATAATCTACTGCAATTAAAAGGACAATTACAATACCAAGCTAATTCGAGTAGGCCTGGAGCACCTAGTCTACCTATGGGTAGTTCCGTTAAATCTCAACACCTTCAAGCTATGAAGCAACAACTAAGTGATATTTTGGAGTACTGGAAACATGACAAGACTATAAAGGGCGCATTGGTTAGCGTGTATTATTACAATGTCGTGGCAAAAAGCAATCGCATAAAAGGACTTTTATCTAAAGGATCTGCTGACCCAAACGACTCAATTCGCGGTTCTAAGTTTTATGGTGACGATCCGATTCAGCATGTATTTACATATTATGTGAAATTGGATACGTTGAAAGAATCTATTCGCCGTTTAGAAATCTGCAATGACATTGTTAATTATAAGTATAACGGTGAGATTTCGTGGGAAGATATTGAGTCCATCAACAACCGGTCTGAAAAATATCGTTACACGGATCTTGCGAAAACTAACTTTGTTAAAGTAATTGTTGATGCAAATTATGTTCAGAAATTCACTATTGATCGGGATGTCGAGTTGGATGAAGAATTATCAATCGTAACGATATATAAAACCGATGTTAGGACAACCGAACTTTTGGGAAGCCTAGGTATTAATATGATTGAGGCAAAAGTCATTGATGAGACCACGGTGCGATTAGATCCAGATGAATTAAAGATCTTAAAACAAAAGGCTCCATACCTCATTGCAATGAAAACTCGTGACTTATCAAAAATGATTCCAGAAGAAATGGTTGAGTGTGACTCTTCGGTTGTACAGATTCCATCTCCAAAGCAGGAAGCGACTGTTGGTGTAATTGATACATTGTTTTACGAGGACGTATATTTCAAAGAATGGGTTACTTACACTTGTATGGTAGATGAAAGTATAGAAACTACCACCCAAGACTGTACTCATGGAACAGAGGTTACTTCTATCATTGTTGATGGTCCATCGATCAATCCTGATCTGGATGATGGTTGCGGTCGATTTAGGGTTAGACACTTTGGCGTAGCAACGGGAGGTCGATTTAGTTCCTTCTCTGTGCTAAAAGCTATTCGTGAAATAGTTGCAAAAAATAGGGACATTAAAGTATGGAATCTCTCGCTTGGCTCTGTCATGGAGATTAACAGAAACTTCATTTCTCCCGAAGCTGCTGAGCTTGATAAAATTCAGTGTGAATATGATGTCGTTTTTGTTGTCTCTGGAACAAATAAGCCGGTAGACATCTCTAGGACGATGATGATTGGAGCACCAGCTGATTCACTAAACTCCATTGTTGTAAACGCTGTTGATTTTGACGGGAATGCGGCTTCTTATCATAGAGTTGGACCCGTGCTATCTTTCTTTAACAAACCAGACGTTAGCTATTATGGAGGCGACTATGGTCAGAAAATCAGAGTATGCACGCCTTTTGGAGAAGCATTTGTCTCAGGTACCTCTTTTGCCGCACCGTGGATAACTCGCAAAATTGCATATTTAATCCATAACATGGGATTTACAAGAGAAGTGGCAAAAGCACTGCTCGTTGATGCAGCTGCTGGCTGGAACCGAAGGGATGATGTTTCTCATTCCATTGGATATGGTGTTGTTCCAAAAAGAATTGAGAACATTATCCAGACTCCTAGTGATGAAATTAGGTTTATTATGACTGGCTGTTCCGATGCATATGAAACTTATGCATATAACATTCCGATACCAGTTTATAAGGATAAGCACCCCTTTTTTGTAAGAGCGACACTCTGTTATTTCCCGAGATGTTCTAGGCACCAAGGAGTTGATTATACTAGCACAGAAATGGATATTCACTTTGGGCGAATAAAAGAAGAGGACGGCAAGGCGAAAATTCTTTCTATCAATGCCAATAAGCAAGATAATGAAGGTTTTAACCTGATTAGAGAAGAGCATGCACGTAAATTATATCGAAAATGGGATAATGTGAAGCTTATTAGCGATGTTATCAAAAGTCGCTCTAGGCCGCGAAAAGCCTATGGTCTTGGCATGTGGGGACTCAGTATAAAGACTAAGGAAAGACTGCGTTCCAAAAACGGAAAAGGACTTCAATTTGGAGTGGTTGTTACTCTAAAAGAGATGCATGGCGAGAATCGAATTGATGATTTTATTAAGTTGTGCATGATGCGCGGGTGGATAGTAAATCAAATCGATATAGATAATCGTATCGACGTATATAGTAAGGCGGAGGAGGATTTAACTCTTGAATAAGTAGACTTCAATTGCTGCTAAGTTTATTGTTGAACCAACTTTTAGGTAATGGTTATCTAAAAAAAGGAATAACGAAAAGCCCACGATTAAAACCGTGGCTTTTGGCTACATTTTTTGTAATCCCGTCCTCTGTTGTTTTTGCAATAGCGAGTGATGTAGCCGTCAATGTAGTTCATGACTATTTATTGTCTATTCTTTTTTTCATGGTGAGGCTTCTCCAAGTAATTATTGAATTCTTCTAGTTCAGCGGTGGATAAAACAGGCGCCTGATGCAAATAATACCTCTTTGGAGGTAGAAAGCATGAGGCGCCTTTTAACGTTATTTAAGATTCTTACAGTTATCTTTATCCTCCTCGCATTGCAACTGGTACGTTGGCAACTAGTGAGATCGGATCTTGCCAAGATCGCCCTGCGCCAAAGAAGCGAAGCCTTGCCCCTGGACTCTGGCAGAGCCCAGATCCTCGATCGAGACGGCAAACCACTAACTGGAGGCGGCAGCCGTAAATCTCTCGGCGCATTTCCAGTCCTAATCCCCAATCCACAAAAAGAAGCTCTCCCTTGGCAACTAGCACCCATCTTGGGAAAATCCCCAGAGAGTATTGCAGATAATATAAAAAAGGGCAAACCAATCTTTTTAGCTCGAGGATTGAACAAATGGCAGCTTGAAGCATTAAAACCATACCTTGGCGAGGGCCTTGTGGTGGTGCATGAAAAATTGCGCTACAGAGAACCAGCCCTTGCGCCACATCTCATAGGCTACCTGCGAACAGCAGATCAAAAGGGAGTAACGGGAATTGAGGCCCTTGCAAACGAAGAATTATCACACGTAGCTCCAGTGGAACTTGCAGCCATCGTAGATGGCAACCGCAGACTGATCCCAGGGCTCGGATACAGAATCCTAGGCGGAGAAGGCAACCAAGGCGCGGGTCTCGTCACAACACTGGATCGCAAAATCCAGGAAGTGGCGCAAGAGGAGCTTATTAAAACAGGCCAAAGGGGTGCCGTGGTGGTAGTAGATGCCACAAACGGCAACCTGCTCGCTGCAGCCAGCAACCCCACCTTCGATCCTAACCAGGTGGAAAGCGCACTTTCTGCCTCAGGCTCACCTCTTCTTAACCGCACCATCCATAACTATTACCCTGGCTCCGTCTTCAAATTAGTGGTTACAGCAGCGGCACTCGAGGAGAAGCTAACCACACCCGAGGAACGCTTCTTCGACCCAGGCTATCGGGATGTAGGGAGGGTAAGATTTCGCTGCTGGCTAGAAGGCGGCCATGGCGACTTGAATTTGGTCGATGCTCTGGCCCAATCCTGTAATAGTGTCTATGTGGAATTGGGGCAAAGGCTAGGTACCAAAATGATCAGCTATGCAGAAAGGATGGGGCTGGGAATTAAAACTGGGATTGGTCTGCCACAGGAGGAGCAGGGAAGCCTGCCTCGTGGTAAGTTTGCAAAACAGGATTTTGGCAACATGGCCATGGGACAGAGGGGGATCCAGGCCACCCCAATGCAGGTGGCAAGGCTCCTGGTCACGCTCCTTCAGGGACGGGAAACCCAGCTCAATCTACTTCCAGGCCGGGAGACATTCGGTCCCTCTGTAATCAGTCCCCAGACACGGGTCACTGTGCGCTCCATGATGGCAGAGGTTGTAGGGCGCGGCACAGGCTCTTTAGCGCAAGTCCCCCTGTATGGAGCAGGAGGCAAAACAGGCTCCGCCCAGACCGGGCGCCTGAGCCCGTGGGGGGAGCCTGAAGTAGATGCCTGGTTTGCAGGCTTCTTTCCGCTACTTAATCCTAAATATGTAATCGTGGTACTCCTAGAGGGTGGAGGAGGCGGCGGTAATGTTGCAGCCCCGATTTTTCGACGGATCGCTATGAAGATCTCCTAACGCTTCTGCAACATGGCAGAGCGAACCTGAGTCCTAATCCCCTGGGGCAAAATTGCTTGGACTGTGGTGGGCATACGCCGTACAGAAACCCAGCCTAGCCCTGCAATCGCAAGGTCCTCTAGTGGCTCCAAAGTAAACTCCTGCTCTTCCCATTTTTTAGGTGGGCATTTGGCGCAGCTTCCCCCCAGCCACCTGGGAGCCTCAGCCAGCAAGGCTGGGGCTTTCTCAGCATTTGTGCGGTGGATATTAATACTCCCTGGCACATACACCTGAAGCACAGTCTGGTCGTGGTTGATTAAGCAGCCTAAAGAGCCAAATAAGAGGGCCCCTCCTCTATCCAGCTCATAGAGCATGCTCGAGATAGGGGAGGAGGGGATCAGTTTGGTTTGGCAGCTAGGACATAGGTGTGCATCCATCCTACCCTCTGGAGTGAGACCTGGGGTATCTAGGATCTGGCCACCATGGTAGGGGCGGCTATTAAGATCTAGGGTGGTACCGGCTAAAGTGGAGATAGTGGGCTTGGGAGCCGCTTGTGGCAATAGCCGTTCCAATAGAGCGCTTTTGCCCACATTGGTGACCCCCACAATGGCCGTACGAGAGGGAGCTCTTTTTCTCAAAAAAGAACTTAGCCGCGAGATTCCCATCCCGTTTTTGCTGCTGATGGGAAAAATTGCTTGCGCCCTGGCGCCTCTTCGGGAAAGCTCCTCTCGGCACCAGGCAACCACCTCTTGGGTTTTGGCAATAGGAGGCAATAGATCCATTTTGGTCAGGACCACAGCTAACTTTCCCTGGGCCAATCTAATTAGCTCAGGGGAGAGGGTGCCGGCAAAATCAATTGGATCTATGAGCATCAGCACCAGCTGAGAGTGGGAGATTGCATTTTTAGCTAGCTTCAGCTCGACCTCTTGAGAAAGGGGAGTGGGAGCAAGCTCTCCATAGTGGGTCAATCGATAGCAGCGCTTGCAGAGACTCTTCCCCTCAGTTTGAGAGGGGATAAAACCAGGTGAATTTGGTGATTCGCTTTGCAGCTTGATGCCGCAACCTGTGCAACTGGATATTTTAGACCACACCTTTCAGCATGCCCCGGGAACGGAAATAGGAGAGGAGCCAGCGTTCAAGTTTCCGCACACAGCGGGTAGTGACCAGTTCTTTATCGCTTAGGGGAATTAGGAGGATGGTATAGACACCTAGCCTGTTTCCACCGTACACATCAGTAAACAGTTGATCACCGATCACAGCAGTCTGTTGGGGCTTTGTGTCCAAAACCTCCATCGCCTTGCGAAAAGAACGTCCCCAAGGCTTCACAGCCCGGCCCAGTCCCGGAATCTTCAGTTCAGTTGTCACCCGACTGACCCTTTTGGCTGTGGAATTGGAGAGAATACAAAGCTCTAGCCCAGCCCTCTGGGCACTCTCCAGCCAGGAGCGAACCCCTTTCCCATAGAGGGTGGTATTCCACTCCACAAGGGTATTATCCAGATCGAGGATTACCCCCCGAATTCCTCGCTCCATCAGCACTTGCGGATCAATTTCAGCTAAGGTGTGTGCTATCGCCCGGGGGCAAAACTTTTCAAACAAGCTCTCCCCATCCTTTACCTTATAGTTTTACCACTATGGTACCACAAGGCGGGCTATGTGGCAATTTATTTTTCCATCTCCTTTTGCAGTTTTCCCAAAGCTCTTTTCTCAATTCGCGATACATAAGAGCGGGAAATGCCCAGTAGCTTTGAAATTTCTCGCTGGGTCTTGCGAATCCCGTCTAATAGCCCATAGCGCATTTTTAATACTTGTTGTTCCCTAGAGGAGAGGTGCATTATTTTTTGGTATAGTTTTTCCTGTTCTAGCTTGCTCTCCACCTGGTCTGATGTGCTTTCTGCATCTGTGGCTAAAATGTCCATTAAGGTTAAGTCGTTATCCTCTTTGTCTGTGCCTATGGGCTCGTTGAGCATAATCTCGCTTTTTTGCCTGCGGGTGGCCCGCAGGTGCATGAGGATTTCATTTTCAATGCACCGGGCAGCGTATGTGGCCAGGCGAGTGTTTTTATCGGTTTGAAAGGTACCGATGGCTTTGATCAGACCGATGGTGCCAATCGAGATCAGATCATCTGTGGTGTCTCCAGTTTGGTCGAATTTCTTCACAATATGGGCAACTAGTCGCAGATTATGTTCGATGAGAATATTGCGGGCACAAGGGTCCCCTTGGGCCTTCAGTTCCAGGAGCCTTCGCTCCTCATCGCTTGCCAAGGGTTTGGGAAAAACATTGGGAGTTGATACGTACGAGGCAAGGAAACTTAGAATCTTCATCAAAAACGCTGCCAGGCCACCTAATGCTAACATATCATGATGCCTCCCCTGCCATATAATCCTTCTAAATCATATGAAAAGAAAAGGCTTCCTGTGCAAGTCCGCCTCATGTATAAAATGGTTAAAGCTGGCATATACTGAAATTGAGGAGAGGGAGGGACAAGCATGGTTAAATTAGTGACAGGCAATGTTTTTGGCGGCGAACTTTTGGAGAAAATACGAGAACTAGCCGCCGTGGCCAAAGCCCAAGACCCCCAGTTGAAACAGGGGAAGGTAGTGGATTTGGCTTTAGTGCCAAAAGAAGGAAATCTAGAGGTAACTTTGCTATTTCAAGCGTGAAAGCCGCATTTCGCGGCTTTTTTTGCAGGATTTTCCAAGTGAGAAGGAGAATAATAGAGACAGTTCATAAAAAAGTGAGGGACCAGCTTGAAAAGGCATTTTAATGAAGCCCTAGCCCAGGAGCTTTTAGGTGCGCTGTTGGCTCAGGGCGGAGATTTTGCGGAAGTTTATTGGGAACATACCAGCTCTCAATCACTCTTTTTAGAGGGAGAGAAACTGGAGCGATTATCTGGGGGAGAAGATCTGGGGTTGGGTTTGCGCCTTGTGGTCTCTGACCGTACTTTCTATGCCCACACCAGCGACCTGGAGCCCGAATCACTCCTGGAGCTGGCTACAAGGCTAGCCCGGGGAGCAGAAGGAAAACCAGGGCAGGTAGAGGAGCTGCTTTTGCGGGAAGCCCCAGTCCGCTTTGGTGTGCGCCAGCCGCCTTCTCAGGTGGAAACCGGCGAGAAAGCACAGCTTCTCCACATTCTAAATCAAGAAGCACGCCGAGCGCCCCAGGTGAGACAGGTAACTGCAAGCTACGGCAATGTAGAGCAGGAGATCCTCGTTGCCAACTCTCTGGGCTTTATGGCCCAGGACAAGCGCACCCGGGTGCGTTTGGTGGTGAATGTAATCGCCGAAGATCAAGGTAAGATTCAGACCGGCTATGAGTCCATAGGAGGAGTTGGCGGCTTCGAGCTTGTAGCTACAGGTGCCCCACAAATGGCACAAAGTGCCCGGGAGCGAGCAGTGATGATGTTATCCGCCAGATCCGCACCTAGCGGTCAGATGACAGTGGTGATGGCAGGGGAGGCTGGAGGCACCATGGTCCATGAGGCTTGCGGCCATGGCCTAGAAGCAGACCTTGTGCAAAAAGGGCTATCTGTTTATGCAGACAAAATGGGACAGAGGGTAGCATCGTCCCTAATTACCGTGATCGATGATGCAACTTTGCCTGGCCGCTATGGTTCCTTCGCCTTTGATGACGAAGGAACCCCAGGACAGAGGACTGTGCTAATCGAAAATGGTATTCTTAAAAGCTATATGTACAATCTGAATACAGCCCGCAAGGAGAACCGGGAAAGCACAGGCAATGGCAGGCGAGATTCCTATCGTAGCCGGCCCATCCCCAGGATGAGCAACACCTATATTGCCTCTGGAGAGACTGATCCCGAAGAGATTATTGCTGCCACCGAAAATGGCCTTTATGTGACCAAAATGGGAGGGGGCCAGGTTAACACCACCAATGGCGACTTCGTCTTCGAGGTTACAGAGGGTTATTTACTCCAGAACGGTAAAATTGGAGCGCCTGTACGCGGCGCTACGCTAATTGGCAATGGCCCCCAGGTGCTCTCGGAGGTTGATCTTGTGGGGCAAGATAATGGCTTCTCCCTGGGAGTCTGTGGCAAGAACGGACAGGGAGTGCCAGTGGGAGATGCCCAGCCCACACTGCGAATTCCAAACTTAGTCGTGGGCGGCACAGAGGGGGTTTGAGATTGGAACTATTATCTTTAGCAAAACAGGTGCTCAGCTGGGCCCAGGATGAGGAACTGGAGATCTACCTCTCCCAGAACGAAACCACAAGAATCGAGGTTAGCGACCTGGAGGTGGAGTCAAGTAACATCTCCCGCAGCGAGGGCATGGGCATTCGTTGCTTGAAAGACGGCAGGAGCGGCTTTGCCTATACCACAGTGCTCACCATCGGGGCAGCGGAGGGGGCACTTTCCCAGGCCCGGGAGAGCTCTCGCTTTGCAGATCAGGATCTTGCCCGAAGTCTTCCAGAGCCTCAAGGAGAGACCCAAGTTGAGCTGTCCTCAGATAATGATTCACTGAAGCTTCCCATGGAAGAAAAAATCGAGTTTGCCCGCCGCATTGAGCGAGCAGCCCGGGCCAAAGATTCCAGGGTAAGGAAAGTACGACAGTCCCAATATGCAGATACAGCCTACCAGCTGGCTATAGCCAACTCTAAGGGCCTAGCAACAGCCCACAGTGGTACCTTCTTTACCAGCAGCATTTTAGCTGTGGCAGAGGATGCAGGCCAGGCAGAGATGGGCTGGAGTTATCACTTTGCCAGAGAACTGGCAAAGTTGGATCTTGAGTCTGTGGGTTCCGAGGCAGCCCAAAGAGCCGTGGCCCTGCTAGGCGCCGGGAGCGTCCAAAGCGCCAAGGTGCCTGTGGTTCTGGATCCAACGGTGGCAGCAGAGTTTTTAGGCGCTTTTGTAAGTGCCTTCAGTGCTGAGTCTGTGCAAAAGGGCAAGTCTCTGTTTGCTGGCCTCTTGGGCCAACAAGTGGCCTCGCCTCTAGTTACCCTAGTTGATGATGGTACCTATCCAGATGGATTGAGCACAGCCCCTGTGGACGATGAGGGGGTGCCTATGCAAAGGACCTCTGTGATTCGCGAGGGGAGACTAGATAGCTTTCTTTTCGATACCTATACAGCCCACAGGGAGGAAAAGAACTCCACAGGCAATGCCCTCAGGTCCTCTTTTCGCTCAACGCCCTCCCCAGGCTCCACTAATCTTTTGATCTCCCCAGGTTCCCAAAAACCCCAGGCACTAATTGGCGAGATCAAGCAGGGGCTCTATGTGACAGATGTAATGGGGATGCATACAGCCAATCCCATCTCCGGTGACTTCTCTGTGGGGGCAAGTGGGCTGTGGATTGAAAATGGGGAATTGGCAAGACCTGTGCGTTCCATCGCCATCGCAGGCAACTGGCGAGATCTCCTTTTGAGCATCACAGCTGTAGGTGATGATCTCCGCTGGATGGGCGGGATCGGTGCCCCTACAATTTGTATCGGTGAGATGAGTTTAAGTGGGCAGTAATATTTCGTCCCGCACAGGGCTCGTGGGCCTCTTTGGAGATCCAGTCTCCCATAGCATCTCCCCCCAGATTCAGAATCGGGCCTTTGAGGTACTGGATTTGTCCCTTCGCTATCTGGCTTTTCAAGTTCAGGATCTGGCAGCGGCAGTGGCTGGGGCGAAGGCCATGGGCTTTGTGGGCTTTAATGTCACCATTCCCCACAAGCAGGCGATAGTGCCCCTTTTAGATGAGCTAGCACAGTCAGCCCAAAATATCGGTGCTGTAAATACTGTGAAAAGAGAGGGCACAAAGCTTATTGGCCATAATACAGATGGTGATGGCTTTGTTCGTGCTCTCAAGTCCCAGCTTGGGATTGAGCCTAGAGGCAAGAGATTCTTACTTTTAGGCGCAGGTGGCGCTAGCCGAGCTGTGGCCCTTACCCTAGCGGCCCAGGGGGCCGAGAGAATCATTATCGCTAACCGGACAGTGGAGCATGCCCAATTGTTAGCTCAGGATGTAGCCTCGATAGGTGGAGATGTGACTGCAATTCCCATCTCGGGGCTTTCCCGCTGGACAGAAGAGGCCCAGATTATTATTAATACCTCACCTGTTGGGATGCATCCTGAGATTGATGTGGAGCCTCTATTACCTCTAGATTTAATCTCCCGAGATCATGTGATCTGCGATCTGATTTATAATCCTAGGCCTACTAAACTATTACAACAGGCAGCGCACAGGGGTGCTCGCACCATGGATGGCTTGGGGATGTTGCTTTGGCAGGGGGCATTGGCCTGCCAGATCTGGACTGGCAAGTTGCCGCCAATTGAGCCTTTGGTGGATGCAGCCCTGGAAGCATTGGCTAAGCAAGGTTAAGTGTTCGTTTTTATGAGCTAGGTAGAGTGGGTGGATAAAGAATTATCCGAAAAACAGCCATGCCTGAAATGCAATTCAGCATCTCAGGCATGGCTGTTTTTAATTCCAATGTCCTTGACTTTTTTTAAATTTTTGGGCATAATAATATTGGATATTAAATTAGTCGGAGGTTGACTATGGGGTACATTAAGCGAAATGCTGAAACCACGATTAAGCGAGCTGCCAAAATGTTTCCCGCAATTATGATCACAGGGGCACGGCAGGTTGGCAAAACAACGTTGGTGCGGCACCTGGCCAGGGACAT
Organism: Firmicutes bacterium UBA5473; assembly: GCA_002427165.1. Classification (GTDB taxonomy): domain Bacteria; phylum Bacillota; class DTU084; order DTU084; family DTU084; genus UBA5278. The sequence continues at coordinate 20,974 of DIQB01000010.1, forward strand.
TCCATATTTAACTCTTGATGATCCTGTTTTGCTGCAAAGCGCAATTGAGGAAGCAGGTAGTTTTTTTAAATCAACACC
>DIQB01000010.1:21239-23025 GCA_002427165.1 Firmicutes bacterium UBA5473
CGAAAGTGGCAAGAGGGGGCTTTTTTATCTAACAGGTTCGCAGCAGTTTAAGATGATGAAGAATGTCAGCGAGAGTTTAGCCGGTAGGATCGGCATTATTAATTTACCGGGTTTATCTCTTCGCGAAATTAAGGGCGATACTTTCAGTGAGCATTTTGTGCCAACGGAAGAATACTTGGCTAAAAGAAAGACAACAGTTAAAGACGCGGATTACCAGGAGATTTGGAGCATTATTCACAAAGGTTCCATGCCAGGTATGTATGCAGCTGAGCTTGACTGGCAGTTGTTTTATGCTGCCTACACCAAAACCTATCTTGAGCGGGATGTGAGAGAGCTCGCGCAGGTAGGAGATGAATTAAAGTTCATTAAGTTTATGACCGCGCTGGCAGCGAGATCTGCGCAAATGCTGAACCTCTCTTCCATCGCAAATGAAATTGGAATTAGCGTGCCGACGGCTAACAGGTGGCTTTCCATTTTGATTTCGTCAAATATTGTCTATTTGTTACAGCCGTACTATAGCAATAGCTTGAAAAGAGCAGTGAAAACGCCCAAGCTTTATTTTCTTGACACGGGCCTCATTGCATATCTTACAAAATGGACTACACCCGAAGTACTTGAAGCAGGTGCGATGGCTGGAGCATTTTTTGAAACTTTTGTTGTAGGGGAGGTACTGAAAAGTTTCTATAATGCAGGTATTTTAGAGCCACCTTTATATTATTACCGGGATAAGGACGGAAAAGAAATTGACCTTCTTATAGAGCAAGATGGAAAACTTCATCCTGTGGAGATCAAAAAGACAGCGAATCCCAGCAAAAGGCAGCTAGCAAACTTCTCAGTGCTTGAGAAAAACGAAAGTATAACAATAGGTACAGGAGGCATTATTTGCTTATATGAAAAAAGTCTTCCCCTTGATGATAAAAATGTGACGATTCCTGTGTCATGGTTGTAGGGTTTTTGTATATTGGTTTGCTTCTCGATGGTTTATAAAGCTTTAAATTTTCTATTGCAGGAGCTTTTTTCTATACTCGAAATGTACGCTTTTGATGTGCCCCGCTTTTCCAGTAGATGAAAAGAACAATCAGGAATGATACTGTCTGTGAAATTGTAATTCGGATCACTTGCAATTCATCTGACCCGGAAATTGTGATAACATGCAAGATGTTAATGATGGTGTTATTGAAAAAGTGGTCAGCCATAGGCATCCAAAGTGAGCCGGTGATCTTAGTCAGCAAACAGAATTTCGCGCCTGTGATCCCTGTTGTCAAGATAAGCATGAGGGCAGAAATTATCGCTCCGAGCGTGTTTATTTCCCCATCCAACAAGCTGCGTACAGGAGCTGCGATATGCCAAATACCAAAGAGAACAGAAGACAAAACCACTGCCTTTAAAAATGAATATTTTATTTCCGATAGCTTAATGAATAGCCCTCTGAAAATACCTTCTTCCATAGTTACATTGATAATGTTCCCGATAATACAAAAAGCAAAAAACAACAGACCCGTTTGGCTTCCTTGATTCCCATCAATTGCGTAACTTGTTACGTAGAGTTGTAATGAAGGGGTTTTGCCTCTTGACAGTTGTATGATAAGCTCAATTCCGTAGGCGACCAGGTACACCACTGCGCCGAGCAGTAATCCATATAAAATTGTTCTTCCTGCTAACTTGACTGCGAAGCCTACATCCGACCACTTGAGTGAAAAATACCGTATTGCCAATACAAGTACAAGGATACCAACCAGTTTATGAAGAAAAGCCTCACCAATAATCCCTTGATCCGTACGGATCA
>DIQB01000095.1:0-9946 GCA_002427165.1 Firmicutes bacterium UBA5473
TTCTATTTGCGGAATCCATGATTTTGTGCGTCTACCCTTGACAGAGAGCGATTCTGATGGTAATATTATTTGTGCGAAGCTAAGTGCTTCTCACATGTGCCCCCATCGTCTAATTGGTTAGGACACCGCCCTTTCACGGCGACAACAGGGGTTCGAATCCCCTTGGGGGTACCATATGGAGCCGTGGTGTAGTTGGTTAACACACCTGCCTGTCACGCAGGAGATCGCGAGTTCGAGTCTCGTCGGCTCCGCCATATCACCCTTAGGGTGCCGAGATAGCTCAGTAGGTAGAGCAGAGGACTGAAAATCCTCGTGTGGTCGGTTCGATTCCGACTCTCGGCACCATTTTTGTATCCATCTCTTGCATTAATTGTTGAAATTAGCTAAAATTAAGCTAGTCTACCGATAGGAGGGAGCCCCTTGCAAGATTTGCAAAAAAAGATTTTAGAGATTCTAGAAGAGGACGACCGCACTACCCCTGAAGAAATAGCCACCATGCTAGGGGTGTCCGCAAATGAAGTCCGGGCCATCATCGGCCAGCTTGAAGATAACAAAACCATCGTTAAATATCATGCCCTAGTTAACTGGGAAAAAACAGATGCAGACCTTGTGGAAGCCCTGATCGAGGTGCAGGTAACACCAGAGCGAGAGTTCGGATTTGATACCATAGCTGAACGTATCTATCGTTTTCCTGAAGTTCGCTCTGTATTCCTCATGAGTGGAGGCTATGATTTGACAGTTCTGGTTTGGGGCAGGTCCATGAAGGAAGTTGCTTATTTCGTGGCGACTAAGCTCTCAACATTAGAGCACGTGCAAAGCACTGCCACCCATTTCATCCTCAAGAAATATAAACAAGAGGGAGTAATCCTAGAAGACAAGGATGTGAACCAGAGGCTGGTGGTATCTCCATGAACTCCTTAGGTTTCAATCCTGTCTCGCCCCTAGTTAGATCCATCCCCCCCTCTGGCATTAGACGCTTTTTCGATCTTGTTTCAGAAATGGATGATGTAATTTCTCTAGGAGTAGGGGAACCAGACTTCGTCACCCCCTGGCGGATCCGAGAGGCAGCCATCTATTCATTGGAACGAGGCCGGACCATGTACACCTCAAACTACGGCTTGTTGGAACTGAGGGAAGCCATCGCCGAAGATCTTGCCGGGCGCCATAACCTCTCCTACGATCCCAAATCTGAGATCTTGATCACCGTGGGAGTTAGCGAGGCCATGGATCTGGTGATGCGAGCATTGCTCACTCCAGGCGATGAGGTGATCATTCCTGAGCCCTGCTACGTTTCGTATAAACCCTGTACTATTTTAGCAGGTGGCACGCCCGTTGTAATTCCCACCAGGGTAGAGGATGGTTTCAGGCCCACAGCTGAGCAGATCGAAGCTGCCATCAGTGATAAAACCAGAATCCTAATTTTATCTTATCCCAATAACCCCACAGGGGCTACTATGAGTGCCCAGGAACTTATCCCCCTGACTGAGGTTGCGCAAAAACATAATTTGCTAGTAGTTGCAGATGAGATCTACGATCATTTAACATACGAAGGCGAACATACATCAGTGGCAGCTTTGCCTGGCATGCAAGAACGCACAATCTTGCTCAATGGATTTTCCAAGGCCTACGCTATGACAGGTTGGCGGGTTGGCTATGCAGCTGCTAATCGAGAAATCATCGGCGCCATGACTAAAATCCATCAGTACACTATGCTTTGCGCCTCCATCATGGGGCAGAATGCTGCTCTAGAGGCTCTAAGGCACGGTGCCCCTGAGAGGGAGCGAATGGTGACGGAATATGACCAAAGGCGCAGACTAATTGTGGCAGGCCTCAATGAGGCAGGGTTGGAATGTTTTGAGCCTGGGGGAGCTTTTTATGTTTTTCCTTCAATTAAGGCCACAGGCATGTCCTCTGAGGAGTTTTGCGAAAAGCTCCTCAAGCAGGAGAAGGTGGCAGTGGTACCTGGCAATGCCTTTGGCGAATCAGGGGAAGGCTATATCCGCTGTTCCTATGCTTCATCATTGCAAGAAATTAAGGAAGCAATTGCACGGATCAGTAGGTTTGTTAAACCTTATTTGGACTAAGGTTTAATTGCGTATAAACCCAGAGCGTGATATAATTAATTTGAACAGGTTGGATTAACATGGCAAAAGCAAGGGTACAATATAGATGTCAGGAATGCGGCTATGAGCTAGCCAAGTGGGCTGGACGCTGCCCTTCGTGCCAAAACTGGAACAGCATTGTGGAAGAGCCAGTTAGTGTTTTGCAAAAAAAAGAGCAGCGTTCTCCCTCCTCTGCCCGGGCAGTGCCTATCACCCAGGTGGAGCGAGAGGCTTTCGCACGCTACGAAACAGGTATTGGCGAGCTTGATCGCGTTCTTGGCGGGGGTATAGTCCCCGCTTCTTTGATCTTAGTGGGTGGTGATCCTGGAGTAGGTAAATCCACACTCCTAATGCAGGCTGCCTGCCAGGTTTCCGGCAAGGGCAAGGTGCTCTATGTTTCAGGGGAGGAATCCAAAGAACAGCTACGCCTGCGGGCGGAGCGGCTGGGAACTTTGTCAGAGAACCTTTTGGTTTTAGCTGAAAACGAACTAGAAAACATTATTGCCCAAATTGAGGAGGAACCCCCTCTCCTTGTGATCATGGACTCCATCCAGACTATCTATAGTTCCCAATTATCCTCAGCACCAGGCAGTGTGGGGCAGGTGCGGGAATGCACAGCCCAGCTCCTTTATTTGGCAAAAGGCAGACAACTCCCCATCATCTTGGTGGGGCATATTACTAAAGCTGGGGGACTTGCAGGCCCAAAAGTGTTGGAACATATGGTGGATGCGGTGCTCTACTTTGAGGGCAGCATGGAGGAATCCTACAGGGTTTTGCGAGCGGTGAAAAACCGCTTCGGCTCCACAGATGAGATCGGTGTCTTCGCCATGGGCACAGAGGGCCTATCTGAGGTGGAGAACCCCTCGGAGTTCTTTCTAGCCCAACGGCCTAAAAATGCAGCAGGTTCCGTGGTTGTGGCAACCATGGAGGGCTCCAGGCCCCTTCTGGTGGAAGTGCAGGCCTTAGTGGGGCCAACAGCCTTCGGAGGGATTCCCCGGAGGCAAGCCAGTGGCCTGGATCACAATCGCGTCTCCACTATTCTGGCTGTGCTGGAGCGCAGGGTGGGGCTCCATATTGGCGCCCATGATGTTTACATGAACGCAGTGGGGGGATTGAGGCTAGGGGAGCCAGCAGTGGATTTGGGGATTGCAGTAGCCCTGGCCAGTAGTTTTAAAAATAGGCCTGTCAGCAGCGGACTGATTGTTATCGGTGAGGTAGGCCTCACAGGCGAGGTGCGAGCAGTGAGGGATATTGAGCGCCGGGTGGCAGAGGCAGCCAGACTGGGTTTTGGTAAGTGTCTCCTTCCTCACCACAACTTGCGGAGCTTGACCAAACGTAATTTAGAGGTAGAATTGCTGCCTGTAAAGACTGCTCAAGAAGCATTAGCACTAACTGTAGCCTAGGAAAGGAGCCGCTTCCGTGCGCGAGGAAAGGATTAGCGAAGATTTTCAGAAATATTTACGAATGGTGGCGCCAGGCACCCTCCTCAGCGAGGGGCTGGAGAATGTTCTGCGTGCTCGCACTGGCGCCATAATTGTGGTGAGCGATAGCGAAGAGGTAATGAAAATGGTAGATGGGGGCTTTCATATTGACTGCGATTTCAACTCGTCTGCCCTCTATGAACTAGCGAAAATGGATGGCGCCATCATCTTAAGCGGCGATGCTCAAAAAATCCTCTTTGCCAATGCCCAGCTGAACCCAGATCCCCTGATTCCGTCGTCTGAGACCGGCACCAGACACCGCACTGCCGAGCGCGTTGCCAAACAAGCAGGTGCTTTGGTGATCAGCATCTCCCAGCGGCGCAATATTATCACCCTCTATCGGGGCAATATTAAGTATGCCCTCAGAGACGTAGGCGTGGTGCTGGCTAAGGCCAACCAAGCCTTGCAAACTCTAGAGCGCTATAAGTCTGTGTTGGATCGAGCCTTGACAAATCTTACAGCAGTGGAGTTTGAGGACCTGGCCACACTCTACGATGTGACCACTGCGATCCAGCGGGCTGAGATGACCCGGCGGATCGAGCTTGAGATCCTCCGTTACATCACGGAACTGGGTACCGAGGGTAGGCTTGCCCAAATGCAGCTTGAAGAGCTGATGGTGGATGTGAAAAACCAAGGCTATCTTATTATCAAAGATTACCTTAACGACGAAGAGAAAACCCCAGAGCAGGTGGCAGAGCAGATTCACTCCTGGTCTGCAGATGATATGCTAGATCTAACCCTGATCGGTCGGGCATTGGGCTATGGCAGCAACATTAATGCTTTAGACGGGGCAGTTTTTACCCGAGGCTATCGGATCCTTACCAAAATCCCCCGGCTGCCTATGCCTGTGATCGAGAACCTGATCGAAACTTTCGATACATTTCAGCAGGTCGTCGCTGCCACAATCAACCAGCTAGATGATGTGGAGGGGATTGGTGAAGTTAGAGCGAGGGCCATCAAAGAGGGCCTTCATAGACTCCAAGAGCAGGTGATGTTAGATCGGCATATCTAAAATCTGGAAAAGTTGTATATAAATTGTAATAGTGAGGCAGAATAGGGGTGGAGGGAATCAGGAGGTGAAGATTTGATTTGGGAAAAATTGTTTAGCTTCGTGACCTTTACCCTATGTGCTTTTGGGGGCTATAATTTAGCCCACGCTAGCTTTGGCCACCCCTACCTAGGAATCAGTGCAGCTATCGGTGCTCTCTTTGGCCTTGCTATTGCGCCTTTTCTGTTGCGTCTGCTCAAAGCCACAGCTAAAGCCATCGACGGCTATCTGCAGCGAATTCCCCTTTCAGATTTTGTGGCAGGTGCCATAGGTCTTATTGTGGGATTGGTGATCGCAGCCCTGCTCGCCCCGGCGATCAGGCTTCTTCCCTTTGTGGGAAGATATCTAGTGCTCTTCCTCTACTTGGGCTCAAGCTATTTGGGGACGCTAGTTGCCCTGCGCAAAAGAGAGGACCTAGGCAGCCTGATCAGTGGCAAGAAGCAAGATGGTACGCGCTCTAATCGCAACCTGCCCCGGGGCTATTACAAGATCCTAGATACCAGTGTGATTATCGATGGCAGAATTGCGGATCTGTGTCAGACAGGATTTTTAGAAGGGGTGCTTGTGATTCCAGCCTTTGTTCTCGATGAGTTGAGGAAGATCGCGGATTCACCAGATCTGCTTAAACGCAATCGAGGGCGCAGAGGCCTGGATATCCTCAACAAGATCCAGCGAGATATGCCAATCCCGGTGCAGGTCCTAGAGCGAGATTTTCAAGAACAGTTGGACGTGGATAATAAACTTGTTAAACTGGCGAAATTACTAGATGGCAAAGTATTTACCAACGATTATAATCTTAATAAGGTTGCCGAGATTCATGGTGTGGCTGTGCTCAATATCAATGAATTAGCCAATGCAATTAAACCTATGGTCTTACCAGGTGAGGAACTAGCAGTGCAAGTAATCAAAGATGGCAAAGAACCAGGCCAGGGCGTGGCTTATCTTGAGGATGGCACCATGATTGTCGTGGACGGTGGTCGCAGGTTTATGGGCCAGCGGATTGAGGTCCTAGTTACCAGCGTTTTACAAACAGCAGCTGGAAGAATGATCTTTGCGAAACCGAAATTAATGGAGAAGGCATTGTAGAGAGAAAAGGATGTAATCGTCTTGAAAACAAATGGGAGAGGACAGATCTGGGCTCTGGTGGCAGCCGCAGGCAGCGGCTCCCGCATGGGGCTAGGCTTCAACAAACAGTACGCAAACTTGGGGGGTATGCCCGTTTTAGGGCATACCCTTTTGGCGTTTGCCAACCATCCTTCTATTGACGGGATAATTGTGCTAGTGGCGCCAGGGGAAGAAGCAGAATTTCAAAGCAAAATTCTGCTTCCCTCCAAGGTACCCACAAAAATAGTGATCGGAGGCCGGACCCGCCAAGAATCGGTATTCCACGGCCTTCTGGCCCTGGAGAAGATAATCCCCAAAAACCTTCAGGCCCAAAGCTTAGTATTGATCCACGATGGTGCCAGGCCCCTGATTGGGCCTGAGCTAATTGACAAGCTGATAGCGGGAGCGGTAAAATATAAGGCAGTGGCTCCTGCCACCCCACCCCGAGATACCATCAAGGTGGTAGCTGAAGGTGGGGTTGTCGAGAGCACTCCACCCCGCGAAAAGCTCAGGCTTGTGCAAACGCCCCAGGCCTTCGCCTTGCCTCTGATCATGGAAGCCCACAGAGCTGCTCGGGAGGCAGGCTTCACTGGCACAGATGATTGCCAACTAGTGGAGCGTTTGGGCCAGGAGGTATACCTTACACAGGGCGATCCTGGGAACATCAAGGTGACTGTGCCTGTAGATTTAACTATCATGCGGGCACTACGAGGTGAGAGCATGAAAATCCGCATCGGCCATGGCTATGATGTACATAGGCTAGTTTCGGGGCGGCCCTTGATTTTAGGTGGTGTTCAGATCCCATATGAGCGTGGTTTGTTGGGCCACTCAGATGCTGACGTTTTGCTCCATGCAATTGGAGATGCCCTCTTGGGTGGGGCAAAACTAGGGGATCTTGGGAAAATTTTCCCAGATACTGACCCCAGCTACAAGGATGCAAGTAGTCTGGATCTCCTAGCGAAGATCGCGGCCCTGCTTGCCGAAAATGGCTATGGGGTTGCCAATATTGATGCTACTGTGGCTTTAGAGGAGCCAAAATTGGCCCCCCACATCCTCCAGATGGAGAAGAAGATTGCTTCTTGTCTGGGGCTAAATTCTGAGTTTGTCTCTGTGAAGGCAACAACCCAAGAGGGACTCGGATTTGTGGGTCAAAAAGAAGGAATTGCAGCCTGGGCTGTGGCACTATTAGAAGGGAGAGATTGATTATGAAGGTGAGGGTAAGGTTTGCTCCCAGCCCCACAGGCTTACTTCACATTGGTAATGTTCATACAGCGCTTTTTAACTGGCTCTTCGCCAGGCAGAGGGGAGGCGTTGTGGTCCTACGAGCAGAGGACACAGATACTGAGCGCAGCGAGGCTGCTTTTGAAGAGGGCATCTGCGAGGATCTGCGCTGGCTTGGGTTAGATTGGGATGAGGGCTTAGAAGTTGGAGGAGAATATGGCCCCTATCGGCAGAGCCAAAGACAGCAGCTCTATGAGGAGGCCTTGGAGAAACTCAAGGCAGGGGGCTATGTTTATCCCTGTTATTGCTCAGTAGAGGAGCTGGAGGCTCAAAGAAAAGCTGATTTGGCCCAAGGCAAGCCCCCCCGCTACAGTGGCCGTTGCCGTAAGCTTAGCTCCCAACAGCGGGCTGCCTTTGAGGCTCAAGGCAGAAAACCCTCCTGGCGTTTTCATATTCCTCAAGACCAGACAATAACTTTCACAGATCTCCTCCGCGGTGAGTTCTCCTTCCCAGGCAAGGAGATCGGAGACTTTGTAGTTGTGCGGCCCAGTGGTGTTCCTACCTACAACTTTGCTGTGGTGGTAGATGACCTGAAGATGGAGATCAGCCACATCATCCGCGCAGATGAGCACCTGTCAAATACACCAAGACAAGTTGCCATCTACCAGGCGTTAGGTGCGCCTTTGCCTCAGTTTGCCCATGTGGCAATGCTGTTGGGGCCTGATCGGCAAAAACTCAGCAAGCGCCATGGTGCTGTGTCTGTGGCTCAATACAGAGCTCAGGGTTATCTGCCAGAGGCCCTTATGAACTACCTGGCTTTATTGGGCTGGACACCGAAAGAGGGCGAGATACTATCGCGAGCAGAACTAATTGCCCAGTTTGATCTCTCAAAGGTGGCCACCAGCCCTGCCATCTTCGATCAGGAGAAACTGCGTTGGCTCAGTGGCCAGTATCTGCGAGGTGCAGACGATACGCGGCTAGTAGCTTTAGCTATACCTTATCTTTCAGAGGCAGGGCTCCTGCCTGAAGATAAGGCGGCTTGGCCCCCAAAAGAGTGGCTTGCGAGAATGATGGGCCTTTTGAAACATAATATACTCTCTTTGGGTGAGCTTCCCCCCTGGGCTAAGCCCTTTTTGGCGGAACCCAGCTACGAAGATCAAAAGATTGCCAAGCTTCTTTCGGGGGAGAATGCAGTCAGGGTTTTTACAGAGTTCAGTGCAGCTCTTGAGGGGAAAGCCCAGATCAGTCCCGAGGATGCAGCCGAGCTACTCCATCAGCTGCCAGGCGAGCTTGCATTGGGTGCGGGGAAGGTATTTCGGCCCCTTAGGGCTGCACTCACAGGGCAAGGACGAGGACCGGAGCTAGGCGAGATCGTCTCCCTTTTAGGACCTGCCCTTTGTCGGGCTCGGGTTCAGAAGTTTATTTAAGCATGGTTGGCTAACATTTACCCGTAGGGGGAGTGGGATGATCAAGATACGTGGAATTCTTTTCGATAAAGACGGAACACTTTTGGATTTTAAGGCTATGTGGCTGCCTGTGATGGGGGAACTTGCAGCTGGGCTTATAGCGGAATATGGTCTTTCCGCTCCTTGCGGGGAGGCGCTCTTGGCCTCGATTGGAGTTTTCCAGCGGGAGATAGATGGCAGAGGTCTCTTCGCTACAGGTACAGGGGAGCAGGTGGGAGAGGCGCTATATGATTGCCTATTGGAGCTGGGGATTGAGGCGGGGGTGCGGGAGGAGTTTGCACAGCAGGTGACCTTAAACGTCAACGCCCTTGCGGAGAAGTATCGGGAGCGGATTTTTCCCATTGGAAATCTGGCCGAGACAATAGGAGAGTTAAAAAATAGAGGCTTCTATCTTGGCACATCAACTTCCGATACCAAGAGAAGTACGCTGTTGTGCCTGGAGAGGCTGGGTGTTTTGGAATATTTTGATTTTTTAGGGACAGACGATGGTGTGCGTCAGCATAAGCCCCATGGAGATCTGCTCCATGCTTTCTGCCAAGAGTTTTCCCTCCAACCGGATGAGGTTGCCATTGTGGGGGATACCCAGGTGGATCTGCAATTTGCCAAGAACAATGGGGCGGGTTTAGCTGTAGGTGTGTTATCTGGGCTGGGCACATGGGAAGCCCTTGCCCCCCTGGCAGATCTCGTGCTACCAGACGTTAATGCTTTGCTACGTGTGGATTATTTCAGCGGTCGAGGTTTGGAATAAACAGGTCCGGTTTCACAATTATGAGCTTATAGTTTCGATTTGTGCTTTTTGCACTGGGAAGGCCTTGCTTGTAGCAATTTAAATACCGACATCTAAGCCTAAGCTTCGCACCGAAGAACGCTCTCCGTTGGTAAAGACGAGTAGTGGCTTGTAGTCATCAAGAAGATTGCATCATCTGAGGCTAAGTATACTAGAAGAAAGATTATCTTTTTCGCATAAGCACCTCCTACTTATAGTGGTTTCTTCAACAGACCCACAAGTCCGAAACAAAGTATTATTCTAATCGGGGATCTTAAAACCAGATCCGATTCATGCTTTTGTCAGGTTGAGAAAAATGCTAATTCCTTAAATTACCGCGCAAGTTACCGCGCAAGCTGCTAAGGTATCGACTAAGGATTAAAAAGTTGCTAGAGATTTGCAAAGAGCCAAGAATCTACGCCAGACATTTCTCCTGTTGAGATTAACCTGAGAGCCATTTTTATCCAAGTTGACAAATGCAAATCTCCCTGATATACTAGTTATGGAAGCGGTTCCAAATGAAGGGAGGGCTTTACCATGAAAAAACAAATGAAAGTTGCTCTGATCGGTTGTGGAAGAGTTGCAAATGTTCATGCGAAAGCATTGAATGAATTGCCCCATACTAAGCTTGAGGCTGTAGTGGATATTAAGCCCGAGCGAGCAGAAAATTTTGGTAAACTATATGATTGCCAGCGTGTTCTTACTGACTATCGTGTTGCTTTAGCTGATCCGGAAATTGATGCTGTGCAGATCTGCAC
>DIQB01000095.1:10190-14456 GCA_002427165.1 Firmicutes bacterium UBA5473
ATTAGTGTGGATGATGCAGATGCTATGATTCGTGAGGCTCGAGAGGCAGGAGTGAAGCTGGGAGTAATCTTTCAGAACCGTTATAACGATGCATCTGAGGCTATTTGGGAAGCAATCGACGAGGGGAAACTGGGTAAACTCCTGGGAGCGAGAATGTTTCTTACCTGGAATCGGTCTGATGATTATTATAAAGGTAGCGACTGGAAAGGTACTTGGGACAAAGAGGGCGGTGGCGTCCTAATTGATCAAGCAATCCATACCATGGATTTGATGCAATGGTTTATGGGAGATATAGACGAGATTGAGGCCAAATATTATACCCGCGCTCATGATTTTATTCAGGTGGATGATGTAGCAGAGGGTACTTTGAAATTTGCCAATGGTGCTGTAGGCTTCATCTATGCCAATTGTGCCTATCCCTACGATGCACCAATTTTCTTGGAGATATATGGAGATAAGGGGCTAGCTCAACTCCATGGTGATGTGGCCACGATTAAAATTGGCAACAAAACCACGACTGTCCTGCAGAATGCAGAAGAGGTTGTAGGCAAACGTTACTGGGGTTTCAGCCATGAAAGACAGATCAGCGATTTTTATGAGGATGTACTAGCAGGCCGAGATCCGCAGATTGATGGGAGAGCTGGCAAGCTGGCCATGGCCATGGTTTTGGCTATGTATCACTCATCTAGAAGCAATGGAAAAGTGGACTTTGCTCGTTTCTTAGCAGGCAAGTATAAGGAACTTCCGGCCTGATGGCAACCATCTACGATGTGGCTAAAAAAGCCGGAGTAGGAGTAGGCACAGTCTCAAGAGTTCTCAATGCAAATGTGCATGTGAGTCCCCAGACCAGAGAACGTGTACTTCTGGCCATAGAGGAGCTGGACTATCAGCCCCATGCTGTGGCCAGAAGCCTTGCCACCCGTCGCACCAATTCCATCGGTGTTCTGGTTCCCTTTTTCACCAGGCATTTCTTTATTGAAGTGCTCAGGGGAATTCAGGATGTGGCTCATCGTACCGATCAGGGAATTTTCCTCTACAATGTTCAAAAACACGATCAAAAAGAGACCTATCTCGCACGGATTCCTGTGGAACGGCGAGTGGATGGCCTAATTGTGATCACCCTCAGGATCCGCGATGGCCATGCAGCTAAATTCCAAAAGGGTAAATTACCTGTGATTTTAGTTGATAGCTATCATCCTATCTTGCCCTCTTTGGTGGTGGATAACGCCTATGGTGCGAAACTAGCAACTGAACATCTTCTGGGGCTGGGGCATCAGAAGATCGCTTTTCTCAACGGCCTTATGCGCTATCACGCAAGCCGGGCTAGGAAGGATGGGTTTGAGGAAGCTTATAGCCAATCTGGCCTTCAGCCCGATCCCAAACTCGTGGTGGAGACAGAATTTGATCGGTCAGGTGGAAAACAGGGCATGGCCTTTTTATGGGAGAGAGGGGCCAGGCCCACTGCCATCTTCGCTGCCAGTGACCTGCAAGCAATAGGTGCGATTGAGTTTCTGAAAACCAAAGGTGTGCGGGTGCCTGAAGATATGGCTATTGTCGGCTACGACGATATCGAAATGGCAGAGCTCTTAGGGCTCACAACAATCCGCCAACCTATGTATACCATGGGAGCGGAAGCAGCAGAAAGACTGCTAGGAGGACTGGAACCTCCACCTACAACTGAAGGACCACGAGTCTACAGGCCAGAGCTTGTGATCCGGGAATCTACGGGTTGCTAACAAAGTTAGCAGCCCTTTCTTGTCTGGACTTTCGTTCGTACAAAAAGCCATTTGCCAAAGGATGATTTGAATTCTCCATTGGCGAGGAATAAATTTTGAAGGAGAACTAGAACTTTACATACCAAAACTTGGAAAAGGATCGCAGAGCTAGGTTTTTTATACGAAATGAGATAAAGACTTTCACTGTGATTTTAAAAAGAGAAGAGGTTGTTTTTTGCCAACCTCTTGTGCATCCAGGTATTTTTTTTAGGCGGTCACAACTTCCCGTTCATAGTGACTCGTCGAAAAAAAGTGTAGGGTGGAAATTTTGACATGAATTACTCTTGTTGCCAGCTGTTTTCCTAGTTCTAGTGATTGAGTAAAATTCCAGAAGATTGCCCCAAAGCCTTGACATTTAGGATAGGAGGTTTATAATAGAGATAAGATAATTTTTGGGTTTTTTGGGAGAGGTGGGGCGATGGAATTAACAGAGCGAAAACGTGAATTTTTAGCTGCAGTTGAGGAGTTGTACCGAGAGACTGGCCAGCCTGTCCACTACGAGGATGTAGCAAAAAGGCTCGAAGTCAGCAAATGGACGGCCTATGACATGATTCGTGATCTGACACGGGGCGGTTTTTTAAGAGCTCAGTACCAGCGTCTACCGTCTGTGGGGCGCTCCCGGATGATAGTAGTACCTGTTTCCATGGAGCAGGAGTGGCAGCAAAATTTAGTGGGCATTTTAGAGATAATGCAGGAACTAAAAGATAAAAACCCAAAAACTAGCTTAGAGATCCTTTCTCAAAAAATAGGGAAACAATCCAAAGGTATATTTTGTGCCTATGTGATCGTGATGTCACTTATTGTTTTGCGCTCTGCAGTAGGCAGTGTCAAAGTTTTGGAGTTGCTCGCAGGAGGGCTTTGTCCCCAGGTTGTTCTTGCAACTTTGGGCGGGATGATGCTGGGACATTTTCTCAAGACAAAATCTGATGATCTCAAGGGAACACTTGATTCGTATCTGCCAAAGTATCAGCAATATATTTCTGAGGTGTCAGATGAGGAACAAAAGCAGCTAGTGGTATTTTTAGAGCAGGCTGCCCGTCAGCTGAGTACTAATTCTGGGATAGTTTTTAAAGGAGGTTGATAAATATGCCGAAAGTCCCAATGAAACAAAAAGCCATGACTTTTGCCATGCATCAACTATTGAAGGATCCTGAGAAGAATCTGCTGCGTTTAGTGAATCTAGCTGATAAGTTCGTAATCGAAGAGAATCACAAAGAGATGATCGGAAGTGTTAGGGATTTTTTCCAGGATAAGGACAATGTATGGTATCAGTATGCCATGAGGATTCTTGAAGATACCAATCCCCACGTGGTTAACACCATGGCAGTGAACTTCTTTATCAATGCCAACATCTTTGGTGTGCCAAAGCAGAACAAGACTGCTGAGGAAATCGGTGCTTCTGTGCCCTGGGCAATTTTGATGGATCCAACAAGCGCCTGTAACTTGCGCTGCACAGGCTGCTGGGCAAACGATTATGCTAAAGCAGATAACCTCTCCTATGAAACACTATCGCGGATTGTGCGTGAGGGTAGAGAGCTTGGCATCTATTTTTACGTCCTCTCAGGTGGGGAGCCCCTTGTGCGTAAGGATGATATCATCAAGCTGGCCCAGGAGTTTCCTGATGTAACCTTCCTGGCTTTCACCAACGGTACCTTGGTAGATGAGAAGTTTGCTCGACAAATGAGGGAATGTGGCAATGTTAGCTTAGCTTTCAGTCTTGAAGGTTTTGAGGAATCTACAGATGCAAGGCGGGGAGAGGGCACATTCCAAAAGGTGATGCATGCTATGGACCTTCTCAATAAGGAAGGTGTGATCTACGGCTGTTCCACAACCTATACCAGCCGCAATACCGAGGAGGTTGGCTCAGATGAATATATTCAAATGCTCATCGACAAAGGCGTTACTTACCTTTGGTATTTCACCTTTGTACCCGTAGGTGGCGAGCGAGACTTCAGCCTCATGGCCTCACCCGAGCAGCGAGCCTGGATGGCCGAGCGCATCGGTCAGATGCGAAAGACCCTGCCCTTATTCGTCTTGGACTTCTGGAACGATGGCGAGGCATCTTTAGGCTGTATTGCAGGTGGCCGCAGGTATCTGCATATCAATGCTGCCGGCGAGGTTGAACCCTGTGCTTTCATTCACTATGCAGTGGATAACATTAAGGACAAGAGCGTACAGGAGGTTCTTACTTCTCCCTTAATGAAAGGCTATCAAAAGCGACAGCCGTTCAATGGAAATCATCTCAGGCCTTGTCCGCTAATTGATAATCCCCAGATGCTCTATGATATTGTAGAGGAGTCTGGTGCTCATCCTACTCAAATTCATGAGAAGCCAGAAGACCTAGGACAGCTCAAGGATGATCTTAAGGAGTATTCAGAGAACTGGGGCAAGCTTGCCGATGGAATTTGGAATGAGCGCCATTCCAAGGAAGAAGAGAAGGTAGGCTAGGGGAACAATCCCTTTTATGAATGATTCCACTGCATAAAGGGGA
>DIQB01000128.1:0-179 GCA_002427165.1 Firmicutes bacterium UBA5473
GCCCTCTTTGAGATTGCCAATGGCAGAGTTTCCATCCGGCAGCTGAGGGAGATAAGGCCTGAGGACCTTTTGGGAAGAAGTGCGGTGAAGTATACTAATCCGGGACTTTTAGCGGAATACATAGAAGGCAAGGTAGTGCTTGTGACAGGAGCTGGAGGCTCTATTGGCTCGGAACTGTG
>DIQB01000128.1:423-5397 GCA_002427165.1 Firmicutes bacterium UBA5473
GAGCTTATTCTCCTTGGCCGGGGTGAGAACAGTATCTATGAGATTGAAAATGAGCTTTTGGAACTAGCTCCAAAATTGAAATTGCGCACCATCATCGCCGACATCCGCCAAGAGCAGAAGATGAATTGGCTTTTTGAAAAATATAGACCCCAGATTGTCTATCATGCAGCAGCTCACAAGCATGTACCGCTGATGGAGCGCAATCCTGATGAGGCAATTACGAACAATGTGATGGGAACTATGAATGTGGCAAAGGCTGCAGATAGGTTCGCAGCTGAACGCTTTATCCTCATCTCTACAGATAAGGCTGTAAAGCCTACAAGTGTCATGGGGGCCTCGAAAAGGCTTGCGGAAGTTGTGATTCAGGAGCTTGCACAAACGAGCCCCACAAAGTTTATGGCAGTGAGGTTTGGCAATGTCTTGGGGAGCCGCGGTAGCGTGGTGCCGAAGTTCCGAAGGCAAATCCAGCGAGGTGGTCCTGTAACAATTACAGATTCTCGGATGACTCGCTATTTTATGACTATTCCTGAGGCTGTAATGCTTGTACTTCATGCAGGAGCTTTGGGCTCCGGTGGCGAAATATTTATCTTGGACATGGGTGAGCCTGTACGGATTGAGGAGCTGGCCTGCCAGCTCATTCGGGCGATGGGTTATGAGCCCAATCGGGAGATAAAAATTACCTATACCGGTATTCGGCCAGGTGAGAAGTTATATGAGGAGCTGAGCTTCAATGCTGAGACTATGGCGAAGACTGCACACCCTCAGGTTTGGTCTCTAATTAATGGAAGGCCAGGGGATCCGGAAGAGTTTGAAGCGGACTTTGAAAAAATGATCAGGTTTGCAATCAAGCAAGGAAGCCAGGATGAAGTTCGGGATAAGCTGATTGAGCTTGTGGAATTAGTTGATAGTAGGTGTTTTATGGGGTATTGTGACGATACTCTAGAGGATCAGGTTGCAGCAACTAGTTAATTTGAGATCTGACTGGTGTAACCTAAATTTCCACGAAATTTATATTGAGGAAGAATTTGGCAGTTCTATTTCAAACGCCTTATAAATCTCTTTCTCCTTGCTTTGGTTGGTAGTAATTATATCATGAAAGGCTGCATTCATGCGGCTTTTTTATTTTTCAGAGAACTACTGGTTTATTCCTGCTAGATTGGGTTTCGAAACTCAAGATAAAAAATATGGGAGGTGGTAAAAAACGTGTTAGGCTTACCCTAATGTTAAAACAGAGACGTCCGTTCCTTTCTATAAGAGTTTCCGAATTGCGCAATAAAGCCTCCTCCCCTAGGGAAGGAGGCTTTTCGTTCCGATGTCCAAATTGGCTTCACTGAAGATATATAGACACTTTCAAATCAATGTCCGATTTCAGGTTTAATTTAGATAAGCTGGTTGCTTCTTTCGGAATGCCGTTCGCGAGAACTCCTCCGGGACAGAATATGGATAGT
Organism: Firmicutes bacterium UBA5473; assembly: GCA_002427165.1. GTDB lineage: Bacteria > Bacillota > DTU084 > DTU084 > DTU084 > UBA5278. Next base: position 1,872 of record DIQB01000128.1, read on the forward strand.
TGTGCACAAAGATACTTAAAAGCAGAGTTAATTTTTTTAACAAGGTATGACTTTTTAACGTCTTCAATAGTCTAGAGAGATCCTAACTTCCATAATTTGACCGATAATTTGTATATCATTTCTATTGTATATTATCGGTTCTTCTTTTTTATCTGCATAGATAATAACTAGTTTTTTATAGAATTTAACCCTTCTTATTGTAACTGAGCTTGCTTTGATAAATAGTAGAGCAATTTTACCGCTGGTAATAGTATCTTGTTTGCGTACCAAGACTTTTGCTCCTTGGGGAATGTTAATCTTGGTAAGGCTCCTGTCCTCAATCTGCAAAAAAAAGTATTCTCCATCTGCTACACTTAAGGCAGGTACAGTCTCCCGGCCAATTATTTGTGGATTTTCTAGATAATCAACATCAGCTTTAGCCCTGTAGACAGGCACCTTCGCCATCTCCTCCTTAGGGTTAGCAAAATTTCCTCTAAGCAGAAGTTCTACAGGTATGCCATATAGATCAGCAATCTGGAGTATGTAATTGAAATCAGGTTGGGTTCTGTTGAGCTCCCAGTTGGCAAGGGTGGACCTATTCACAGAAAGTTTGGTAGCCAGTTCTTGCTGCGTTACCCCCCTTTGCATGCGCAAACTTCTAAGCCTTTCTCCTAAATTACTCATCTAGCTCACCTCTATAATTAATATCGGCCAATTAACATGAAAGTTTCTGCTTTTTCAAGATAATAGCCTTGTATGTTATTAATTAGAAAAAAATGTGCTAAAAAAGCACATAGAGATTTAAAAAACGATTTGACATGTTGGGAAACTTGACATATAATAAGTATATTGCTCTTTATTAATTATAATCTAGCAGCTTTTTTTGCTGAAATCTACAAAGAAAAGAGGGGAAAACGTGAAATTTTTTAGTGGGACGAGCTGTTGGGAAAGAACTGGGATGTTAAGCAATTTTTATTGTGCAACCTTTTGTTTATCGGAAAATAAGTGGACCTGAGCTTGGTTCGCTTAGACGGGGGTTGGAGAAAATAGCAGAATTCATCACAATTCATGATCAAGTTGTCAGGTGTTTGATGAACCTAGATACTTCATATGCACATCCGATAAGTTCCCAGCATTTGGGAGAACTTTTAAATGTCACACCTTCCTATATTAGGGAGCGTATGCGGGCTTTAATAGATTTAAAACTAGTTGGTGTCAGACGTGGTAGAGGTGGGGGATATTTTCTTAACATGGGAGAGCGGCGTATTAAAGCAATTATGGGTTTTAACCAATCTAGCTTTGAAGATATTGCTACTTCGTCAGAACCTCAAAACTCTGCCTTCGATACTATTTCCGACTAGGGTCTACGATATTAATTGATTTTCAAGTAGGAGTTTAGTGCTGAAATCATTGATTCATAGTCCATAAATCTAATGTAGTCTATACCTATTTCTATGATCAAATGGATTAAGTTACGATCTGTTTGCGAAGAAACTTGCGGCCTCAGCAACCATCTCCATTGTAGCACACAATTTTAAGCTTGAATAAAAGTTCCCTAATCATATCGAAAGTTGGTCGCTCAACCAGCCCATCAGTTACATCTCTGAGCTTTCTGGTAGTATCTTTGGGACCTTTTTTCTTAGAATCAGAAAGGGTAAGTGTAGGAGATGGATTAAAAAGGATCCACCTAGCACTGCTAATAATATTAGAAACAGAAGAGATTTAATACGCGCTGGTTTTTCTAACCACAACTAATCAAAAAGTATAGTGGTGTTTTAGCCTGGATAAATAAAGGGATTTTATTCTCTTGAACTGCAGCGCCTAACTCAACAACCTTTAGATTATTGTCCTTGTTCTTCGGCTCTCCACATTCGTTGACATTAAAGCCTATGTGGCTTGGTGTTGTAAGCACCATATACAGAGTATAGCCTAAGATCCCTGAGAATAGTTTTCGTTGGTCTAAAACATTTATAACGTTTTTGCAAGTCTCCTGTGCTCAGCAAACGACGAGGCTCTAAAAGATCATATTTCATTTATGTAATCCGTTAACATAATATTTCAGCTCATCCAAAGATACCACTCCTTGAGTTAATTATTTTTCTTTTTCGAAAGACTCGAGTTTAAAGACTAATAGTCTTATCTTGTTAAACGGTGGTTTAATCAAAATACAAAGAAAGCAAACCTAATAGCCTTGTGGCTCTAGAGCATAGTGGTTTAATGATTATTTTCTTTGGGAAAAAGATGGCTAGAAGATGAGGAATAAGGATTAGCAGCCTTTTTACACTTGCGTAATTTTTTGGCAGCCCCCAAGTAGTTGGAGAAAATATTAAAGACTAAAGAAGAAGGGGGCATAAGCCTCTTGAGAGAAAAAATACAAAAGTTAGCTGAGATAACAACCTTATCTATCTTTGTCTTCACCTTGGCTATAGGTTGTATTGCATCTCGATATAAACTCGGTCCCGGAGATAAGCTCAAGATTGCAGTTTGGGGTCATGAGGATCTGAAGGTTGAAACTACAGTGCGCCCCGATGGCATGATTTCTTTTCCTCTAATCGGGGACTGCAATGTCGAGGGATTAACTCCCCAGAACCTAGCAGAGAATCTAGAGCAGCGGCTGGCCACCTACATCAAAAGGCCCGCTGTCACAGTTTCGGTGCAGCAGGTTCGCCAGATTCAGGTGCAGGTCCTAGGGGAGGTGGCCAGACCCGGCAGCTATAGCCTCCTTGCAACTAGCAAAGCCAGTCAGGCCATAGCTGCAGCTGGAGGCCTTCTTGCCCCGCGAGCTGCTGCTACAGCTAGCATAACCCGCCAGGGCAAAACTGAGCCTTTGGCTGTGGACAAACTAGGCCAGGGTGAGGATCTACTTTTAGAAGATGGTGATTTAATCTTCATTCCCATTAAACCCCAGGTAACAGTGCTAGGGGAGGTGGCCCGGCCTGGCCTCCACCTTATTGACAAGGGAACAAGGCTTTCAGAACTAATAGCTCAAGCTGGGGGAATCACCCCGCTTGCAGATCAGGGTCAGGCCCAGCTAATTCGCAATGGCCAGGGGATACCCTTGACTCGTGCCCACTTCAATGGCCAGAGCAAACTGGAGCTGTTAGATAAGGATACACTTTTTCTGCCGCCTATGCCTCAGGTTGTACTTCGGGGAGAGGTGGCAAAGCCCGGCACCTACAGGCTGCCTGTGGGCACCACGGTTTTCACAGCCCTAGCTTTAGCAGGCGATCTCACAGAGAAAGCCGATCCTAAAAACATAACCCTCAGCCGTCAGGGTAGAAGCCAGTTCGTGGATCTGACAGCTGGCGGAGGGGATCTCCAGCTCCTAGCCGACGACAGACTGGAGATCCCCCGGGGCAGACGGGAAGTACTGGTCTTAGGCCAGGTTCGCACACCAGGCAGCTATCTGCTCCCGCCGAGAAGCAGCGTCTTAGATGCAATTGCTCTGGCTGGCGGCACCACAGACAAAGCCCAAACAGAGAAAATCCGCATCTACTCCAAAGGAGATCTAGATACACAGCAGGTCCTGGCCTTGGGCCAAGACCGA
>DIQB01000019.1:0-3705 GCA_002427165.1 Firmicutes bacterium UBA5473
TATAATTGTCCGGGAATCCAGGTTACATCCCTTTCAAGATAAGTAGAAATATAACTGGAATAAAAAATATTGCTGTCCCTGTATTTACCACTTACTATAGCTGGCATTCCACCTGTAAATATTCTCCGAAAGATCTCAGGTGTAGTTGCAGCTTTAATAAATTTCTGCCTTTCTTTCAGCACCCTCAAATCTATAGTAAAAGGAACATTTTCGCAAGAACTATATATTTCATTTTGAGAAAGGGACGAGAGATTTAGAACGGCAACACGTCCGGCAAGAGATTCTTGAACTCCATCCATGAGCTTAAACATTTGCGATCCTGTCAACCAAAATTCACCTGGCACACGGTTTTTATCTACCATTATTTTAATATAGGTAAAAAGCTCAGGTGCATACTGAATTTCATCAATAAGGATTGGTGTTTCATGTATTTGAAAAAACATCGCTGGATCAGACTTTGCCAATGCTCTATTATTTAAATCATCCAAAGAACTAAACCGCTTCGCGGTAGAAGCAAAAGAGCTGGTGCACGTCGCAGTGCATCAGCTCTTTTCATTGTGCAATAAAGTTTGAAGGGAGCTCCTCTTTCTGCTATAATCTTAGTTACCACAGCCAAGATTGTAGGCACAAAAAGGAGCCCCGCAAATATGAGTTTAGCACAAATTTGTTCTTTTGAAAAGAGCTTTTTTGATTTTGCACAACCACGAGGCCCCCCTCTTGATGTGATATCATGAAATATCAACATCGAGAGGAGAATTAAACCTTGAATCTTATAGATAAATTCCTGTTCGATATGGAAATAGCTAACATGACCGAGTCTAGCAAAGTAGGTTATCTGTACCATATCAAGCGGTTTGCAGAGTTCATCGAAAAACCGCTCAAGGAAGCAGTTGAGGATGATGTACGAGCATTTTTGCACCATTTGCTAACTGTGCATCAACTTTCACCGGGAACCGTTAATCATTACCATACCTGTATAAAGTTTTTATTTCAAATCACTCTTGATTTACCCTGGGATGATAGAAGAATCCCCCGACCCAAAGGGTACCAGCCATTTCCGAAGGTGTTATCGACAAATGAAGTTAAACAAATATTGGCTTCGACTAACAACCTAAAGGAAGAAGTAATTCTCACTACTGTATATGCTAGTGGACTGCGGAATAGCGAAGTTTGCAAGTTACAACCAGATGATATTCACAGCGATAGAATGCAGATCTTTGTGAATAAAGGAAAAGGAACAAAAGATCGCTATACTATTTTATCTCAGGCCAATCTTAAGTTGCTACGATGTTACTGGGCCGAATATAGAAAAAGGCCTAAAGACACAAATCCATGGTTATTTCCAGGGGAAAAACCAGAATCTCATATCCATCCAGGCACAGTTCTCAACTATCTTAAAAACGCATGTGAACGGGCTGGCATTAACCCAATGAAAATAACGGTCCATACACTTCGGCATAGCTTCGCGACCCATTTATTGGAAAATGGAACAGAGCTTCTAGTGCTTAAAAGGCTACTAGGGCATTCATCCATTGCTACTACTAGCCGTTACCTTCACTTGATAAATCCCGAAGCACTTGCAATCAAAAGTCCCTTTGACCTTTTGGATGAGTGCCATGGCAATTGAACTTCAAGACATCTTCAGAGAGTATATTGAAGAGTATTTGAATAAATATAAAGTAACGCCTGTGCAACTCAATGCGATTAACGCTATTTTAAACTGCAGAACAGCAGCACTAGGAGGCCGTGTTGAAGGTTGCTCAGAATGTGGAAATACCGTTATCGTTTATAATTCTTGTCGCAACCGACATTGCCCCAAATGCCAAACCTTGGCGAAAGAAAAATGGATTGATGCAAGAATAGAAAATCTTTTACCAGTCCCCTATTTTCACGTCGTCTTCACCATTCCTAAAGAAATTAGAATGCTAGTTTATCAAAACCAAGAGGAACTATATAGAGTTTTCTTTTCTGCAGTAGCAGAGACTTTATCTACATTAGGTGCAGACCTAAAACACCTAGGTGCTCAAATCGGTTTTATTTCAATCTTGCATACTTGGGGGCAAAATCTAATATATCACCCCCACATTCATTGTATAGTACCCAACGGTGGCTTAACAGAGGAAGGCTCGTTCAAACAAGGTAGTAAGAAGTTTTTCTTACCAGTGAAAGTGGTATCAAGACTATTTCGTGGTAAGTTTTTGCATAAATTAAACCAGGCTTTTAACGACGGAAAGTTTGTTTTCCATGGCGAGCTAGAAAACCTTAAAAACCAGCATCTATTTTACCGTTTGCTAAACTCGCTCCATAAAAAGGAATGGGTTGTTTACACTAGAAAAACCTTCAGTGGACCCACCGCCGTGATTCAATATCTTGGAAGATATACTCACAGAGTTGCCATCTCCAACAACCGCATCCTAAAATTAGAAAACGGCTGTGTAACTTTCAAGTGGCGAGATTATAGGGATAATAAAGAAAAGATCATGACCTTGCCCGTTGAAGAATTCATTCGCCGTTTTCTGATGCATGTTCTACCCCATGGCTTTATGAAGATTAGGCATTACGGTTTGCAAGCAAACTGTAATGTTGGTACCAAGCTTCGACTTTGCCAAAGGCTACTCAAGTATGAAGCGAGTAAATCTAAGTTTAAAAGTCTTAGCGCTGTTGAAATTATCAAGGTACTAACCGGAAAAGACGTCACCCTGTGTCCTCACTGTCAAAAAGGAAAGCTTGTACCCTTACAAAGACTGTGGGTCGGAGGCCCTTCGCCACCGATAAGCGCGTAATTGCACAAAACCTTACCAAGCCTATTTTGGGGGAGGGGGGAGCTGTATTTAAAAAGGGAAAACAGCCAAAACAAAAGATGTCAAAAGATATTTCTTATTGATAAACCTAGACTTTCCGTGTTTTTTGATAACCCGAGGGGAAAGCAATCCCCATAGCGTAATTTCTAATGTGCGGTTGTAGTTCTTTGGGAGGAATCATCATTTTAGATTGTGCTGTTAGTTTACAACAGAACAAATCTTAAATTGGCACCATTGACGGTGTCTTTTTTTATGGCTTATGATGATTCCTCGCTATTCAAAGAATAGCAAATACCTTTTGAAAGATGTTGTAGACCCAAGCTATCAGTATTAGCTGTTTTTCCTCTCATATCATACACCAGCACTTTGTGTTAAATATCCCAAACAACCCAAAAACATGATATCCAAAGAACCACACATTCAAGAAAAGCGGATCTCCCCTACCTGGCATTAAAAGTGCTTTCAAAGCTAACAGCCAGCTTAGAGAGGTCCGCTTTCGTGGCGTTCAAATGGTAGTGCTTAAGGCACTATGATTCTTGCTTCATCGCCCAGCCAATGCTTGAGCTCCACAAGCGTAACTTCCCGTTCGCCCGACGGTAGAAATAATCTTTATGAGATCATATACGGTTATGAAATTAAGTTCCTGATTGTGTCTATTCTACACTCATCCGTAAAATCCTCTTTTTTAGCGTAATGATCTTAGAAAACCGCCCGAGGCCGGTTTTCTATGGATGCCAAAAACGTTCCTTTGGCAAGTTCAATTCATCTGCAATCGCCCTTACCGTCTGGATGGCAGACAACTTATTTATATTATGGGCATCGCTTCCCAGGGAAAAAATCGCACCTGCTGAAGCTAAACCCTTCAGATACTCAATATAAGATTCCTTCCACCTTTTGCTATAGA
>DIQB01000019.1:4038-5287 GCA_002427165.1 Firmicutes bacterium UBA5473
CGCAGATGATGGCGATGCTGGATTGCAAGGCACCTTTCTTTGTCTTGAGCATAGCCATAGGCAGAATGAATACCACCGATGGCAAACTTATATCCCAATTCATCCCGCACCTTCTCGCTATAGGCAAAATCCTGATCGATACCTGTGAAATTCAGCTCCACGCCGAAATAGACAGTGAGGCTCGTTTCAATTTGGGATAACTGCTCTTTAATCTGGTGGTGGATAGGAAGCTGATCTAAAGTATTGAGATGATCTGTGATCCCGATTTTTTCCATTCCCAGTAGCTCACATTTGGCTATGATCGCAGGAAGGCGCATAGTCTTATCTGCACAACCAATCAGGTCTGTATGAATATGATAATCGCATTTGAGCACCATCTTTTTTCCCCTCTCCGATTAATATGGCCACTTAGAACGTTTTTCCATAAAATGCTGAGGCTTTCTGAGTCTCCTAAACCCAAACTGCTCATAGAAGCTGTGGGCATCTCCTGTAAGCAAACACCAATTCACCCTGGCAAGATCCGGATGCGTCACAATACATTCGATGAGCCACTTGCCAAGGCCCCGCCCCCTGTATTCTTCAAGAAGATAGACATCGCAGAGGTAAGCAAAGGTAGCATAGTCTGTAACAACACGACCAAAACCGATCTGCTCCTCTCTGTGAAAAAGGGAGAAACACAAAGAATTCTCAAGGGACCTGATGATCACACCAGGAGGCCTTCTCCTTGCCCAATAAGTATCTGCCAGAAAACGGCATACTGCATCACGATCTAGTTTTTGGGGATCTGTTGTGATAAAAAAATCGCCCTTGGAAAACGATACAACCTCCATGACCAACTCCCCTTTTCGACTAACAGAAAATCCGTGGCACACCAAGCGTGGGGATCAACACTTGGGTTTTGGGATCTTGCTTTTCCACAAGTTCAGCAAATTGATTTGGTTCTAGAGTATTCTCAACGAAAAGTCCCCAGTGCTAGGCAGCACTTGCCCGGGATTAATTTCCCCTGTAAGCTGCGCTGCTTCCTGTATATTCATATTCCCCAGCTTCCCATTGATGCAGATATATTCTATAAAACCCAAGCTATAGAAAAGCAAGCAGAGAACCACGGGACCTGATTCTAGATTAGACCCTGGCTTTCCATCCAAAGGGCCGCACGTTCTATAGTTTCCTCAGGTGTATATTTTGGACGATAGCCCAAGACTTCACTGATTTTCGTGATATCGGGGAGCATCTGAGCCCGAAAATGATA
>DIQB01000019.1:5523-6669 GCA_002427165.1 Firmicutes bacterium UBA5473
GCCTGAACAAAACCCTCTACAGTTAATGCGTAGCTGGCGCCAACATTGAAAATCTGATCCGCTGCCTTCTCTCTTTGGCCTACAGCCAACCAAAAGGCCTGAGCAATATCTTGGGCATCACAAGGGCCGATTGTGTTATTGCAGCCCTGAGGCAAATAGACTTTTCCTCCCTGGATCAATTCCCTATGAACTTCAACATTGCGTCCTCCTTGTGTTTCAAGGGGTATTTTCCCAGGGCCGCAGATATTAGGCGGAAAGATGGCAGTGAAGGCGATCCCGTCCCGCGTTGCCTCCTCCATAACCCCTTGAATTTCTTGATACCGCTTTGCATAGCCGTCAAATTCACAAGGCCCCTGCGTTACCTCAGGGGTGGGAATTATCTTGGGCTCGCCTAGCATCCACAAAGAGCCACAGGCGATTATGTGTTTGCAGCTAACTTTCCCGGCCCCATATGTAGCTGGCAGGTCTACACCTAAAAGATCAATAATAACTTCGGCACCGAGCTCTGCAATAAAACGCTGCCACTCATCATCATCTCGCAGGTAGGGACAAGTTTGGTGCGAAACCCGCTCCCAGGCGCCACCCCGGGGAAGGGGTTTTCTGCCCGAAGAAACAACAGTTACACTGTGCCCATCTTCCACCAACATGGGAACCAAAAATTTTGCAATATGTCCTGTGCCACCGATCACACATATCTTCACAACCAGCCGCCTCCTTATGCTTTTGTTTATGGGAAAATACCCAGCCACCTTTGCACAAGCGCTAATGCCCACCTAGGGGCGTGACAAAAGTTTTGTATTGTACGCGCTCTATCATGGTGATCATCGAATCGCTATGAGCTTTTGTGAAAAAACAATTCATAGAGAGGCATAAAAAAAGCCCCGGTAAAGAGATTCTTTGCCGAGGCCATTATTCCTGCTATTTTTCCAAATAAGTATTTTGTAAAATCAGTGCATCTTCCTCTAAATTAGGGCTTTCGCAAATAGCAACGCCACCTGCACCTCTATCTTTCAAAGCCGCCATCAGCTCAGAATAGTTGAAGTCCGCATCGGCAAAGACCAGGTGCTTGCGCTCGCCACGCGGTCCATAATCAATGCCTGAGATATGAAGATGGAGGTTCTCTAGTGCCTCCTGTCCTAAAGCATC
>DIQB01000088.1:0-2300 GCA_002427165.1 Firmicutes bacterium UBA5473
TATAATTGTCCGGGAATCCAGGTGGATCTGATGGGGAATATAGGTGGAACTGTATTTCGGAGATACTGGATCCCTTCTCATGAAATAATCAAAAATATGTTATTTTATATTATCTCGACCTAAAGGTATTTGAATGCAGATAATAGCTATGAGGTGGTTCGCATGAAAAGGAAGATTACCCGGAAGTTTTGAGAGTGGAAAAACAAGGGCGGCAAACGTAAGTCCTTGCTTCTTCATGGGGCCGGAAATTTGATGATTGTAATTTGAGCTAGCGAGGCTGTAGGTTAAGAGACTTCTTTTGCGTTTTAGGATTGGCAGATAGGCGCCAAAAAGTAGGAATGGGATTCTCATATTAATTCAAAGCCTTTTGATTGCAGCCACAACAATCGAGAGCAGCATTCGCTAATTGGCAAGAGCATGCAGAAGAACAGTTCTATAAGCTTAAAACCAATGAAGAAGAACTAAATCGAATCTTTATTGAGATCTACGGCCTAGAAAATGAACTCGCATCGGACGTTCCCGAAGGGGACGTCACAATTAACAAAGCAGATCGGGAGAGAGACATCAAATCATTCATCTCCTATGCAGTGGGCTGCATCCTGGGCAGATACTCCCTAGATGAAGCAGAGCTCATCTATGCAGGAGGCGACCTACAGCCAGAACGCTATGCCACCTTCCCAAGACGGCATCTCTCCGATGGTGGGTGGAGACTTCTTCCAAGACGACATTGTGGAACGGTTCGTGAAGTGTTCGTCAAAGCTACCTTTGGCGAAGCTACCCTGTGGGAAAATCTCGAGTATATCGCGGCTACTCTGTGCAAGCGTAATTTAGAGGGGCCCTGGGAGTGCATCAGAAGATACTTTCTCAAAGACTTCTATAGGGAACACGTAAATACCTACCAGAAAAGGCCCATCTACTGGCTCTTTACATCAAAGAACGAAACCTTCGGCGCTTTGGTGTATCTACATAGATACGACAGAGATACAATCGCAAGAGTACGTACGGACTATCTCCATAAATTACAAGACAGACTAGCTGCAGAACAGATAGGACTCACCCAGATGCAGAAAACAAATCTGCCACAGGAAGAGAGAACCAATATCGGCAGGCGACTTGGGGAGCTGGAAAATCAACTTGCAGAACTGGTAAAATATGATGAGCTAATCCATCACCTGGCGGACATGCGCCTTGATATTGACCTGGATGATGGAGTAGCAATAAACTATACCAAGTTTGAAGTCATTTTAGCTAAGATGTAGGTGAAGTCTGAAACCTAAAGCCTAAGCCCAAAATTTAAAAAAGGGCATGACACAATAGACCTTCTGTTTTGACGGTCTTTCAGAACTATCTACAATTGCCTAGCAAATTCAAATCACCCTATAACCTTGACTCTTGGCAAGTGCTATAGCTTGCTCTATAGTAAGATCCCGTGTTTGAGGCATTATATCTGCCTTTTTATAGAGGTTTGGGTTATATGGTTCGTTTTTGCTAAGCATGTGGTAGATAGCAGTAAGCAACATTCGTGCAATAGCTATAATAGCACGTTTGTGACCACGACGTTTTTTTATTGAAAGATAACGATCTTTAATTTCAGGGTGTTTATCGCTTCTGGCAACAGCATTACTAACTTGAACTAAAAGCGGTTTGATATAAACACCGGCCCTGGAGATACGAACCGAATGTTTTTTGCCAGCGCTTTCATTGTTTTGGGGAGTTAACCCTGCCCAGGAGCATAAGTGTTTTGCTGTAGGAAACACGGACATATCAACTCCGATCTCCGCAATTATAGCGATTGCGGAAAAAGGGTTTTTGATACCCGGTACAGTTAACACCAAAGCAAGTTCCTTGGCATAGGGCTCCATAAGCGATAAGATTACGGATTCAAGATTGGACTTGCACTCTTCTATTCCTTTATAATGCTGAAGAATAATATTCATTTTTTGCTGTTGTTCTGGGGTAATAAATCCGTCAATAGCAAGACGAATATCCTCTATTTTGCTAAGCATATTTCCGTGGAGAAGAGGAGTAAAATCGAAATCCTTATCATCAGGATTTTCAAGCAAGTAGTCAATGATTTTCATTGAACTCTTACCGAAAGTATCAGATACCACGTTGGCAAGCTGGATATTTGTTACAGTAAGACAATTTTGCATCCGATTCTTCTCGCTTGAACGAAAATTGGTCAGCTTAAAACGATAACGCATTAAATCACGTAATTGACGGATAGGAAGAGGTGGCATAAAACTTCCCGCAACCAGATCATGCTTGAAAAGATCGGCAATCCATTTTGCATCTTTTTT
>DIQB01000088.1:2505-2687 GCA_002427165.1 Firmicutes bacterium UBA5473
TATTTGCCCGTAGATTCCATGCAAACATGGGTGCAGGAATTAGAGCTAAGCCATTGTAACAACAATTTTAAACCATTGGTAAAGGTCGAAAAGCGCTTACTAGTGTAAGTGGTAACACCTTGGTTATTGGTAGATGCTATACAGGCAACTACAAACTTCTTGTGGACATCAATGCCACAGCA
>DIQB01000126.1 GCA_002427165.1 Firmicutes bacterium UBA5473
GATAACGGTTCCGAATTCTCTAACCCCCAAGCTATCGAATACGCACCGGATTCGACCCAAAGAACTAGAGTCTATTATTGTGATCCTGCGGCGCCCTACCAAAAGGGGGCCCTTGAGAACAACCATAGTCTAATAAGGCGGGTTTTGCCCAAAGGGACAAGCTTTAACCAGCTGGAACAGGACGATGTAACCCTGATGATGAATCATATCAACTCCTACGCAAGAGAGAAATTGGCTAACAAAACACCTTACGACGCCTTAAGGTTCTTCCATGGACAAGATGTTTTGGACAAGCTAGGTGCAAAACCAATTCCTCCTAATGAAGTAACTCTCCGTCCAAACCTACTTAAAAAGTAGGTTTTACTATTAAACGCCGGGTGTCAGAAAAGAGAGAATAGTTATTTTCTAAGGGGTGCATTTACTTGTTCCGAAAAAAAAGGCAATTTGGACCTTCGCTACCCTGTGCCCTTTTTTAGGGCTAAAAACATAATCCAGCCTCATTTTTCATCCTTTTCCATGGAAAAAACCCCCAGTTTTGCTATATTTTCGACATAAACCAAATTTGGGGTGCATTTACTCATACAAATGTGCATTTACTTTTTCAAGTGACCTATTTTAAAATTTTATCTTCTTGTAACAATTAAAAGCTTGCTTTGGCTGTTGAATCCCCGGCCCCAGTAGGCTATAATGGCAATAGGAATTATTTGCCAGAGGGGTGAATAAATGTTTGATTCTAAAGCTACACTTGCACTTTTGCTTTCATTATTTGCTGGTTTATCGACACTTCTGGGCACGTTGATTGTCTTTTTTATCAAAGACAAAAATGAAAAAATCATCACCTTTGCTCTAGCCTTTGCAGCTGGGGTGATGATTAGTATCTCCTTCACTGATCTGTTGCCAGGAGCCCAGGCGTCTTTAGTAGTAGGCTTTGGCAAAACATGGGGTGTTATTTCCTCTGTGCTCTTTTTAATCATGGGTATCCTGACAGCTGCGGCCATCGATCTGTTCGTGCCCCATCGGGAGTTCGATCCTGAAACGGAAGAGAAACCCCACCATGATCTTTTCCGTGTAGGCTTTGTTTCCATGCTGGCGATGGCACTGCATAATTTCCCAGAGGGGATTGCAACTTTCATGGCAGGCTACAATGATTTGTCTTTGGGGATTTCTATTTCGCTTGCGATTGCCCTTCATAATATTCCCGAGGGGATCTCCGTTGCGATGCCCATCTACTACGCCACAGGCAGTAAAAAGAAGGCTATTTTATTTACATTTTGGTCTGGGATTGCCGAGCCTCTAGGGGCGCTCCTGGCCTTTTTAGTATTGCGTCCCTATATCAATGATGTGGTCTTAGGTGCCAGCTTTGCCCTGGTGGCAGGGATTATGCTCTATATTAGTTTTGAGGAACTATTGCCCTCTTCGCGAAGTTATGGGCATCAGCGCTTGGCTCTGGTTGCTACCTTTGTTGGCATTTGTATCATGCCCCTGAGTCATATTTTCTGAGTAGGAAACCTTAGCGCTTGGTATTAAGATACAAGAAAGTATCCTATAATATTAGATGTAAATTAATTGATTACTAAGCCATCACGGCCGGCAAACACACTTCCGATAGTTTGCCGTTACTTTATGATTTTAGATAAATCCATTTTTCCCTAAACTACCCGCTGAATCTCCACAGGAATATGGAAAATCGCACAAACGGGATAGAAGCTTTACCCAAAGCAGCTTGCGGGGCTTTGAGCTGATCTGTAATATATAAGATGACATCCTGAATGTCTTTCTTGCCAAAGGAAGATAGGTCAGCTTATACATTCTCACCAGTCGCCTTTTCAGAAAGCTGTTTGCGTAGATCGGAGAATACTTCCTTATGGGAGGAGCGACTCCCAGTGGTTTTTGCTTCCAGCTCCGCTTCTTTCAGCTTGAAATATATCTCGCTTTTAAATTGCAGCCGTTCAAAAGCCTCTTTACTCATGATCACCATATCACCCTATCCGTTCTTCGTCAAAAAGATCGGTTCGCTGGTTTCATGAACTATCCTAGATATATCCGCAAAGTTATTCCGCAGGTCGGATCCAGGTCTGCTCTGTGGCATACCGTTCACCTCCGAAATCTGCTTAGCTTGATTTTATCATTATTATTATGCTACGCTCAAGATGCCGCATAATTACAGATCACACATGAAGCCATGAACGCCTGAATCAGACCTAAGAATCCACGGCTTGTCCCGCGTGAGGGTCAATTATTCGTCAGTGTCGCTTTCCGGCAAATCTCCAAAAAGAATACGCAAGTAATCCCGCCTGCCGTATAGTACCCGGTCAATATAGACTTCCCTACCATTCACACGATAAAACGCAACGTGACTGCCACAGACCAAGAAACGATAATCGCTTTCTATATCAACGACAGACGACAACGTGGCCCCCATTTCGGAGAAGTCCTGTAATTTGTCGATGGTATCCATAATACGGTTTACCACATTTAGCGTAGCGTCGGGATTGCACAGAACCGTAAAAATATATTCCCAAATTTCATTCAAATCGTTCAGGGCTTCCGGGGAATAGTGCAAACTATTTTTCATGTGTCTTTTCCCTGAAATAAGCTTTCATATCGGCAGAAGAAAGCCATCCCTTTTCTTCTCCAGTTTTTTTGCCTTTTGCAATTTCGCTCATAAGTTGTAGTGTTGCTTGTGTTTTTTCGTAGTCCTGTATATCAACAATCGCATAGCGGCCACGGCCATTTTTTGTGAGAAATACTGGCGCACCTACGGAAACGTCACGCAGTACATCGCTGTAATTCCGCAAATCAGATATTGGCTTGATGTTTGGCATGAATTACCACTCCTTTCATTTACCTTACTCATAGTATATACAAATCTGCTGTAAAATTCAATGTGAAATTTACAGCGCTCAAAGCATTGAGACCTTTTATAATACCGTCAGAAGTCATAGTCATTGTGGATATTTACCCCCACAGGAATATGAAGATTACTCTTACAACCAATTGAGAAAGTCTTTACCAAGGGTTGGATAAGGGGAATTTGTCTATTGCCTTCGGCTCCTTCAGATTTCATTTCGCAATGAACACCCTTGCGCATCAAGCTACGGTAGGTCTGTTGCCAACCCCCGTTCCGGACTTTCACCGTATAGAAGCTAGCCCTGCCGGGCTCATACAAAAAGGGCACTACAACACGAAGTGGAGTAGTGCCCTTTTGTTTCGAGTATTTATTTTAACTGCGCTCTTGAGCTATCCTCTGGGCATAGCCGCTTGCCCTGTAAGCTGCCAGAGGATCTAGAGGTCTGTCCAGCTCCTGACGTACTTTCGCCAGCAGCGGCCGCACATCAGTCTCAAAAGCAGATTTCAAAATATTCTCCGCGGCAACAATATCTCCTGCCAACTGCGCCTGGGCTAATTGTTTCCTGTCTACAAGCAGTGCTTTTGCATAAGCTGTCTGGATATTGAGCACAGACTGAATCATCGCCTCGATCTTAGGCTTGAGGTTATGAGACTGGTCGATCATGTATGCCACATCAATAGCTTTGCCTTCCCCACCTGCCACCAGCTCGCAGAAAATCAAAAATAGCTGGTAAGGATCGATGGAGCCTACTGTCAGATCATCGTCTGCATACTTTTTATCATTGAAATGGAAGCCACCTAGTTTGCCCTCATCGATGAGGAAGGAAACAATATGCTGGATATTGGTGCCCAGAGGATGGTGTCCAGTATCCACCAGGGTCAATGCACGATCTCCTAGCTTGTTAGCAAAGGTGGTAGCCATACCCCAATCACCAAGATCAGTATGATAGAAAGCAGGCTCAAAGAACTTATATTCGATGAGCATCTTCATGTCCTCATCCATAGCAGCATAAATTGCTGCTAGTTCTTCTTGGAGGCGATGCTTTCGGGCCCGGAAATCATCCTGCCCTGGATAGTTTGTACCGTCAGCCAGCCACATGCTAAGATATTCTGAGCCTGTCTCGCGCATAATCTGGATGCACTCTAAAACGTGTGCCCTGGCCTTTGCCCGGACAGCAGGATCCGGGTTTGTAAGGCTACCGAGCTTATAGTCCTGATCTTGGAATAAATTAGGATTGATAGCACCCATCTTAAGACCGAGCTCTTTTGCCCACCCCTTGACCTCACCCCAATTATCAGTCTTGTCCCAGGGAATATGGAAGGCAACACTGCCTGCCACACCGGTATATTTATGCACCTGGGCAGCATCCTCAAGTTTTTGCCTCAAGGTCTTCGCTGCTTGAGCTTGCGTAAACACAGCAAAACGGGTTCCTGAATCTGCATAGCCCCAAGATGGGGTCTCGATAACAATGCTCCCAAGCGCCTCTTTTACCTTCCCCAGATCTATTGCCTGGTTTTGGGAGACAAGCTGGCTCTCCCACTGAGAATACCTTTCTATGACTTTATCCACCCTTGTTCCTCCTCTAATTATGAAATCGATAACATATAAGATTTCTATATTATTTCGACAACTATTTCCAGTTTCCTTCCTGGAGAGCCAAAGAGATTCTTTTAGAAATTATCTAGATAAATCAAGTGCTTTCTTTATAGTGCCACCGCCTACCACCAGCTGATCTTGGTAGA
Source organism: Firmicutes bacterium UBA5473 (assembly GCA_002427165.1). Taxonomy (GTDB): domain Bacteria; phylum Bacillota; class DTU084; order DTU084; family DTU084; genus UBA5278. The sequence continues at coordinate 4,594 of DIQB01000126.1, forward strand.
AAACAACTGCCTGGCCTGGTGTAATCGCACTTTGAGGTATGGCAAAGTCCACACGAACCTGCCTCCCTTGGGGAATTATCACAGCTGGGGCGCGAGGCGCATTGTAGCGAATCTGAGCCTGAACTTCCATTGGAGCCTCCAGTTCATCTAAAGGGATGAAGTTTAGGTTATCTGCAAGCAGACTCGAGCTGGATAGGTCCTCTTTTTTTCCCACAATCACACGATTGAGCTGGGGGTCCACTTCCAGCACAAAATAGCGCTGGCCAGTATGGCCCAGACCTAAATTTCTTCTTTGGCCGATGGTGAAATTGACAATGCCACTGTGCTCCCCGAGCACCTGGCCTGCGGTATCTACGATCTGGCCTGGCTTTTGAGAAATCCGCTCCTTGAGAAAAGACCGATAATCATCATTGGGAACAAAACAGATCTCCTGGCTCTCGGCTTTGTGGGCCACCGGGAGCTGGTATTTTTCCGCTAAAGCGCGGGTTTCGTCTTTGGTAAGTTCGCCTAAGGGAAAGAGGAGATGACGCAGCTGCTCTTGGCGGAGGCCTGCCAGTACATAGCTTTGATCCTTGTGCTCGTCTCGGGCTCTGTAGAGGAGAAAACGATCTCCTTTTTGTTTGATCCGCACATAGTGACCTGTAGCCAAAAATTCTGCATCCAGCTCCAGTGCCCGCTTGAGGAGGGCTCTGAATTTAATCTTTTCATTGCAGCGAATGCAAGGGTTTGGCGTTCTACCCCTTTGGTATTCTGAGCAAAAGTCGGCAATCACCTCTTGGGCGAAGAGATCTTGAAAGTTTGAAACATAGTAGGGGATCTGAAGCTGTCTTGCTACACGCCTGGCATCTTCAACTGCAGAGAGGGAACAGCAGGCTCCAGTTTTGTCTTCCTGGGGCCAGATCTGCATGGTGATGCCGATCACCTCATAACCCTGTTCCAAAAGCAAAGCGGCGGCAACAGAACTGTCAACGCCGCCGCTCATGGCCACAACAACTCGCCTACTCAGTTTTCGCATCCTCCCCAGGCAAGGTTCTACCTTGCTTTTTCAGGTAATCTTCAATAGCTCTGTGGAGAGCATCTGCAGCTAAATTTGAGCAGTGCATCTTCTGAGGTGGCAAGCCCCCTAGGGATTCAGCAACAGCTTTGTTGGAGAGCTCCAAAGCCTCCTCAATGGTTTTGCCCTTGGCCAGCTCAGTAACCATGCTGCTGGTGGCGATGGCAGCGCCACAGCCGAAGGTCTTAAATTTAATATCTGTGATTACATCATTTTCATCAACCTTGATGTACATCTTCATGATATCACCACAGACAGCGTTCCCCTCCTGGCCCACGCCATTTGCATCTGCGATCTCTCCTACATTCCTCGGCCGACTGAAATGATCCATTACCTTCTCCGAATACATTTTCCTCTCCCCCTCTACTTCTCACAAGCACAATCTGTTGTATATAGTGGTGACATAGCGCGCAACTTCTCAATTATTCCCGGTAGCACCGCTAGCACCTGGTCAACATCTTCCTCTGTGGTCCAGCGGCCCAAAGTTAGTCTCAAAGAGCCATGGGCAATCTCATGGGGTATTCCCATAGCCAAAAGTACATGGGAGGGTTCAAGTGACCCTGAGGTACAGGCAGAACCGCTGGAGGCTGCAATCCCTAGCAGGTCCAAATTCAAAAGCATGGCCTCCCCTTCCACGTATTCCACTGCAATGTTCACGTTCCCTGGCAAGCGCTGGGTTTTGTGGCCATTGAGCTTCACATGGGGAACTGCCTCTATCAGTCCCCGGCTGAGCTTATCCCTCAAATAAATCAGCTGCGCAACTTTCTCCTCGCGCTTCTCTTGCGCCAGCTCCAAGGCAGTCCCCATCCCCACAATTGCAGGTAAGTTTTCTGTGCCTGCGCGTCTGTTGCGCTCCTGAGCACCGCCGTGGATTAAGGAAACCGGGCGCAGTCCCCGGCGCACATAGAGTGCACCTACGCCCTTGGGCCCATAGAACTTGTGGGCAGAGATGCTGAGGAGATCGCAGTGGAGTTCCTCCACATCCACCGGCAACACACCTGCTGTTTGCACTGCATCTGTGTGGAAGGGAATTTCATGATCCTGGGCAATTTTGCCGATTTCGGCGATGGGTTGGATGGTGCCAACCTCGTTGTTTGCATGCATAATAGTGATGAGAATGGTCTCAGGCCGAATTGCCCTTGCCACATCCTCAGGATCCACCATACCCTCCCCATCTACAGGCAGGAAAGTAACTTCAAAACCGTGATCCATCAAAAATTTGCATGCATCCATTACTGCGTGGTGCTCAACGCTTGAGGTGATGATATGATTACCTTTTTTCGCCCGTGCCCAGGCCATGCCTTTGATGGCCAGGTTATCTGCCTCAGAGCCTCCACCTGTAAAAATAATTTCAGAGGCTTCCTTGGCCCCTAACTGCCGGGCGATAGATTCTCTAACTTCCTCCAGCTTGCCCTTGGCCTCCCGGCCTGTAGCATAGATACTGGAAGGATTGCCAAAATGCTCGAAGAAATATGGTTGCATCGCCGCTACTACTTCCGGAGCAGTAGGGGTGGTTGCTGCATAATCAAGGTAAATTTTATTCAAAGGAACCATCCCCCTCTAACTAAAATTCTGGGCTAGTTGCCAGGCGCTGTGCCTCAGCCCTGAGATCCTCTAGCGTGGTAGTATCTAAAACCTCATTCATTCTCTGATGCATTCTCTCCCACAGGAGCCTCGTGGGACACTGATCTGCCTTTTCGCACGAAGGTTGTCCTGGTTCATCTAAGCATTCCACAGGGGAGATGGGCCCCTCTAAAACCCTGATGATTTCCCCCGTTGAGATCTGGGGCGGGGCTTTTGCCAATTCATAGCCACCTTGGGCCCCACGGACGCTCTTGATTAGTCCTGCTTTACGTAGGCTGCCCATAAGCTGCTCTAGGTAATGATCCGAGATCTCCTGGCGGGCAGCGATATTTTTGAGGGGGATGGGCCCCTGGCCAAAATGCAGAGCCAGCTCCACCATGGCTCTGAGACCATAACGCCCTCTTGTTGATATTCGCATGCTGCTCCCTCCAATCCCGACTAAATTCCTCTGGTTTAAGAAAAGTTTACCACGACCCATCTAGTGTGTCAAGAGGTAGGGGGAGTTTTTTTTATTCTCTCCCTGATCCGGGCCTCATATCCTTCCTCTGATGGTTGATAATATGTTCGCCCTACTAAAGAATCAGGAAGATACTGCTGCTCTACCCTATGGCCTGGATAATCATGGGGATAGAGGTAGCCTTTGCCATGGCCGAGTTTTTCAGCGCCCTTATAGGAGCCATCTCGCAGATGAATTGGTACCTCTGCCTTGCCCATTCGCTCAACATCTCGATTGGCAGCGTTAATTGCCAAATAGGCAGCATTACTTTTCGGTGCTGTAGCCAGATAAATTACAGCTTGCGCCAAGGGGATTTGGGCCTCAGGCATGCCCACAAATTCCACAGCTCCAGCCGCGCTATTTGCTACAAGCAAAGCTTGTGGATCTGCCAGACCCACATCTTCAGCTGCTAAAATCACCATTCGTCTGGCTATAAAACGAGGATCTTCTCCTGCCTGGAGCATTTTCGCGAGCCAAAACACAGCTGCATCCGGATCTGAACCGCGCATGCTTTTGATGAACGCCGAGACTGTATCGTAATGATTATCACCTGTTTTATCATACTGGAGGATCTTCCTTTGAATGGACTCGGCTGCAATCTGGGAGGTGATAGAGCGCTTGCCGTCTTGGGGCTCTGTGGTGAGGGCAGCAAGTTCTAAGGCATTGAGGGCTGTGCGGGCATCTCCCGCTGCCATCTGTACCAAATGTTGCTTGGCCTCTGAAGTGAGCTCTACCCCTAAAAGTCCCAGTCCTCGCTCCCTGTCGGCTATAGCCAGTTCCAGTACTTTTTCTATGTCTTGGGGTTTTAGGCTTTCTAAACGGAAAAGCCTCGAGCGTGAAAGCAGAGGCGAGTTAACCTCGAAGAAGGGGTTTTCTGTGGTGGCACCGATGAGGGTAACCAGGCCACTTTCCACAGCAGGCAACAGCGCATCCTGTTGGCTGCGGTTGAAGCGGTGTATCTCATCGATGAAGAAGATGGTTTTTTTGCTATAAAAATCGCGCTGTTCTTTTGCTGCCGTCAGCACTTCGCGGATCTGCGCCACACCGCTTGTGACAGCATTCAGCTGCACAAAGCGCGAGCTTGTAGTATTGGCGATGATCTTGGCTAAAGTTGTTTTACCAGTGCCTGGGGGTCCATAAAAAATAAGGGAGCCTAGCCTATCTGCTTCGATAGCACGACGCAAAAGACGACCTGGCCCCACAATGTGCTCTTGGCCCACAAACTCATCTAAAGTCCTGGGCCTCATTCTCGCGGCAAGGGGTGCCTCTCCCCTGCCCTGATCACGGCTGGCGAATAGGTTCATTTCTCTCCCTCGCTACAGATTATTATTTCTTTCTCAGTAACAATTTCCTCTATTCGGCAATCATTTGCCTCCTCAGGCAAATGATCTAAAATCTGCTCTCCATAGGCCAGACCAATTCGCAAAGCACCGGTTTTTTTCAATAATCGATCAAAATAACCTGCTCCATAACCCAGTCTCCTACCTGCCCGATCATATGCTAAAGCTGGAACTAAGACCAACTCAAGCTCCCCGGGATCGATCAACACTGGGTCTCGGGGCTCCGGTACTCCAAATGTGCCTGGGGCAAGCTGGCTCCAGGAAGTGAGTTTCGAGCAGAGGAGTTTCTTCCCCTCCACCTTAGGGACAATTACAGTTTTTCCTTCCTGCCATGCCTGCTCTACAATCTCTTTAGTTTCCACCTCGCCGCGGATGGTGAGAAAACACATGATCACTTTGCGATTACGCCATGAGGTGAGGCGCGTAAGCTTTCTCGCTATTTCTCGGCTAGCCTTTTCTCTGAACTCGGGGCTCAACTGATAGCGAGAGGCCAGGCAAATTTTCCTCAGTTCTTGTTTGGTCATGATCCCTCTCCTAATAAATCCCGTGCCGCAACACTTGCCAGAATCATCCCGGCTACAGGGGGCACAAAACCGATAGTTCCCACTTTGCCCCGGGTTCGCGGCAGTTCTGTGGAAAACACTACCTGAATCCCCCGCTGGATCCCACGCTTTCTCAGTTCTCCTCGGACAATTTTAGCCAGAGGGCAAGTATGGGTTTTGCTGATATCTGCCACTTGAAATTTTGTTGGATCCAGACGATTGCCAGCGCCCATGGCGCTGATAATGGGAACTTTAAATTCAAAAGCCCGAACTAACAGATCTACTTTATCCGGGACAGAGTCGATTGCATCTATTATGTATGCCGGGTTTCTCTCAAAGAAACTCATGCTATTTTCAGCTGTATATCTTTCCGGAATTAAATTTAAGATAAGCTCAGGATTAATCAGCTTCAGCCTTGTAGCCATGGCCTCAACTTTCAGCTGCCCTACAGTTTCATCTGTGGCTACCAGCTGTCTGTTGATATTGCTGGGAGCAACGCGGTCGAAGTCCACCAGTGTAAGCTCACCGATGCCGGATCTGGCCAGGGCTTCAACTGAAGCGGAGCCCACTCCCCCCACACCGAAGACCATTACATGGGCGGAGGCAAGTTTCCTGAGCCCAGCTTGTCCAATTAATAATTCTGTTCTGGAAAAACGTTCCATTTTCTCTCCATAAGAAAAAACCCCACCATGCCGCTTAGCTGCTTGTTGAGAACCTGCACTCGGCAGGTGGGTGCCCGCCTGAAGACTTTCCACTTCCGCTCAAAAACGGCTTGTGGGCCACCTCCAGAGAGAGGGCTCCCTTTAATGTTGTGTTGGCTCACAACACTAGCAGCTCGAACACGAACACAGTAGGGCCGGTTGTCTTTGTTTCTTACCTTGGTTTTATAATAGCACATTAGCCAATACAGATCAAGGGGTATGCATGGTCCTTTTTATTGGTATTTGGTGCTTCGCAAAGGAATGGGAGCTATTTTTATTATCCAATTTCGCGAACTATTTTTACAACAAAGCTGACCATGTTTCCTGATATTTCCCCAAAAAATAAAGCTGAGCCTTTCATCCCTTCTTAATAAAAATGCTTTCCATTATGTTTCCTAATTATTATTCTCCCTGATTATTTCTAGCACCATCATAAGGCTATCTTTCGCCTCATGTGCTATAAGACTTATAAATGGTTCCAAATCTCCCCCGTCTGCCTCCATGAGCGCTCGGTAGTAGTCTTCTCGCTTTTCATTCTTGATTATCACCGGCAAAAAACCAGCCCTCATCAGTAGCAAGTTCATCAACAGCCTCGCCACTCTCCCATTACCATCATCGAAAGGATGAATCGCAACTAACCGATAGTGGGCCCGCGCTGCCGCCTCCACAGGGTGCGATTTTTGGGTATTAAGCCACGTTATTAATTTTGCCATCTCGCCTGGCACCCCTATTGGATCACAATAGCGATGAACCTTTCCATCCACTGTAAGAACATGGTTAGGCTGGAGCTTATAAGCACCAGGTGTGATTCTTTTCTTTATTTTATTACCGTTTGGGCCAACCAATACATGCTCAATTCCCCGAAGGAGGAGAGTATGCAATTCTTTGATCAAACCCTCTGTGATCGGACGCTGTTGTTTGGTAATATTTTGCAGCCAATCAATTGCTTCAGCATGATTTTGTGCTTCAAGGTATTCCAGAAGCGTCTTCCCCTTTGAGGTAAGACCGTGTTGAAGAAAGAATGAAGTTTCTTGCAAGGTAAGGGTATTGCCCTCAATCGCATTGGAATGATAGGTCCATTCTATTTTTATCTTATCATAGATCACTGCCATGAGCTCTGGGCTAAGGGGACGGTAGTTATCTAATTCGGCTTTTAATTTGTTCAGCTCTTGATAAATCACCATCATCACCCCCACGGAATATTCTAACATCTCCTACGACCACACGCTAAAGCATTTGACTATAGCCAACCACACGGTTAATTTAAGATTGATTCTAGAACATATATATTTCCAAGGAAATTAGCACCAGAAGGGATAGGCCGCGCCTATCCCTTCCTTTTTTTAGCCTTCCAGCTCCCGGATTAGTACCTGGGCAATCAAAGCATGGCCTGCCGGGGAGGGGTGCACACCATCTGGCGCCCAAAACTGCGGCTCCCGTCTAGCGGAGGCTTCGGCAAAAAGCCCGTCTAGAGGAATCAGCCGCGTCTTGAACTCTCGCGCTAGCTTCCGCACCACCTGAATTTTAGGATCAAGATCCTCCCGCCAGGCGATTCGATCTGGAGGGTATGGCAAGACAAATGGCTCCAAAAGAATAATCTGGGCAGCTGTCCGCTCCTGGGTCTGGGTCAGAATCCAACGATAATCTTCCTCATATTGCTCCGGAGAGGTGGGATCCTCTCTATCATAGCGTCGCCAGCAATCGTTAATTCCGATGAGGATCGTGAGGATGTCCGGTTTCAACTCCAGACAATCCTCACTCCAGCGAGCTTTCAAGTCCCGCACTCTGTTGCCACTGATCCCCCGATTGATAAACTGCAGTCCCAATTCTGGATAGCTTGCCGAAAGCAAGGACGAAACAAGCCTTGGGTAGCCCAATCCCAGCTGAGCATCATCTTCCCTGCTGCGTCCGGCATCTGTAACACTATCACCTTGAAATAGAATTACTGCCTCATCCTTTAGCATATAGATCCTCTCCCTACTC
>DIQB01000059.1:0-1991 GCA_002427165.1 Firmicutes bacterium UBA5473
ACTGGATTTGAACCAGTGACACTACGGGTATGAACCGTATGCTCTGACCAACTGAGCTACGCCGCCATAAATGGTGCCGGAGACCGGGATCGAACCGGTACACCCGAAATGGGCGAGGGATTTTAAGTCCCTTGCGTCTGCCAATTCCGCCACTCCGGCTCTCCGGATCAACTGCCGCGAGATTAATTATAATACATATTCGGCGGAAGATCAAGAGTGGTTTTCTAACTTTTTTTGGGTAAGTTAAAAATCTCTAGCTTTGCCTCCACGGCCACCACGTTTGGAATCCTGGCTCCGACGCAGATCCGATTGCTTCTCTTCGCTATCCTTCATGAATCTGGCTAGTTTGTCTTCAAAGCTAACCTCGCCCATTCTGCCTCCGCCGCGACCACCACGAGGTGCACGGGGTGCACGAGGTGCACGAGAACGCTCCTGGTAGTTGGGATCCGCCTGGCGTATAGAAAGGCCTACTTTCCCCGGAGATACATTCAACACCTTAACCCGTACCGTATCGTTCTCCTTGACGAAGTCATTGACGTCCTTAACATAGACATCTGCCACCTCAGAAATGTGAACCAAGCCTGTTTCGCCATTCTCCAACTGGACAAAGGCGCCAAAACGTGTAATACCTGTAACTTTTCCCTCTAAAATGCTTCCTACCTCGACCGCCATATCGATCCCAAAATCCTCCCCTTATGATAGTCCAGTATCCTATACTGGTATAATCAATTCTAGCATAAACTTATCTTTTTGACAAGGAGAACACTGAAAATTATCAATTCCTAAGTATGATTTTTCTGCGATTGTGTTCTAATCAGAGGTTTTGTGCCAAAATTGTCGAGTAAAGTAGTGGAATTTCAGCAATGCTGTTTATAAATGTTACTCCTCTTTCTTCCATGCATCTTAAAACTTGGTAAACTATCTCTTTGTCATATCTTCAATCAGCTGTCAGCCCGCTCATAGTTGGGCCATCGGGAACTCGAACAGAGGATACCCTAATTAAAAGTCAGGTAATCCGTCCCAACCCTCTTTCAGCGCAGCAAGACCCGCCTCCAAACTCCAGCTAGGAGCCCAAGCTAAAGCCTCACAAGCCTTGAGGTTACATAGGGTGCTATCCTCAATATCCCCAGCCCGCTCTGGCCCCCTGCGGGCTGGAGCATCTACTCCCCATAATTGAGCCATAATCTCATAGAGTTGATTTACAGTCACTGCATGGTTTGTAGAGACATTCAGAACCTGACCTGATGCTTTAGTTGTGGCTGCCACGTTGGCAGCTGCCACATCCCGCACAAAGACAAAGTCCCTTGTCTGCTCTCCGGAGCCAAAGATAGTAGGCACAAGCCCCCTGGAGAGAAGATGGGCAAAAATAGCCACAACCCCTCCCTCCCCCTGTCCGTCCTGGCGGGGGCCGTATACATTGCTATAGCGCAGAACCGTATAATCCAGCCCATAGAGGGACTTGTAGAGGGCAAGGTAACGCTCTACAGTATGTTTGGCAAGACCATAGGGAGACTGTACGGAAATTGGATGTTCTTCGTCGATGGGAAGATACTGAGGCTCACCATAGACTGCAGCTGAGGAGGCAAAAACCACCTTCTGCACCCCATTTTGTTTGGCAGCCTCAAGCACATTAACTGTGCCTGCAAGATTGATCTTAGTATCGAGAAGTGGATCTGCCACAGATGAAGGCACACTCACCTGGGCTGCCTCGTGGATCACAACCTGGGGCTTTTCCTGGCGAAAGATGCTATTCAAAAGCGGCTGGGTTATATCTTCGTGATAAAACGTAACTCGCGGCGGAAGATTGGCCCGCTTGCCTGTGCGCAGGTTATCCACCACCACAACCCTGTCTCCTCGCTGGAGAAGTAATTCACAGATATGTGATCCAATAAAACCCGCACCACCTGTCACAAGTACCTTCATAGTTCACCCACCAGGCTGGCTCCAGCCTCAGGCCTGCAGATAAAGCAGTAATCATCAACCTGTCCTAA
>DIQB01000059.1:2137-2595 GCA_002427165.1 Firmicutes bacterium UBA5473
CAGTAATCATCAACCTGTCCTAATTGCGCATAAAGCTCCGGATGCTTCGCTTTCAGATAGCCCTGATAATAACCCTCTAAAATGGTCTCTATGCACTGGGAGACCCGCTTTTCGGGAACTAGGCTAACTGTACAGCCACCAAAACCTGCACCTGTGAGCCTGGCGCCAATAGCGCCACCTACTTTGGCTAAACGCACAAGCTCATCTAGCTGGGGGCAGCTAATTTGATAATCATCTCGGCAGGAGCGATGAGACTCATCCATCAGCCGGCCAAAAGCTACTGCATCCCGAGCTGACAAAGCCCTTCCGGCCTCGCGTACACGCTCCCCTTCGCTAATCACATGGCGGAGGCGAGGCAGAAGCGCAAACCCACCTTGAGGCTCTTGAAAAGTACTGCCATCTGTAAGCTGGAGGTATTGTGCTGAGACTGCAGTGGGCTCCAGCTCTAAAAATGAGGA
>DIQB01000059.1:2832-3195 GCA_002427165.1 Firmicutes bacterium UBA5473
TCCTTGCCAAAGGCAATAAGGCCCAGTGCCTTGCCTTCCCTTTGCCGCCATAGAGCCGACAGGTCCCCAAGTCGCTGGCTTTCTAGCTCCTGGCCCCAGCGTGCTGCCAGAGCTTTTTGCAGCATGGCATGGGCCAGACGGCATTCCATAGGCCTTTGGTTATACATCTGCCGTGCACTGGCAGTTTTCGGTGCTGCAATCATGCTTTTAGTCACTAGGATCTCATAGCCCTCTGGCAGCTTCAAATCCCGGGTCCTGAGGGGAAAGAAGTCTATTCTCAAGGCATGATCAGCTTTTGCCAAAAGAATAGCAGCCTGATCCATGCCGCCCCCCTCTGTACCCACAAATTTTTCTGCCCGGGTT
>DIQB01000059.1:3346-11424 GCA_002427165.1 Firmicutes bacterium UBA5473
GGTTAAGAGATCAGCCAACTGTGAGGGTTCCCAAGACCTGTCGTTGGCAACCAAAAAAGCCAGGGCGCTTGCCACAACTAAGGCTGTGGAAGAGCTGAGACCCGAGGCCATGGGAATGGTTCCCGAAACCAAAATATCCATCCCACGGGGCTGGGCTAGTTGTTCCTGCTTAAGGATACCCGCCACTGCTGCCTTAACGTAGTTGCCCCAGTCCCCTTTCTCATAAGAACTGATGGTGGTATTTGCCTGAAAACGGCGCTGCGGAAAATCCTGATTTAAATTTTGAATCTCGATCCAGTTATCCTGCCTGGGGGCAAAGGCAAGCCTGATCTCCCGGCCTATGGCCATGGGACAGACAGGCAAGCCATTATAATCTGTGTGTTCCCCGATGAGATTAACCCTGCCTGGGGCTCGCACCAGCTGTGGCTGGGCCCCATAGATCTCTATAAAAGCTTCCTTTAATGCCTCCACTATTGCCTACCTCCCAGATTTGAGTCTGCCACCACACTCTGCATCTGTTCCAGCTCCTGGGGCGTACCAATATCTCCCCAATAGCCCTGAAGTTTAAATCCCTCCACCTGCCTGCCATCTCGAATCATGTTGGCTATGGCTTGGGGAAGCTCATATTCTCCCCGTTGGGAGGGAGTGAGCTTGGCTGTATACTGAAAAATCAGGGGGCTGAAAAGAAAAATGCCTGCATTGTTCCAATTAGTTGTGGCTGTACCCCGAGGGGGTTTCTCTACAATTCGCTCCACCCGATTATTTTGATCCAGATAAACTGCAGCACCTCTGTATGGATCGTCCACCCAATTGAGGGCCAAGATTGCATGGGCTCCTGTCTCTCGGTAGGAGTTCACCATGGCCTGATAGTTAGCAGGTGGAATAATAATATCACCGAAGCTCATTAAAAAAGGCTCTTCCCCTACAGCTGGGGCTGTTAGGTGCACTGCGCTACCAGTTCCAGTCTGCTCCTTTTGATGAATATAGGTTATCTTAATGCCAAATTTACTACCGTCGCCAAAATATTTTTCGATAACCTCCCTCCGATAGCCCACCACAAAAACAAATTCCCGGATCCCAGCCTGGGAGATCCCCGCGACGATTCGCTCTAGGGCCGTGGAATTGCCTACTCGCACCATGGGTTTGGGCTTGTCTGCTGTGAGCTCTCTGAGTCTAGTGCCCTTACCTGCTGCTAAAATTACTGCCTTCAACAAAACTGCCTCCCACTTTCCCCTATAATATGCTATTATCATCACCTTGGTTCACAAAGTAAAGCGCCGCCTAGGGCAGCGCTTTAGAAATATATTTGACTCTCCCTCAATACCCCAGATCATAGCTTAAACCAAACTGCACCTGCAAGCCTGATTTAAAATCCTGATCAAGAAATTGAGGCACGAGATATAGAGCCTCGATGGTAAATGTCTGGACCCCCACGGAATAACGGGCTGTGACCACAGGTGCCACAGGCATAAAAACCCTGCTAGTTAGCTCCCGGAGATTGGGGTCTAAATCTGGTTTCTCCCCATAATCCAGCCGCAAGGAGAAGGTACCAAGACCTGCCATGGCTCCCACCCCTACCTCTAAATTGGGTTTAATTTCCCACAGTCGCATGGCAGCTACTGTCCACATGCCCACAGCTAATTTGGATTCGTGGGTTTCATCCTGTGCTGTGGCCACAATTCCCTGGCCTAAATTGCGCAAGAGCCATTTTTCATTAAACCTAAACTCACTACCACCATAGAAGTTATAGTTAAAAGTTGGTGTTGAGAAATTCGCTGCCTCAAGAGAACCCACAAAAGCCTGATCCCAGCGCAACCATCCCACACCGCCACCCATGGCAAGTCCTAGTCTGGTTCCCTGAGCCGAGGCAAATGAGGCACAAAGCAAAACTAAACAAAGAGCAATTAAAATTCTTTTCTGCAATTTATCCACCTCGCAGCAATACTCTATAGATAATGTTCGCCCAGAGGCGTCAAAATCCTTTTCTCGCTCTGGATTTTTTCCCATTTATCTCACCTGGTAATCCGCAAAAAATGCTGGCACGCGGGTATCAGCATTATCGTTAATCACTACCACCTCCGCACCTCGCTCCTGTACCATCTGGGGCAGATACGCTGCAGGGTATACCTGCAGGCTGGTGCCAACAACAAGCAGGGTATCGCAGGCAGCAGCCAAAGAGACTGCCCGTTCCCAATCTCGCATCTGTTCCCCATAGAGCACCACTTTAGGCTTCAACACCTCCCTGCATTTGGGGCAGCGATAGGGTATGGGCCTGAGGCCATCGGGCAAAGACGCTTGCCCCTGGCAGCCCTCGCAGATAAATTCGCTATAATAGCCGTGAACTTGGGCAACCTCCTCGCTCCCTGCCCGCTGGTGCAAACAATCTATGTTCTGGGTGATAATGGGGATCTTGTATTTAGCTAAAGTCAAATGTGCCCGATTAGGCTCCACGCTCTCCATCAGCTCCACCATTTGCCAATATCTCTCATAGAAAGCTTCTGGCTGGGAATCAAAAAACTCCCGAGTGAGAGTTTTCTGTAGCCATGGCTGTTCCTCAAAGGTAGGAATACCAGATGGCCTGGAGATCCCAGCTCCAGTTAAGGCAACTAACAATTCAATCCCCTCCTATTTTTTTACAGGACATTTGCGCTGGACACTGCCCCTCTCGCACCTTGCAATTGGTACAAAGCCTGCAGCTATTGATGGCTCCACTTTCTTGCCCTAAAGCTTTCCGTGCCCAAGCCGGATCCGCCAGCATGCCTCTGCCTACAGCTACAAGATCCGCCATCCCACGCTCTAGGGCCAGTTGAGCCTGCTCAGCTGTGCGAATCTCGCCCACACCTATTGTGGGCCCCAAACCCGCATCTTTTGCCTTTTTTGATAAATGGAGCAAACTGCTGAACTCATCTGGTGCCTGGGGCCAGGGCCCGGGCAATCCAAAGGAGATATCCAGCAAATCCACTCCCCATTCCAAGGCCAGCTTTCCTACCCGAAGCCCCTCCTCGATCTTAAGGCCCCCTTCTCGCCAGTCTTCCAGGCCCAGTCGCAAAGCGAGGATCTGATCTGGCCCCACTAGCTTCCTGACACGAAGCAAAATCTCTTTGAGGAATTGGGCTCTAGCCTCCAGGCTCCCGCCCCAAGAGTCCGAGCGCTTATTTGTGAGAGGAGAGAGAAATTGGCCGATGAGATAACCGTGGGCTGCATGGATCTCTATCCCTGCGAAGCCCAAAGCAAGAACTCTCTTGGCAGCTATATAATATTGATGAATCAGCCGATAGATCTCATCTTCCTTGAGGCTTCTGCTTGGCGTCTGGCGAACAGCAATTCCAGATGGCGAAAGGAGATCTCTGCCTCCTGTAGCTTCTAGATCCGTGTGGCTCCCTGCGTGATGGATCTGGACTATGGCGCGGGTCCCGTTTTGCTGAATGGTTTGGGCAAGCTCTCTTAAGCCCTCTTGGTGTTGAGGCAGGAATGCACCAAGCTGGAGGGGAGCAAGCTTACCTTCGGGGGAGATAGCTGTGGCCTCTACAACCACAAGCCCAGGCCCCCGTCTTTTGTGATAATGGGCCAACAGCTCCCCTGTGACAAAACCACCATCTGTGGCTAGACGGGAGACCATGGGTGGCAAGACAATTCTGTTATTCAAAGTTAGCTCGCCTAGCCTGAACTTCTGGGTTAACAATTGCCAGCACCTCCTTTACTCTCTCCTTTAAGTTTTCGCAATAGATCCGGGTAATTCCTCTAAAAGGGGCAGGAATTACCCCAAAGTAGTCGAAATACACCAGTAAACAAACCGAGGAGGGACGACCTTTGCTTAAGTTTGGTCTTATAGGTGAGCAATTTAAAGTTACCCAAGGCAGCATCATCGATTACACTTTCCCTGAAACTGGGGAATTAACAATCCATAGTCCGAAAAACTCTCGGGCTTCTTTTCAATTGTTGCTGCAAAGCGATGAGGAGTTCTTATTGGCGGTCACGAACAAGCCTGCTTTTTGGAAACAGGGGCCCATCAATACTCTGCGTACTGAAGTAGTTTGTGATGGTCTCGAGGCAGAGCAATTGCTTGTGGGTCTGATGGAGGACGACGACAGGCAGCTGAAGGCAGATCCTCTATTGCATCAGGAAACCATCCATGTTCCCGCCTGGCAAAAGCAGGCTGTGTGGGTGGAGCTAAAGCTACCCCAAAAGCTGCCAGCGGGGAAGTATACGGGTAAAGTGCGGGTATTCAGCCACAAGATGTTTGAAGATGAAACTTTAGTGGGAGAATTGCCCTTTACTATCCAACTGCATGATGTGACGCTACCAGAACCTAATGCCCGCACATTCTATTTGGATCTATGGCAACACTGCTCAAACATCGCTCGCAAACATGAAGTGAAATTATGGAGCGATGAACATTTCACGATCCTCGATGGGTATGTGGAGTCTTTGGCAGCCCTGGGGCAGAAAGCAATCTCTGTAATTGTCAGTGAGATCCCCTGGAGTGGGCAGCGCACGTTCCAAGATCGCCCCTCTGAGTCTGATCTTTTTGAGTATTCCATGGTGGCGATCCGGCGCGATAGAGGGGGCAATTTCCATTATGATTACTCCGCCATGGACCGCTATATCGAACTTTGCCTAAAACATGGCATCGCAGAGGAAATTGAGGTCTTTGGCCTTTGCAATATCTGGCTTGGACCTGAAGGCGGCTTTCATGCCTTTCCCCAGCTACTGGATGATATCCGCCTCCGCTACCTAGATGAGGCCACAGGCACATATCGTTTCATTCGAGAGCTTCCCCAGATCGAGGACTATATCCGAGCCCTGGAGGAACACTTTGCACAGGAGGGTCTACTGTCCAAGGTCCGGGTGCTGGCAGATGAGCCTGCAGATACAGAGATCTATTTGAGGAGACTAGCCTGGCTGCGACAGACAGCTCCTCGCTTCCTGTATAAGGCTGCCATTAACCACATTGAGATGCTCGAGGAGCAGCCAGAGCGACTTGTGGATTATGTGCCCATGTTCCCCTTTCTCTGTCATTATGCTGAAGAATTGCCCCAGTTGCGTGAAAAAATAAAGGGTAAATTTCTCTATTATGTCTGCTGCGGGCCCAAGCGCCCCAATACCTTCCTCTGCTCTCCCTTGGCAGAGTCAAGGCTAATACCCATTCTAGCAGCATTCATGGGGCTAGATGGCTTCTTGCGCTGGAACTATACTGTCTGGCCAGAGCGCCCACGGGAGAGCATTATTTATCGTCCCGCTGTCTTTCCTGCTGGGGATACCAATTTCGTCTACCCCTCCAATTCAGGCAAGCCCATCCTCTCTCTCCGCTATAAGGCCCTGGAGCGAGGAATCGAGGATTTTGAGCTCTTGAAATTGGTAGAGGAGCGCTGCTCCAATTGGGAGCAGGTTACCCAAGAATATTACGCCCTGATTCTCAGGGAGCTTGATCTGAAGCTACATCATCCAGAGGAATACCAAAAAGAGCCCGAAGAGCTCTATAGCCTCTTAGAGGCTGATTATGAGAAGGCAAGACTGCGCTTGCTTGAGGCTCTAGAAGAAGGAGTGTAGGAATGTTCCCTCCCAAGGTACTCTCAACAGCCTTCTGGGAAAACCTTGTCTATCCTGAAATCTCGGAGGCAGAGATTACTCTGCCTCCGATAATACTGCTTTGCCTCTCTGTAGACAACTCAGGAGACAATACCTGGCCCCAGCTCCACCAGCTGATAGAATCACATTTCCCCCAGTGGCAGAAGGTTCGAGTCTTCAATAACTTTGTCTATCTTTTCGCTACCCCGCCTAAAGAGGACCCCCAAACTAGGGCCCATGCCCTCCTTGAGGCGGCTTCAGCCCTAGGAATCCATCTTACAGTCAGCGCTGAGGAGGCAACAGGGAATCTGTCAGCGTGGCAAACCGCGGCCCAGCAGACTATGGCAGCAGTGCGCAATAAGATCGTCCATGGTACTGGCCGCATTTATCGCTTCTCGGATCTAGGCCCCAAACAAGATCCCACGATGCTATTGTCGCCAAGGGAAGAGGAACTTTTGCTAGCTATAAAAACTGGGCGAGTTGAAGCTGCAAGGATCGCCGCCTGCAAAAGCAGCCAGGATCTTTTCGCAGCTAACCTCTATGTGCTCTCTCATCTGCGGACCCGCCTGCGGGAGCTGGCTGTGCTCATGACCCGCTCTGCAGTGGAAGCGGGACTTTCAGATAAAGTTGCCTTTCGAGAGCTCAATGCCCTCTTCCTTGCTTTGGATCGCGAACATGACTATCCCAAACTTGAGGAACTCTATCTTGAGGCTGCTGTCCGTCTAGCGCAGCTTGTGCTTGAGACCAATTACAAGCCATCGGCGATTGTACAAGAGACGAAAGCACTCCTGGAAAAATCCTTTCACCAGGATCTGACGCTTGAAGGTGTGGCCGAAGAGCTGGCTGTGAGCCAGTCTCACCTCAGCCGCTCCTTTCGCAAAGAGATGAGCTATACCTTTACGGAGTACCTAAACAAGCTCCGCCTAGAAGAAGCTGCCAGATTGCTATTAGACCAGTCCTTATCTGTGACAGAAGTCTGCTTTCAGGTGGGGTTCCAAAGCCTCCCCCATTTTCAGAGGCTGTTTCGGGATTTCTATGGCCAGTCTCCTACCAGCTACCGTAAGGGTAAGCTTTAATGCAAGCTCTGGCCATAAGCTTATTTACAGTTCCGGAGGCTCTGGGGAGCGTGCTTTTTTAATTCCACCTATGACAAATGCACTAACTAGCAGTACAGCCCCGATGGTAACTGTGAGCCCTAGCCGATTGGGCTCCTGGGAGCTGACCTTGAGGATTTTCGTGCTATCTAATTGCTGGAGCCTTTGGGTCCAGCTGGCAACCTGGCCATCTACCACTGTTGCATTGGTGGTTTTGATCTCCCCTGGTAGAGAAATACTAGCTTTAAAAGAAAACATGCTATTTATCATGTTGTTGAGCTCAGCTTGGGAAAAGATTTCATTTGGCTCCTCAGCAGCATCAAGGCTGCTTTTAAGCTCTTTGACCATTTCTTTTGGATAGGCAAAACTGGCCTCGTAATAATGGGTGAACGGGGTGCTGCGCTTTTGGAAGTCCACAGTATAGCCCATCTCCCCTAGGGCCTCCTTTAGTTGAGTAGGCTTTTGGAAGGGGATTGTCACCTCAAAGATATGTTTATCATCGTGGTCATATTCGCGGATCCGAGCGCTGGGCACCCGCCCCCACCTCTCAAAGCTTTCATCTCTTTCTTCACCCGCTACAAATCCCACCAAAGCTCCATCAACAGTCATCTTTAGCTGAAAGTCACCGCTTCGATCCGGGTTAAACTTGATGGCAGTATCCATTTTCATAGTACCGCAACCTGCACAAACAAAAGCCAAGGGTAGAAAGAAAATTGCAAGTAACCATTTTTTCATCTCAAACACCTCCTTCCTCAATTATAAAGGACCCCAACACCTGGCACTGACAAAAAGAATTTTCTCCATAAAGGGCGAAAAGAATAATTGCGTCCAACAAAGAGCTTTGATCCTAACCTTGTTAGCTCTCTGCTTGAGGCAAGCATCTAGAGGAGCTGAATGCTTCCTTACTTTGGAAAAATTTATGAACCGAGGTGTGATTATGTCGAAATACCTTGTGCAAGAACAAGATCTGGCTCCACTTCTGGCAGAATTTGCGATCTTCTGCCGGGAGCTTGAACAAAGGCAACCTGTGCTTTCAAAGAAAAAAGCAGAGCTGGGAAAAAAGGATCTGTTTACCATTAACTCTTTTATGACAAAACCGCAAACTTACGAGAAGGCAACTAATCCCCAAGGATCTTACCCCACAATTAACCTTTTCTTTTATCTGGCGGTAGAGGGAAGGTTATTTGAAGGAGGGCCAGGACACAGGCTCGAACCATCCCCTGTGCTTGATGAGTTTAGGCAATTAAATCCTTTTGCCCAATACATGTATCTCTTTGAGACGTATTGGAACAAAATTGATCTGTCCAAGATCGTCTTCGCATGGCAAAGCCCTTTTGAGATCCTAACCATCAACAGTGTCCTAGGAGTGTTCCGAACTAGCAAACCCAATAAATCGCTGGTGGTTAATGTAGAGCC
>DIQB01000059.1:11652-11813 GCA_002427165.1 Firmicutes bacterium UBA5473
CATTTATTCGGCTTCTGGGAGTATCAGGCGATTGCCCATCAAAACAAAAAAAACAGAGAGGTCTGGGTAAAATCAGTAACCCCGTCTGCTTTTGGAGTTGCCATGACTGAGATTTGTCTTAAAATCAAACCCAAAAAGAGAGACTTTTGGGAAGAAGAATT
>DIQB01000091.1 GCA_002427165.1 Firmicutes bacterium UBA5473
GACTCACGCTTAGTCTCTAATATTATGATATTTCCAAAACCATTATTTATGTGATCCCATATCCATCAGTACAAATTCTAAATATTAACAGACTAAAGCCTTATTTATCAACAGGTTGAATCCCACATAACACCGAAGTTCTGATCTCATAAACAGTATATATTTTCTGTATAGCAAGGGTCCTCAAGATTAACTTATTTATGATATTCAAATTTGAGCTCTTGCTGCTCTATAAATTTGCTTCCCAAAGAGCTTTATAATCCTAACCTCAGCTCCAGCAAAACTTAACCTCAGCTAACATCTTCAATCATTATCTCCTTCTGAAGCCGTATATCTGTTTCAGCCTTTCCAGCATTTCAAAAACAACCGGACACACCTCTGATGAAGCAACAATATTCAGCAGACTAAATAATCTTTCGGGCCTATCTGTAAAGGGATAGTCTCTACAGCTTGCAGGCTTACATGCTTCAATTAGACATTCTCCATTTTCTTTGAGAAAACAGCACGGCCTCACATTCAGCTGGTACTCACCAGGGATGCTTTCTTTGATATACCTACCCAAAAAGTCTTCTTTTGTCATCTCTAAAAAAACTGCAACGGTCTCTAGCTCATCCTCTTCAAAGCTCGCCGAATATTCCTTACAGCAATTCCTACACTTACTGCAATCATAGCCGGAAAAAAGCTCTTTGTTTAACTGATGAAACTGTTCATCAAGTTCATTGATATCGGCATGCCTTTTCAGATAGACTCTGAAATCGTAATTTTCTTTTTCAACTCTCTTGAATGCTTCCTCTACTTTTGATGGTTCGATCATAAATTATACCCCCCAAAAAAGATATCCACTCAATTAACAGGAACTTCCTCAGGATCAGTAATATATTTGACATGCATACCCCCAAACCCTGCAATGTACAAAAACGTTTCTTTTCAAATTAAAAATCTTATTGCTGCTCGTCTCTGTAAACAAACCAAGCAGTTGCTTTGCAATCTTTGTCAACTGTCACTCTGACCCAATGCGCGTTGAAACCAGTCGGGAAGCTATGCATGGCTTTTTCATCGGCGCTGTTGCATCTGGTGAACCATATATACCACCGGGCCCTGTGATCTCTGTATATTTATTCCGATCAATAATTATCCAGTTTTCGAGTTTTTGGGGATCACCTTTTCCATGTCACTGGGCCAATACTCCTCCTATGCCATTGTTTGAGTATACCAAACGACCCTGTCCCGCATATCCACCCTTGCCATGGTCTCCAGGCAACATTTGCTGCCTGGAATCATATTTGTCTTCAAGCAAGGTTTTCACTTCAAGCGTATTGACATTTACCTCAAGAACACCTTTTCCCCAAGATATAATTCCATCACTAGACGACATCAATTTTTAGCTTTCCCGGGGAAGACGAAAAAACCGCCCCGAGGCGGTTTTTTCTAGCTCTCTGCTCTTGCGGCAAGATCGCTTAAATGATAATTGAGCCACCTTTGGCGAGGTTTTTTCGCAATAGCTCTGAGGAAACATCCCCTACAGGGAGAGCTCCGTCTAAAGCCAAATAGGCTGCAACACCTGCCGCTTCACCTACTTGGTTCAGATTAACCATCACTCTGATCGCACCGAAAGCACCTGCTTCAGCATCTAACATGCGCCCACAGAGCAAGACGTTATCAAATTCATGAGGGACCAGAGCCCGATATGGCAGCTGATAGAAAGTGGGATTGCTTTCACTTTCCTCGCGCCACCTTCCCCGTTTGGTGCCACTGGAGCGGTGATCGATTACCGCTTGCGTGCCGTCTAAGTACTTAAAAGTTATTCCCGAGCTATTTTGATGATGAACATCTACCGGGTAGCTCCCATTGGCAATGGCATCTGGGAACCTAACGCCTGTGAGAATATCATTTTCCGTGAGCCGGTAACGGGCTTTGATATGCCTCGTCTCGCGAATGCCAATGGTAGAGGGAAGAGCGGCGAGAGAGATGGTATCTTGCGGCCCATATTTGCGCATTAGATCCATGAACGCTCTAACTTGTCTTCTACCCTCAATTTCGCTATCTGTCAACTGAGTCGCTATCGCGCAATTCGCGCCGAAAACATGTGTTTCAGCATGCATAAAGGTGTTTGGCAGCCCTGGCACAAATGTTCTCCAACCCCAATCTTCTCTAAGACCGAACTCTGATCCCTGCTTGCTGAGCGCTTTCCGATAATCAAAACTTTGCAGTTGCTCCCCGAGGTAAATCTTGGCGCACGTGGTAGGTGGCTGCAAGCCCTGAGCTGTGTAATGATCCATGCCTAGCTGGTAACATAAGTCGCCATCTCCGGTGGCATCGATAAATACCTTCGCTTTTATTGCCCCTCGACCTGACTTGTTCTCTATGATCACGGCCTCTAGGCGCCCCTCTTCTAGGTAGGGTGCCACATAAAAAGAATGCAGCAGTGGCTTGACCTTGCTCTCAGTGAGCAAGGTATCCAATTCAATTTTCAACTCTTCCGTGTTTAAGTTGAACGCGGAGGAGGGAGAATTTGTGGTATTTTGTACAGCAGCTCTTTTTTCCAACCGTTCAATAACCTCAGCTGTTAAACCGCCGATGATTCTCTGCTTGAATTCTGTATCATATAAACTGTGCCAAATGTTGACTAAACCTGAAGTAGCAACTCCCCCAAAACAATTTTGTTTTTCCACGATTATCACCTTGGCGCCTAACCTCGCTGCCCGCACAGCCGCGAAAACACCTGTACAGCTGCCCCCTAGTACACAAAGATCAGCTTCCTCAATCACAGGGATATCTTTCCCTGGCTCGAAAATCGTCTGCACACTTTCCACCTCTCTCAAGCTTCGTAAATAAACGTGGCTGTAGCTTGACAATCTCGATCCACGCTCACCCGGACCCAGTGAGCATTAAAACCGGTGGGGAAGCGATGCTCAACTTTTTCCCCAGTTTTCACAATGATTTTCTCATAGAGATGCCAGCTGCCATCAGCCATGAAATCCACTTCAATTGCGAACTCAACAGCCTCCTCGCTGTCATGGGAAAGGGTGACGGATTTACGATCGTAACCTGTCATCAAATAAGGATCTGATGGCTCATGGGCTCGCATAGGGGTGCCCGCGCATGGTCCTCCTTCTCCCTGTGGCGCTCCCATTTTCCACAGATCATCTACATTGCCAAACCATAAACCGGCTCGCTCGTCATCCGCACAGAGGTAATGTTCGTCCGATGAGATCCCGTTCACATTCCCGGCCAGCACCAACATTCCCCGCCAGGAGGCAAAGTCGGAGATGAGACGGTTATGAGTAGAGATTGGTTTGATCTTCGCCAAGCCCCCAGCCGACTCCCGTGGCAGCTCATAAAAGCTCCCCGCGGCATTCAACAAGAAACGCTCGGTGACAACTTCCCTAATGCAGCGGCAAGCTACGCTCGCGGAATCCGCGAAAGCAGCGATACCCTTGGGGAGTCTGTAGCGCTTGCCAGCTTCATCATGCATAATAACAGAAGCTTCATCTACCTCATAGTCCGCTGTGGGGCGCAGGTTGCTGACAATTTTCTTCTCTGAATCACTTGCGCGCTTCAGTTCCATCTCCTCGCCAATTTCATAATAGCCACTGCCCACAACCTTGCCTGCGGCATCAACCAACTCGGCTGCAAAGCCCAACGTCAAGGCATCATCGTCCTTGGGATGAATAATGCCTCGGGAAGATGGCGCTGCCTTCCCAGGTTCTGTTAAGCTACGAAAAGCGCTCTCATCGGTAAATTGCGCTTTTGAGCTGGCATAATGAAAATAGGCAGTTGCACAAGTCAGATCGCGATCTGAGGTCAAACGGAGCCAAGTGGCTGCGAGATCTTCTGGGATGATGAAATATTTATAGCCTTGAGCGGCAACGTTGATTGTTGTATAGTGCTCCCAGGTGCCTTTTCCTTCCTTGTCGATCTCAAGCTCAATTGCTACCGGCTCATCACTTTTATGGCTTAGATGAAGCACACGCTTGTTAAAACCATCACAGAAGAATGCCTCCGAGGGTTCACCGGCTTTCACGCTCTCACGGTACCAGACACCACCCCATCCCGCTGGCTTGCCCATCCGCTGGAGATCCTCAAATTGCCCAAACCATAAATTAGACTGCGAGCGGCCTAAAAATGGATTTTGCATCACCGAGGCATCATTGGCTGCTATTACCAGCTGCTCGCTCCAGTTGGTAAAATCAACCACCATCTTCTGATGTCGCGCAACCGGACTGATCCCTTGAGAATTGTTGCTGCTAAATGATTCAGGAAACTCATAGAACATCCCGTGCATATCCATAAGTAGCTTTTCCCGGCCAATGTTGCGGATCCGCGGCCATTCTGTATACCAACCGTGATCAGCATCATGAGTATAGCTGGCTTTAGGAAGCCGATAGCGATACCATTTCCCCTCCTCACAGATTCGCAAAAGTACGGATTTGTCATCCCAGCCTAAGGCCCAAAGCGGTGCCCCCTCATCTGGGGAACCATAAATACCGCCGGGGCCTGTGATGTCGGTATATTTGTTCTCATCGATGATGAGCCAATTTTCGCGTTTTTTAGGATCGCCTTTGCCATCCCACTGGGCTAATACTCCTCCCTCGCCGTTGTTTGAGAAAAGCAGACGCCCTTGCCCCGTATAGCCGCCCTTGGCATGTCTGCCGGGCAAAAATTCCTCTCTGCTATGATATTGATCTGCAAGCAATTCTTTTACTGCCAAGGTATTGACACCTACCTCATACAACCCTTCCTCCATGGTGATGATGTAGATCTTCTGCTGAGGATCAAATAAATGCCTGGCAGAAGCAGTACAGCGACCCTGCAGTACTTGGGGTGAAATTACCCGCACATTATCTTGCTCATCAATTAAGTACAAACCAATATTCAGCTGTTTCGATTCCCGATGGATCATCCTGTTGGCATGGGTCCCGCCCACACTTGCCGGATGGGTTTTTACTTGCAGATTCTCATCCAAACAATATAGCTTATCATCACTACCCTCTGGAGCACTTGCCGGATACGTTAGATACCATAGTTTATTATTCCAGGCAGCAATGGCACCGATCCCACATTCAGTATCTCCTCCATTTGTGACAGCAAGATGCGGATAGATTCCACTATACTGTTTTGCTGTTTCCTTTGCCACAGACGCCATCCCCTCTCCTTAGTCTTACTTATATTGTAAGAGGAAAACGGGGATGGCGCATTAATTATCTTTTGTTTGGGATGGATTATTTTTTGTTCTTGTTCGGTAAGCTGTAGGATTATCTCCCTGGATTTTAGCAAAGACTTTAGAAAAGTAGCTGGCATCATTGAAACCTACTGCCTGGGAAATCTGGGTAATGTTCAAGTCCGTGATATCTAAAAGGTGCTTGGCACGCTCAACTCTGTGGTTGTTAAGGTAATCGGTGATCGTGACCCCTAACTCTTTTTTAAAAAGATGGCTCAGATACGTTGGATTGCAATAGCAGTGATTAGCAAGCAGATCTAAGGAAATACTGCTGGCATAATTGGTTTTCAAAAAATCCAGCGCCGCAGAAATGATTGCCTTATTCTGGTAATAATCTTTGCTTGAACTCAAGGCTTCAGGCAGCTCGGCTTTGAGGGCCTGCTGGAGAATTCCATTGTGATAAAACAGCGACATGTAGTTGCAGACTGCCCAGAGATCCCTGTTTAAATCACTAACCGAGAAGTCGATTTCTTTCGTGACATTGAGATATTCTGCCTCGTACGCCGCAGGTTCCAGGCCATGTTTCTCTGCCTCATCCCTGACAAAAGCAAGGGACTTGGCGCTTCTATCTGAGAACTGGCCGATGCAGATCAATGCGACAAGCTGCTCAGCAAACCAGACTGGATAATAAAACTCACCGATACCTAGATAACATTTCCCGTAAAAAGGCTTGCTTTGTCTTGCGCACGCGCTAATCGTCGCGTTTTTCGCTTTTACGCATAAAGGAAGCATACATTGATTCCGCTTCACAGTATTGCAAAAAGAATTATTGTGATAGTTATAGAGGTTGAAGAGATCATCCATCTGGCTGTTCATTTTACTGATGCCGGCAATGTCATTGAGGTTAATCCTCACGCCATATTTGCCCATGATCCCCGCCAGCAAATAATGCAATGTCTCTATTTGACTTGCAGTTTCATTTCTCAACACTTTGTGAAGCTTCTCCATATCCTCACCTTTTCGGTTATTGCCCTGCTTGAGGTTATTCTCCGCGCAACAGACAGAATCCTTTTTGAGAGGCACCCTACAAGATAAATCTGTGATGGTATGCGCATCGCTCCCCAAAGAAAAAATTGCACCATAACTTGCCAACCCCTTCAAATACTCAATATAAGAACTAAACCGCTTCGCGGTAGAAGCGGTTTAGTTCTTTGGTGTCATAATCAATTTGCTTTTGCATTTCCTTGATTTGAGCATCTGCTTTTTGCTTTTCAACGATTGTTCTAACTTTTTCGTTCTTCATATTTCTAGCCATCTTTACCAACCTCCCTTACATGTTGTTGAATGCTAATCCCGATTGCTCGACCTAGCTCAACTGGAACTGCATTTCCTATATGTATGCCCAATTTTCTCCTGTTCAGTGGAGTATCTGGTGGGAGAAAAACATAATCTCTAGGGAATGATTGAAGTATGGCCCCCTCCCTTAAAGATAATGCTCTATTTTGTTCTGGATGCCCAAATCTTCCATTTCCATAACCATAAAACTGCGTCGTTATAGTAGGTGAAGGTTCGTCCCAACACATACGACCATATACGGAGGGATAAGTTTTGCCGCTTCTTTTCTTATGGCATTTCAGTTGCAAAGCTTCATCCCAATCACGCCAAGTGCCTCCAGGGACAGATTGCCTTATTCTTAACTTATTTGTCTGTGATAATTTGCATGCAGTATGCAATAAGTCATTTTTATCTGTTTCACCATCTTCTAAATACGATAAATCGCCTATTGCTCGCCGTACCGTTAAATACTCATCAGCAGTATATATCGGAGGAATAAGTTTGATTTCCCCAAAACGTGAAGCTAGCAAAACTAGCCTTTTTCTATTTTGAGGTACACCGTAATCGGGACAATTTGCAATTTGCCAGCTAACAAAATAGCCCATTTTCATTAACCGTAGTTCCCTATCTGCTTTTC
>DIQB01000029.1:0-20083 GCA_002427165.1 Firmicutes bacterium UBA5473
CCTCGATATAACTATTATATCGATTATTGGGGGAATTTGCAAGCATTTTTTGGTAAAAAAACCACAGAAAAAGCCAATTTTATGCGGGTTTGAAGGATGTTCCATAAATGGAAGCTATTGCTCTCGATATAATAATTCGGGAATTCAGGCTGTGAATATCCCTTTAGGTCCTTTACATTCTCTTGCCCGAAAAGTAAATCCTAGAAAATCAAAGGTTCTATTAGGATATGTTTCTTTTCTTTTCCCATCTTGGCAATAGACAATCTTAGTTTTCTGTTGATTGAGCTTCAAGCCACACTGTTTCAATCGTTCCTCAAGAACCCCTTTTAGCCATAGAGCTTGTTTCCTTGTCTTACAATGGCAAATCATGTCATCAGCAAACCTCTCAAACGGTATGTTTGGGTATTTGATTTGAAGCCATTTGTCCACCACATAGTGTAAGAATATATTGGATAATACTGGACTAATGACTCCGCCTTATGCAAAGTAAGTACTTATGCAAAGTAAATTTCGAAAACCCGCATGGCTATTAGATTTCTCTTTGATTTACTTTGCATAATCTCCTAAAATGATAATAGAGTAACAACTCAAAAAATCATGGAAGGAGATATTTCCTATGCAAAAGAAACCACTTAAGGAACTGTTACAGGATTTAGAACAGGAATTGCTCCGGCTCGGTTATACGGAAGGATCAATGGTTCTACCGTCGACGCTGGAATAAGATCCTGCGAAATTTATGCAAAGTGTGACTCTGAGTTAAAACGTTAGGACATTGAGAATGCGTATCCTGATTTAATAGACAGCAGTCTTCCTGATTGGAGCAAAGATACTGAATCGTTTGATCGGCTTTTCAAGTTGAGTAGACCAGATATTATGCAAAGTAAATCTTAAGGAAGTGTAGTTAATTCAATACTTTTAACGGTTTACTTTGCATAATCATTTACTTTGCATAAGGAGGGTTATGCAAAGCTTAGCATAACCCTCCTTGAGGAGTGCCTTTAAGACGTTGTTGTAAAGTACCATCCTGAAGTTGTACAGGCGCTTTAAGCCAACGTTCAATGTATAGTAGCATCCATTTACAGTCTGTATGCTTTCTTACAGCTTTCATTAGTAGCTCATGATCGATGGTTTCGAAGAAAGACTCTATGTCTAGGTCTACCACCCAATCATATCTCCAGCATCTTTCTCTGGCTACCTTAACCGCCTGCAGGGGCGACCTGCCTGGCCGATAACCATAGGAATCTGGATGAAATATAGCTTCTAATGTTGGCTCAAGTCTCTGCTTTACTACTGTCTGGGCTATTCTGTCCGCTACTGTAGGTATCCCTAAAGGTCTCGTTTTACCATCATCTTTAGGTATTTCTACCCTTCTTACCGACGGAGGGAAAAAGCTTCCTGATGACATGCGATTCCATATTTTGTATAGATTGTCCTTGAGATTCACTTCGAATTCAGCTATGGATTGACCATCTATACCAGCTGCCCCTTTGTTAGCTTTTACTTTCCTGTAGGCATTATAGACTTCCTGTCTGGTAATAGAAAATGGTTTTGCTTCTCCCATAATGACTACTCCCAATATATGGTTGATCTTCTGTTTAAAGCTGAACAATACAGCCCCTTTGCTCCAGCCCCATTACAGAACCTTCATCACTACTACGGGCTGTTCCGCCCCCGTGCTCCGCATCGGTACTCTCGCCTTGTGGGGGTTCCCCACTTGAACTTCTTCCTTAGCATCGGAGCGACAGGTTCTCACGTTCCTTCTAAGAGCCTGAAACAAGTTCACGCTGCCTAAACGCCGGATAGCATCTGTGTCAGTAAGCAGGTTACTCCCAGACTCATCCCAGATCCTGAACAAGATCTCAGTTTTGCTATCAGCTAAGGGTCTTACGACGCTTCTTCAGTCAGTTTACTTTCGTTCGTCTCCTTGTTTCTCACTTGACGGTTTCGACACCGCCTTTTCCTTAATCGCTCACCACAATGGCTCTTAACCAGTGCGGCATTAAGGTAGTTTGAAGCCTGCTCCTGCAAGCCGACTTCGAGGGGCCCTCCCTCATCTCTTAGAAAGTTAGCGGTTTGCATTAACGAAAGGTAATGCAATACGTGACACACATTCAGCTGACCCTAAATAGCCATGGTGGTTGAGGGCAAAGGAATCGAAAAAATTAGCACCCACAAACCTCTCGCAAATTGGTTTACCATCAATAATCTCCTGGGAAGTTTCGTCTTGAGGAACAGAGATAGAGTTAATTAAAAAACGAATCTCCTTTTCCTGATATTCCAGAACCCTAGGTGCGTCAGGATACATAGCCGCAGTTCTATGGAGCACAGCTCCATTCCAAAGGTTGCTCTCGGGTTTATTTTGTCCTTCCCTGGCAACTAGGCCCGCCACTATTTCATAGTGATCCAAAAGCCAATCACACTCCGAGATCAGAACCCCTCGCAGGAGCTCCTTGTCCGCTAGTGTGAGGTGCTCCCCTATAGCATCCACCCCATGCATCATCCGCTCAATCCCGAGGGTGCTAATCCAGGTATGGCCCCACTTTGTGCCATCTGTACAGTGATAACTCCCCTCGATATGGCTTTCTAGGGAAAAACGGAGGGTTTTGAGCGCATAGTCAAGCACTTTTTTCTGGGGAAGGCCAGCTCTTACTTCAGCAAAATCAGGATCTGTTGCCAAAACAGCCAATGCTGCAAAAGCTTTCTGGTTTGTTTGCACGCCCCAGCTATTGTAGCCTGTGCCATAGCAGGCAAGACTGGGCCGCTGAGAAATATGATAAATATATTTTTCCTGTGATTTAACCCAAGGTTCCAAACAGCGCAAGTATCTCTCCATGATCTGCATCAAAGTCAACGCTTCCTTTCTCAAAAACAGACTCCAATAGCTAGGGTTTCAGCACCGCTTTGATAATCTCTCGCCTTTCCATGGCAAGTAGCGCTTCATTTGCAGCTTTCAGGGGAAAAGTCGTGGCCATATTTTTAAATCTCGCGGGTCCTGAGGCTACCAGCGATGCAGCATGCAATAAGTGAGTCGCATCACCGGTCCATACCCCTTGTAGACGAATTTGCCTTCTAGCGAGTTGAAAAGGATCTAGCTGCAGCTGATCTTGAGGGTTGCCAAAGCCGGCCACAAGATACGTTCCGCCTGGGCGTAACAGAGCCAATCCCTCCTCGAGTGCAGAAGATCGCCCCACTGCCTCTACCACCACATCAACACCAGAGCCTCCGGCTTTGATCTCCTCGCTTCTCGCCTGGATGCTTGTCTGTCTGCGATCCCACACCCTATGGGCACCTAACTGTATCGCTAACCTCAATCGTTCCCGGCCGCTACCTATCACAAAAACCCTCGCTCCACGATTGGCAGCTAAAGCAACAGCAAACAGACCCATAGGCCCTGAGCCCTGCACCAACACAGTCTGCCCGGGTCTTATGGAAACCAAATCTAAAGCATGAGCCGCTGTAGCACCGCTACAGCTCGCTGTCACCATCGCCTCTAAATCAACTTCCGCTGATAACTTGACGAATTCCGTCTGGGGACGCAAGAGAATGTGCGTGGCGTAACAGCCCTGGAGTAATCCCCAATCTCGGGGTGGGTTGATCCCATAGGTCCAGCGCTTTTGGCAAAGAGCAGGCCTCTTCCAAAGAACGCAATGCTCACACTCGCCACAAGACATGCCCCGATTCCAAAGCACTAGATCCCCGTTCTTTAGTTCTGAACCTAATAGATCCTGTTTTTCGTGAGGTAAGGAAAAAATCCTGCCCACACCTTCATGACCTAAAACAAAGGGAGGTACTGCCCGCGGGTCCTTGCCTCGCCACATATGTAGATCAGAACCACACACACCAGCTGCCAAAATCTCAACTACGATTGCATCAGACGGTAGCTCAACATTTACATCTTGCAACTCTAGTGGCTTCCCGTACTCTACCATCACCATCGCTTGCGCTTGTAGACTAGACAATAAAATCACCCTACCTCAACTATTTGCCCTGTCTTGGCAGACCTATAGACTGCCTCCACTATCCTCAAATCTTGAAGTCCCACTTCCCCTGGAATGGGAACGGGTTTACCCTCCATGATCGCTGCTACAAAAGCCCTGTGCTGATCTACGGGACCATCTGTGGGCTTAGGAAAATCAAAATGCGAGATCACGCCGCCTTCGCATAAAATTAATTCTCCTCGGTAATCCTCATCCAGTAAAAGTTCTAGATAACGCTCATCACGAATTTTAAGATTGCCTCGAGTCCCATAGAGCTCCAAAAGGTTGGGTCCTGCACAATATGCTGAATCCAAAAGCCCCAACCTTCCACTCGCAAACTCGCAAACTGCAGTGGTCAAATCATCGCCTCCCACATTGGGACTGAGGAGGTTCTTGCTGAAGGCGGCCACTTTTGTCACAGAATCATCCAAAAGCCACAGTGCCATATTCAGAGGGTGGATTGCAAGTTGAATAAAACTGCCACCACCTGTTTTTTCTCCAGAGCCCCGCCAAGTGCCAGGGACCATAGTAAGACCACCCCTATGGGCACCCCGAGCTCGCAGTTGACTAATTTCACCAAAAAGACCTTTCTGGATCATATTCTTTAGTTCATAAAACATGGGGTTATCAAAAAGCCACATATATATTCCCAGCTGCCTTTGGGCACTTCTCGCTGCTGCCACCATCTGCTCTGCCTCACGGACAGTTGGAGCCATAGGTTTTTGCACCAGCAAATGTTTACCTGCCTCTAATGCCGCTATACTCTGGAAAGCATGGAGGTGGTTGGGGGTGCTCACATCCACCATCCCGATCTCAGGCGCAAGGGCGAGAGAAAAGTCCGTCCCCCATACCTCGACTCCCAGCTCTCCGGCGCAATTGCGTGCTACCTCCTCGTTTGCATCCACCACTACAGTCAGCTGTGCCCCTGGAATTTGGGTATAAATCCTGCGGTAATACTGAGCCATACCACCGCAGCCCACCAAAGCGATCTTAAGCAATCCTCAAACCTCCTACTTTATCATTGAAATTGCTGCAAATATGCAAGCTCAGAGATTGCATTCTCCATAGGCTCCTCACCAAACCATTCTACAGAGACAAACCCTGCAAAGTTCTGCCGGTACAACTCCTGCAAAAAGGGCTGGTAGTCCATATTGCCCTCGGCAAGAGATATTCCGTGACGCAAGCGCTCTTTTATCTCACCATTTTTCGCGTGCACATGCACCAGGTATGGCGCAAGCAGTTTTAGAGCACGAACTGGATCTTCTCCCATCGCAAAGAGATTGTGGATGTCTAGATTAACCCTGAAGTTTCCCTCATCCACCTGCAAAATTAACCGTAAGGTGGAGCCCACTGTATCTGCTAGCTGTCCTTGATGGGTCTCCACAGCAAAGCCAACAGCGGCCTCTCTTCCCCAGACTGCAAATTGTTTTAACTCCTCGGTTGCTTGCGCCCACATCCAATGAGCTGCCTCTTTTGAGCCTTGAGGTCCTGTAAACACTCGAATCCACGGACAACCTAGCTTTTGGGCATAACCGATAAACTTTCTTGCATCTTCTCGGCTTTTTGCAAGCTCCTCAGCTCCTGCTACTAAATTAAAATAAGGAGCGATCATGGGTACTGCCAAATCGAATTTTGCCAAAGCCGCCTTTAGCTCCTCTAGCGAATGACTTTTGAGGTAGTTTTCTAAATGCTGGCCCCAGATCTCAAGCCCTTCATAACCTAAGGGACCAATTAATTCAATAACCTCCTCTAGGGGCAAATCTCGCATCCCGATTGAACAGTAACTAATTTTATAATTTCCCCTTTCCAAAGAGAGTAGGGCACGCTTGCACTGCCCCGCAAGAGGAAGACAGCCTGGAAGCCAGGTTCTATCCGAACTTCTATGGGCCGCTGTACCGTTACCCACAAGTAATACGTCTTCCCCAGGCTGGGGATCTAAGCTTTCAATCGGCCCTACGGCTGCTAGAACACGACCGGGGTCCTGATACTCGGGGCTATTTTGGGCAGCTGCCAAGCCACTTGCCAAAGCCCTTCTGCAAATATTACAAACGCCGCGATCCACCACCCGCATTCCTTCAGGTAAATTATTAAATTCTAGCTCCGGCGGGACAAAGGAAATTCCCTTTGCCAATACATCTTTTTTATCGCCTATAATCTCAATTTCCTCCGAAGCAGGACCCAAACCCCGTGCTTGACCCCCAATGAGAAACGGAACCTGCTCAGGATCAATCTTCATTAGTTTGGCTGCTACAAGATCTACTGCTAGGGCATTATCTCCCACCAAGATTAACTCTGTGAGTAGGGGATTCCCTTCTGAGGGAAAGTTGCCCTGAAGACTCCAAATCGCTTGGCCTGAAAGCATTCAGATCCACAACTGAGCCTTCCACACCCCACATATGAACTTGCGATGTTGAACCTAAAGACAAAAAAACCTTCAAATTTTTCATCGCATTGGGAAAAAGAGGCAGAGCGTGGGTGCGTAGTCCCGGTATATTGATAAAAACATCACATTCCTTCACAATCTTTGGCATCGGAACTGAAGTCTTTAAGGTTGTGCCCCGGGAAGCTCGAGATGCTGGTGTGGAAGTTTACCAAAATTAACCAGCGTTGCATAATCGTAAATCTCGGGATAGGAGGCAAAATTTTGGAAGATGGAATCATTTAAATCTCCCACTATAACTTCCCTGGCTCCTGTAGCTCTTGCCGCCTTGGCAACAGCAAGCACCAATGCAGGATGAGTTGTCTTGCCTGATTCGGCAGGAACCGCAATAAATTCATTGGCCTTGATTAGCACCAGATCTCCAGGTTTAATGAAATTTTCCCAGCCTCCCAGCGGTGCTATAGCCCTTTGGATAATCTCTTCATATTTATCATCTGCATCCTGTGGTGCCGACCAGATCCCTACTTTTCTCATTTAGCTCCCTCCCTTCTTGCCAAGGACTTTTGAAGCACGTTCCTAGAGAATTTCCTTTTAATTTGATTATAAACCTATTCCCCCAATCCTGTAAAACCAAAGAACTTAACTTTTAAATCTGGTGGCATTCAGCTTTTGTATCTGCATTCCTAATTGCAATATCGTTTCATTCCAGTTTCAATACTGGTACTATGAGTATACCTCTAAGTAACCCCAACAGGAGGTTTGTAAGGGCACTTTAATAATGTAAACTACCAACTAAATGTACACTTGGGATTCGTACTTCATCTGACCAAACTAAGGATGCACCTAACCTAGGAGATATATTTAGCCTTCCATATATCAAGGACGTATCTAAATGTACGCCTGCGCCTAAGGCTGCTATCGCGGAGTTGTGTCTTGCGCCAACACCAAATTGGGCAAAAACTTCGCCAACAAACTGTTCAAAAAAGATCGGTAGTAAAGAATGACCACGATACAAAGAACGCAACGGCCTTTGCGCTGATAGAGCAAACTTTACAGCCCACTCACCGACATTGCCATGGTTAGGTGCAACCCCAGAGATATGCAGGGGTGATGTGGCGCTGCCAAAACAAAATCCAGTGTTTTTTTGCGTAATTGCCGCTACAGTCTCTATACCTAAAGAACCTGCTGAAGGCCATATGCATTTGGCAGACCAGCCACTAAGCAAAGATAGCCTACCTGTGTCTTCGTTTAATGAGGAGCTGAGCTGAATATTTAATTTTTGAGAATGTTGCAGGTCAATTCCACTTAAACGTTGGTGTTGCCAACCGGCAAAGATGTTGGGATTCCTCTTAGCAAGCTGGATTCCACCATAAATTCGCCTGGTATTTGGTTCTTGCTGAGTTGGTCCGGTCTCCTTTGTATAGCCTGCCTCAAACTTTAAGAAATGTTCTTGGCTTTTTAGAGATAAGTTGAAATCTAAACCCCGAGAAAACACTGGATCGTGCTGCCAATTGTAGTTTAGGCTTAGGCCTGGCTTCCCGCTTGCCAAACCGTATTCCGTTTGCAGAATATAATAATGCTTCCTTAGTGCATCTTGCATTCCAGTTATAATCCCAAATTTGAGGCCGCCGGTTTCCGTCCAAATATAGGGAAGCCACCAGCTTGGTTTTAAACTTGAAACTTTGTATGGTCGAGGGGATAACTCAGCGCTCACAGTTCCCGGTGTTCCGATGAGAGCATCTTTCCGCCAGGGCGCAACTTGCCAATGGCTACCTACAAAAGGGGGCATAGGCTGGGGGGAAGTCTCCGGCTTAAAAGGCATTTGTGCAAGGCAATATCCCTGTGCCGTATAATGAGTAAAGATCAAAAATTGCCCATCTGGAGTTAATTTGGGGAAAAATGCTCCGCTCAGCACATTTGTTAGCTGACGCAATTGTTTCGTCTCTAAGTTATAGGCGTATAAATTGGCAACCCCTGTTCGATCTGATTCGAAAAGGAGATAGCGCCCATCAGGACTAAATGCAGGTTGCCCTACATGAGCCAGTTCTTCAATTATGGGGATGATATTGCGCGAGCTATTTAATAAATAAATGCCGGTTCTTCCTTGTCCTACTGCTCTTTCCACGGCAAGAAGCTCGCCTGTAGGATTCCAGGCAAGTGAAATGGCATAATTTGTTGTATCGCCTTGGAGCAAAACATCAATAGGACCTAACAGGTAATTGCCATCTTTCTTATATAGAGGAGCAACGCATACATTAGAGGAAAGTGAATAGCTGTTCAATTGAATGAAAGCTATTTTTGATCCATCCGGAGATATTGCCGGTGCTATTGCTTGCAGGCCAACGCTAAGCCGTTGCCTTACCCTGCTAGCAACGGCTTGTATGAATAAATCATTGTGCGTTTGGTCATTTTGCGGGGCAGGGGCAGAATAGATAATGTGTTTGCTATCTGGCAACCAGGCAAAACCACCGTAAACTCCTAAGGCCAAAACCTGAATTTCGGTTTTAGAGCTGGGATCAAACAAACGAATGGAAGGAATCTTTTGTCCTTGAGTTTGATAAGCTAATATCCCTTGCTGAGAATAGGTAGGTTGCCTTGGATACCAATCCTCAGTGGGTAAATAATCAAAATTGGAAAGACCAGCTGCTCTTATATCTGCCGCTTGCTTCTGATATTTTTTAGCCATAGCTTCTCGCCAGTTAACCTCTAACGCGGCAAAGGATATGCCTAAAATCTCTTGAAAACCAGCCTCAGCACCCCCAAAAAGACCTGTGTAAGGGGCAGCAAGGTATAGTTGTCTTAAAGCTTCATCTCCATAGGTCCGGGCAATGTAATCTAGGTAGGCGAAGCCATAAAGATAGGGTGCGCTTCCAGGATTCCACTGTCCCAGATTGTAATAACCTGCAGTCTGATCTTTATGAAGAAGCATTCCCTCCAAAGCTGCAGTTCGTAAAAACATGTCCCGAAACCGTGTTTCTGCTAACCCGGGGGTATGTATGATTTCTTCATAGTTTGCACGTCCCTCTATTAAATGGAGGCCTTGAGCAATGTTAGGGGAAGTTACTACAGGAACCATTCCGAAGATCCGTCTGATGATAGAATAGATTCCAGCATTCATATCTACATGAACTATATGCGTGAATTCATGGATTAACAAGGATTCAAGCCAGGATGTCCTGGAAGCAGAGATCCCAGAACTGTAGGGCAATACTGGAGGAATCAGGGTAATGTGAATACTATTATTGGTGTAATTGCCAGCAGAGCCACTCACAAAATCATGGGAACCGTCCATGACAATGTGAGTTTTTGTTTTAGGGGTATGACCCAGACGCGTAGTTACCAGTGGATGAATTTCTTCTGCCTTTTGAGCAATAGTTCGTGCAAGTTCTTGATATCCACGAGAAAAGTGAACAAGAAAATGCTCCGTCTCTAGTGTATTCCAAGCGTTACTAGCTGAGCTGTTAATAGCTAATATACCAAAAAGAAAAACGGTAACAAAAGTCTTTCGCATATAAACCTCCATTCTGCCGCTACGCTGGCGGCACAAATAGTGATGAAAAAAATGTTGTGCGACTTTCACTGCTTTGTTATGGCCCTGATGAGAAGATACACTACAAAGCACGGTGAGGTGAGTCGTAGACTGCGCTTCTCAGCTTAATCATATATAAACCAGTGTAAGAATCACCTTTCAAGCACAAATAAGTGGTTCGATAAGACCGCACGCTAGCTTTAGCTAATAGTGGCGATTCAGTCAATGACTTCCTCCTCCTTCCCCTATGTCCTGTAACATTTGTTAAACTGGACGCTTTTTTTATTTGTTAAGCCGCTTCCGGTTCCTTTTCTGCGGCCTGATTGTCACCCATTTTCAAGAGCAGAAAAATTGGCGCTACAAAAATAAACCCATCCAATATCATCCAGAATCATCATAGCATATTGTCCATCAGCCCTAAAGCAATTCCAGTGGTGCTCTCACACTGTGCGTCTTAACAGTTTGATATTCAGTAAAAGAGCAATTGTCCCAAGTATCACAAACGATATCACCAGCCCAAACAATTGGCCCGCATCTAAGACAAAGCCCAAAGCAGACTGGACGATGGTTTGCAGGATAACACAAATTCCTGCTCCTGTTAATAGAATAAGCAGAACGGGCGCAAGCTGATACGCAACCGCTTTTTTCTTTAACAGCGTGATGCCGCAAAACAGTGCTGATGGTAATATAATAGCCAAATCGATGGCAAACGTCGGCTCAGTGGTGTATGTATCTATGATTTCCATTGGCTTTCCTGAAACAACGGATGGAATGATAAACATCATCCATACAAGAACGGAACACCCGCCGATGATCATAAAGATTGCTGTGCCTGTTAATCTCTTGGCATATAGAGCATCATCAAAGGACTTATTTCCTGTCCATATATATTCGTTACTGTTCTCGCTGTGCCGTCAAACGAGTAAAACACACCCAGGCATGCTGAAATAATCGCGCACACAGAAGAAACAATGACCAATAGTCTTACAAATGGTTTCATTTCATTATAACCTCCATTCTCAGCACATAGGGGGGATAGTGGTTGATCTATTTTCTTTGCCTTCGTTAACCTCCCAAATCGTATTTTCCAAAAGCATTTATGGATCATTGCGGCAATTGCCTTATAGCAAGATTGGATATTATAAAAACAACAGTGGCCAAAAAGAGCATACCGAATATCATTGTCATTGCCACATTATTCAGCTGCAAATAATATCCGCCTGCTGTCAAAACAGAGTACAGCAGCATTCCAAGGGAAATGAAATGCAGCCTTTCTCCGCGACTGCTATGCTTCAGGGATAATAACCCGCCCAAAATTAATAATATGGCAGTAATACCCTCTAAAAAAAGATGCGCTGCTATTCTGAATGGCTCTGTGCCAATTTCTTCAACCTGCCCGGTAAAAAGGAGCATACCCCACATTCCAAGCATACAGATTCCTAAAAAACACATCCGGCTTTTTTCACACCTTGACCCTCACTTTCTATCAACAAATATGATTACCATAAGCGCTATAAAAAAAGTTCTGATAATACACCTGTCTTATAATAAGAGAAACAAATACCCTGTTCCAACCATCAGCACATTGCTGATGCTGTGCATGAACATCGGATATACAAGGCTGCGACTATCTTGGTATGCTTTGCCCTGGATAGTGCCTAACACAAAAACATAGAACAGCCGGAAGTAATTCGCTTCAATGGTAAAAGGGAATAAAGACCATTTCATATGTGCAATAGCAAACAAGAAAGAGGCGATAATTGTTTCTAATGTAATGCCCCACTTTACTTTTACGCTCTTTCCCAATACATGCACGAGCATTGTAATGGGGAGCGCCCGATACAGAATCTCTTCGGCAGGCCCGCTTAAAAGGATTTGAAATCCCAGCGTTCCAAGAATATTGTTTTTGTTTAATGGGAAGTCATATACCGGCAGTAAGTTATAGATCAGCATAAGTATATGGCAAACAAGTGTAATCCCTGCAAATATGGCAGTATACACCACTACATATTTAGTTCCTTTTTCCCTGTCGCCAAGGCCGAAACCGAAATCAACTTTCAGCAACTTGCTTAGCATCATAATTACAGCCAAGGCAATTAGCATTTCAGTGATATGGTGAACAGAAACCCATGCAAAGGCTTTATAGGGATCAAACCTCTCGTAGTGGAGTAAATCGGCGACGATTCTCCCCACCTTACCTAGTACTTCCTGAAAAACAAGCAACAGCAAAATCATGAACCCGTATAATAATATTTTCTTCTGATCGGCTCGTTTCCTTTCCATTTTCATGATACCTCCAACTCACGGGCTCGCTTTATCAATGACCTCATATATTCTTCATTTACTCTCTCGCATAAACAAGAATCCCTCACGCCGCCATCTATGATTTTGTTAAGGTTCTCATTTTCTTGACAATATAAATGCATTTTCCCGCCTTCTTTCATTATCCATATGTCAATGAAGATTCAGCAGTATCATTCTGTTCTGTACGGATATTGACAAGCACTTTACAACAGTCTCCGGCCATTAAAGTGCTTTCAACAGCTATGCTTCCGGCATCGATTTTGCCTGCGGTACTGATCATAGCGAACATGGGATCTAAGCACCATCCATTGCAAGGATTTGCTCCTCCCATTTTCTTGGACAACGCGCATAACTTGCACGAAACTGCCGTAGCAATATAGCCGTTATCTGTTTTTTCTACAAACCAGTTTGCACAGCCATAAATTTCTGAAAGCTTGCAAAAAAATCCTCAACGGTTTCAATGCCAAGCTGTTGATTCAAAAAGGGCGCTGTCTGTGCCTGCCTTTCTTTTCTTCTCTCTACGATTGTATCAAGCACCTTTAGCTTGTCATAAGTGTTTACAGTCTCTGCTATAGATGCCGCATAGGTATTTTGCAATAGGATAAATCTCTTCTCAATATCCATTTTTCGTCTCTCCTTTGATATGTTGTTTATTTTAACGTTCGTTAGGCATTGCAAAAAACAAAACACTAACATTCGCGAAGGACGATTGAAATCTCTTCTCGGATTTCTTCTTCAGGTAGAAATCTGTTTTTGACGACGATACTTTCTATCAATGTTTCCAATAAATGTACTAATGTTCGTACAATCGCGATATCATTATCTGCGTTCTTCAGATATGGTTTTAATATCTGGTAATGCCGCGGAAGTATAGTCTTTTCCCACTCATCCATGATTTCCATTAGTTCCTCATCGCCATCAAAGGACAGATATACCTTGATTCCAAGCCGGTAAACTTTTTTATCATAGTTGCTCAGAGAGTTCAGATCGTACACAAACTTTGTATAAAAATCTATGATGTTATTTGTCCTCAAGAGTGCCGCCTGCCTTTTTAAAAGGCCAAAATATTCCCTTTTTATGATTTCATCAAACAACTCCTTTTTATTATTGTAATAGTAATAAATCATTGGCAAGGAGCAGTTCACGTCTTTTGCTATGTTACGGATCGTTGTTCCATGGTAACCATTATTATTGAAATGCTCTACTGCTACTTCTTTGATTCTTTCTCTCAGGTCCTTTTTTGCCATACCATGCACCTCTATACTTAACGTTCGTTAGAATTATACCATATAGAATTCTGCATCGCAATAGGTTTTTGAAATATTTTTGGTTGTATTTGGTTAGGTTTTTTTTGGTTTAGGTTTTCATTAAATTAAACATCTGGGATCAAGGGAGCCAAAACTGGCCTCTGCTTCTCTGTTCATCCACATGCATTTTAATATAAGGCAGGAGCTCAGGGGCATATTGGATCTCATCGATAAAGAGCGATGGCTCAAAACGCTCAAAAACAATGCAGGATCAGACGTGGCTAAATGACGTGTAAAGGGATCACGAAGGGTTACATATCTACGATTAGGCTCACTCAAATGACGCAGAAGTGTTGTTTTTCCCACCTTCCGAAATCCAGTAACCAGCGCCACAGGAAAGCTTTCAGGGGATTATTGTCAATACCTTCCCTAGGCTTCCTCATTCAATAAATCTGCAATCGTGGATTTCCTCAATACCTGTTGCATTTGAGACTCTGCCTTTCCCAAAACCTTCCGCAGAGGACAGGAGGCTGCACGAGTGCAAACTCCGGGATCATGAACACATTGGCGCACCTGCACTTCTTCGAAGAGCTCTATTACATCTAAAACAGTAATCTGGGCCGGCTCTACAGCGAGCCTCACTCCCCCACCTGGCCCGCGTACAGACTCCACCCATCCCTTTTTGACCAAAGATGCCACAATTTGCGGCAAGAAGTTAGGCGGTATCTGCTCCTCTTCCGCTATTTGCCGCGAGGGGATAAGTTCCTGATCCAAGTTCGTTGCCAGGTTTATCAACAGCCGCAGTGCATAATCTGTTTTATTGCTGATCATGGGCTGACACTCCTAAATATTACTTATTAACTTAAGTATAAAGGAAACTGTTGCCGCTGTCAACAAAATCTTGTGCCTCCTATTATTATCCCAAAACAAGACAATTTATTTCCCCTTGGAAACTTATCTTAAAACTTGGGCAGAATATCCGGAAAGAGGAGGTCTCCGATGGCACAAATTGGCGTTTGGGGTCTGGGCCCCATGGGACAAAACCTTGCCCTCAATTTGCTAGAGCATAGATACCAGGTTGTGGTAGCGAACCGAACAGTCGAGAATACCAAAAAATTTGTCAAGAAAAATGCTAATCCCCTTTTAAGCGGCGCAGCAAACATGCGGGAATTTATCTCCCTACTCAATAAACCTCGAGTTGTGCTGCTGATGGTAAAGGCAGGAGCTGCAGTGGATGCCACCTTAGAACAACTCCTCTCCCAGCTTGAACCTGGAGATGTAATAATCGACGGTGGCAATAGCTTCTTTGAAGACACAAACAGTCGTGCAGAAATGCTCCATAGCCGCGGGATTCACTTTTTGGGCGCGGGCATCTCAGGAGGAGAGCTTGGAGCCCGCCTGGGTCCCAGTATTATGGTGGGAGGAGCTGAAGAAGGCTGGGAGCTTGCAGGGAAAATCCTCGAGGACATCTCTGCCAAAAACAGGGCAGGCCAGAGCTGCTGCGCCTTCTTAGGTCCTGGCGGCGCAGGCCACTACACCAAGATGATCCACAATGGAATCGAATATGCACTGATGCAGCTCCTAGCCGAGAGCTACCAAATCCTCCTTGCGATGAATTATCCCCTTTCAAAAATAGCAGAGTTCTTTGCCTCCTGGAACCGTGGCGAGGTCAGCTCATATCTTCTGGAGCTGGCAGTGGATGTTCTCAAAAAGCAAGATCCAGATACTGGAAAGCCATTCCTGCCTCAAATTTTAGATCAAGTAGGCTCCAAAGGCACAGGTGCATGGACTGTGAACCAGAGCATGGCCCAGGAGATTGCTGCCCCTGCCATCTCGGAAGCTGTCTATTTCCGCCAGCTCTCCCTGAAAGGAGCGGATCGAGCGAGAGCTGGAGCGCTTTTCCCCGAGAAAATAAATCCTCCACA
This sequence comes from Firmicutes bacterium UBA5473, assembly GCA_002427165.1. Classification (GTDB taxonomy): domain Bacteria; phylum Bacillota; class DTU084; order DTU084; family DTU084; genus UBA5278. Next base: position 15,363 of record DIQB01000029.1, read on the forward strand.
AATGCTAGAGCCCCAAATCCTCAAGGCCAGCCTTTTGTGTGGAATGCTGCTAGCTTTTGCCCAAGGCTTTGCCCTTCTTGGCGATGCCAAAGACCGCTATAGCTGGCCCCTGAAACTAGCTCGAATCGCGGAGATCTGGCAGGCAGGCTGCATTATCAGGGCCGGGCTGTTAAAAAAACTGGACGATCTGGAGGTTGTGAGCAATCTTATCTTCACACGCTACGGCTCCCAGGTCTTGGAAAAAAGCCAGACGCAGCTGCGGAGCACTGTGCTTTGGGCCCTAGAGCATGGACTTCCCATCCCCGCTTTAGCTTCTTGCCTTACTTATTTCGACACCTACCGCACAGAAACGCTACCTGCAAATCTCCTCGCTGCCCTACGAGATCATTTCGGTGCCCACACATTCCGAAGGATCGACAAACACGGAGACTTCCATGTCCGCTGGAGGGATGCACATGACCTATGAGCCCTGCACCCTAGTGCTCTTCGGTGCCACAGGGCACCTAGCTCAGACCAAACTCTACCCAGCCCTCCACAACCTATACTTAGAGGGATTACTGCCTGAAGGATTGACCGTTGTGGGTGTGGGCCGGAGGCTAGCAAATAAAGAAGAACTTCAACAGGAAGTAGCCAGGGCTGTGGCTATCCACTCCCGAGGGGACAAAGAGGTATCTGAGGATTTTCTCTCCCTTTTCCACTACCTCCAGTTTGATCTGAACCATGAGGAAGGTTTTAAGCTGCTCCGAAACTATTTGATGAGATACAACCACAGACGCTTCCTATTTTATCTTGCCATTGCACCAGCTAGTTTTCCTATAGCTGTGGAGCAGCTACAAAAAGCTGGCCTCACCAAATCCGCTGGCACCTGGCCACGGATCGCAGTGGAAAAGCCCTTCGGTCGGGATCTAGATTCTGCCCAAAGCCTCAATGCAAAGCTTAAAGCCAGCTTCCCTGCAGACAATATCTATCGAATCGATCATTACCTTGGCAAGGAGATGCTTCAAAACATCTTAGTGCTCCGCTTTGCCAATTCTCTCTTCGAGCCCCTGTGGAACAACAGATATCTGAGGAAAATTCAGCTCAATGTTCTCGAGAGCGGCTCTGTAGCGGACAGAGGATCCTACTTTGAGCAAGCCGGTGCCCTCAGGGATATGATTCCGAGCCACCTGATGCAATTGTTAGCATTACTCGCCATGGAGCCTCCAGCCTCCCTGACTCAGGAGGCTATCGCCAGCGAAAAGGTGAAGGTCCTCCGTTCCCTCTCCCCCCTAAAAAACGAGAATATCCTGCGAGGGCAATATGTGGAAGGAGAACTGGGTGGAAAAAAAGTCCCGGGCTACAGGCAAGAGCCAGGCGTCTCTCCAAATTCTGAGGTAGAGACGTTTGTTTCCTTGAGGCTTTTTGTGAACAACTTTCGTTGGGCGCAAGTGCCCTTTCTTATCACAACTGGCAAAAGACTGCCCCAGGAGGGAGCTGGGGTAATTGTGGAATTTAAAACCCCGCCGCAAGTTTTATATTTCGGCAAATACGATCTTGAGCCGAATCTTTTGGTGATCAAGATCCAACCCCAAGAAGGCGTCTTCTTACAATTTAATGCCAAAAAGCTGGCTAGCAAGGAGCAAATTGTGCCTGTCCAGATGGATTACTGCCAAAACTGCGCTTTTCCTAATCTATCCCCCCGGGCCTATGAACATCTGCTGCGAGATATTTTTCTAGGTGATGGCGCGCTGTTTGCCAGCTGGGAGGAGATTGAAACTGCCTGGGAATTTTATGATCAAGTTCTTTCGCTCTCTGATTTAGGAAAGCTTCCGCTAAAACCATACAGAGCAGGGAGCTGGCCTCCTGTTCCCTGGCTAGAGGAGGACGTATGCAAATCTACGATCTTTCCATGCCCATCTCAGAATTAATGCCGGTCTATAAGAATCGGGAGGAGAAAAGGCCCAAGCTTGAGGTCATCTGTAAAAGACGCCATTGGCAGGGAGCATTTGGCAGAACACAATATTCAAGAAAAAACACTCCTCTTAAAAACTCGTAATTCAGAGGTTCAGGGTCTTGATCCCAATTTTGTCTACTTTTTTCGCGGCTGGTGCTGCTTTTCTTGTGGAGGAGGGCGTTTTTTGCGTGGGGATAGATTCGCTGGGAATTGAACGCAACCAACAGGACCACGCAACCCACAAGCTCCTTTTTGAAAATAATGTTTGGGTTTTAGAGGGATTGCGTCTGAGGATGGTGCTGGAGGGTAGCTATCTCTTGGTTGCTGCACCTTTGATGCTTCCGGAAAGAGAGCATCGCCTGTGCGGGCGCTTCTTGTGGAATTTCCCAAGAAACTAGCTGATTGAAGTGCTAAGAAAAATTGGTTTTAAACAAAAGAGCCATGGATTATACCTGCCCGCAATCCATGACCCCAACCGCTTAGCCTAAAAATCATCTACTTTGCGCTAAAAGCGCCTTTTTAAAATCATCTCTATTTCTAACTCTGACACTGCTACGCAAAAGAGCTATGAGGCTATTGTCACAGTTCCTCTCTTTCCACTGTTTTCCACCTCTAGCTTCAATGCTTTCCCTACGATCTAATTCATTCCACCTTTCCATCAAATACGTCTTGTGTTTCGAGCAGCTTCTGATGCTCAGGTGCCGCGTGTCGTTCGGCTTTTTCCGGCAGGTCTTTGCGTTCACCGCTATCTTTCTACTTTCCAAATGGGGGTTTCAGCTGTTTATTACAACATCCTTGCTTCTGCTATGGTAGCCAACCCCCGTTTCTGACCCTCACCGTGTAGAAGCCAGGCCTGCCGGGCATACAAATGAAAAAGGGGTAGAGCAACTGCTCTACCCCCGGTTGTAGTTTGCTACCATTTTTACTTTAGACAGGCTGAATTCCCTAGTTGTTTTGTGGTTCGTCTGCTACTGGATTATCTAGTATAATCATAAGTGCTAGTTTACTGCAATTCTTGGTTCAATTATGCTGCAATTAGTTGCTAGAAACTTAGAATGCAACGTTCATTCCTACCCGAGCCAAGCCACCTGTTTCACTGTTGTACAGAGCCTCTACACCAAGACCGTTAGGTGCGCGGTAGGCAGCCTGTACCTGGTGACGTGCATCGTCGCCATCTGGCAATGTGAGCTCATAGCTGGTGTTGATCCGATTTCCTGCAAGATCCAACTCTTTGGCAGCGCCAAAGCGGATAGCATCCTGACGGAATCCTGTGTTGATCCACTCATAGCGATCAGCATCTGCGGAGAATACTAGACCATAGGCGCCAGTGCGGACACCTACAGTGTAGCCGCGAAGGCCATGGTATTGTGCTACAGGATTGCTCTCTTCATAGAAGGGATCCCAGTTGGGGTTATGCCATTTGGCAGCGAAGTCGGGATCGAAGGAGCGGTATCCTGCCACTAGCCTCAGCTGTGGGTTGATGCTGTATCCACCATCGATCTTAATGATATCTGCGTCGTTAGCTGTAGCGTAGGTCGCTGTAACCTGTGCGCCTTCAATAGGCTCGATCTGACCTGTGATATCCAGAGCCGTCTGAGCATCATCGTGCACTACGGTGCCTGCGATATTCAGCTGTTCTAGATTAGCCTCTACCCTACCACCGAGGGTCTTGTCTACAGTGTAGAAAGCTCCGGCAGAGATGGGTCCTCGTCTGTAGCCTTCAAAGCTGATTCCGTCTACACTGTCGTTCTGTCCAATCCAAGCAACGTAAGGAGAGTAGTTGAAACGAAGACCACCGATTGTGGTAACCATCTGTGGTCCGCCGGCCCATAGAGAGCCGAGGCGCTGCAGATAACCGCGCTGGAACTGGTCAAGTTTTAATCCATCGAAAAAGGTCTGACCATCTCCTAGCTGAAGCTCAATGCCAGCACGAGTTCTAGCATCGAAACCAAGTGCGATGTTTGCCTGATTTTCTACAGTTACAGGTCCGTGTTGCCGCCAGTTTCCTTCAAGCTCCAATGTTCCTCCCACGGAAGGAAGGGCCATGGCTGGAAGGGCAAATGCCAGCAGTGTTGCGATACTTAATAGAATAGCTACTTTTTTCATTACGTGATATCCCCCTAGCAATTTTTAAGTGTAGTTGTTGCTGCGTCTTGAGACAATTGTGCTCTGATTTTTACTGCGACTGGGGAAGCGAGTAAGAACTCCATGTTACCTTATCCTCTTCCCACTGGCTACATATCCTAGTGCGCTCACCTTAGATTCCACTGGAAGTGCTGTGGGGTTTCACCTCCTTTTCTCTCTCCCAGTATCATGCATCAAGTGAGGAGCGGTTTTTGTTTCGCTCACAAAAAGAATTCGCTCTTTATACCCCAAATCCTCCTAAAAGAGGGGTTGTAAATAATGGAAAGACTGCCCTGACCACTCTTTCGCAACAAGGAAGCTGGACCCCGGCGGCGAATTACATTGAAAAGACTACTTGAGGGGGGATGGCAGTGAGCCGAATCTTACTTGTTGAAGATGAAAAGAAGCTAGCTGAGCTTTTGGCAGCATATCTAAAGGAGGAAGGCTTCCAGGTGGAGGTGGCAGAAACTTTGGGCACGGCTCAGATAATGCTGGAGACAGAACCGGAACTGGTAATCCTAGATCTTACCCTGCCCGATGGCAATGGCTTGGATCTCCTGCGCCAAATCCGCGCCTCAGGCTCCCGGCTACCTGTAATCGTCCTCACTGCCAGAGTTCTAGAGCTAGAACGGATACTAGGACTGGAGCTTGGTGCAGACGACTA
>DIQB01000029.1:20296-20760 GCA_002427165.1 Firmicutes bacterium UBA5473
GAGCTTCTGGCCAGAGTCCGGGCCATCTTACGCCGTGCAAAAGACATGGAACCACAAAAGACAACTCTAGTTACAGTTGGAGATCTAAAGATAGATCTGGAGGGGCACCAGGTATGGATGGGCGGGAAGGAGCTGAGCCTCACCCCTACAGAGTTCAAGCTCCTCTCTACCCTGGCGGAGCATCCAGGGATGCTCTACAGCCGGACGCAGCTGGTGGAAGTGACCCTGGACGGCTACGTTCCAGGCTACGAGCGGGTAATTGACACTCACCTGAGCAACCTACGAAGGAAGCTAGGAGACTCAGCCCAAGACCCCAAATATATTGCCACAGTCTATGGACTGGGCTATCGTTTGGTGAGGGGGAATGGATAGATGAAAAAACAACTCTCCATCAGCACCAGACTTGTGATCGGCGTAAGCCTGGTGGCGCTCCTTGCGGTGGCGCTGTTCGCCGGCCTCTCCCT
>DIQB01000029.1:20930-21211 GCA_002427165.1 Firmicutes bacterium UBA5473
GCGCTGTTCGCCGGCCTCTCCCTTTATAATACCCAGCGGCTTTTCTCCCAGTACCTCACGCGTCACAAGCGAGGCCAACAAGCGAACCTCGCACAAATCCTCTCCGCCTACTACCAAGAAAACGGTAGCTTCCGAGGCCTGGCATTCTCCCTGCCCACGCCTAGGGGCGGCATGGGCAGGGGCCCACGGGCTATGGGGCCTTCTGAATACCACATCATCATCGCAGACGAAGCTGATCTTGTCATTTATGATTCTGGGGGAAACCAGCTAGGATTAAAAGT
>DIQB01000116.1:0-2027 GCA_002427165.1 Firmicutes bacterium UBA5473
GTGGTTGTGGTCTCCTCCCCTGCCTTCTCCCCTGGGAAGGTGGCCAAGACATCAATTCTATCTCCTGGCAGGATAAATCCTGCCACACCAATAACCTCATTTGCCGCCACAGTAATGGCACGCATCCCAGGTGGAATCGCATAAGAAAGAGATGGTTCTTTCCCCTTTTCCACAAGGCGGCCTATGAGGACCTGCTCCCCTGCCATAATCTCTGCCTGTGTCACTCTCCCCACAGCAAGTTTGAGACTACGGAGGGCATCAGAGTGGATGTAGCTTGTGGGTACCTTTTGGCTACTTACCATCTCCTGGGTAATCCGGGTGCGCTGGGGTATAGTTTGCGTTGCAACCACAACCTCCATCAGCTGTCCCCGGGGATCGGCTGCGGGTTTATTGTTTAGAAAGCGGGCTGCCAAAAAGGTGCTGCCTAACGCCAAAAGTAATGCGATAATGAGTGGCCCGCGCATTTGCATGACCCCATCCCCCCTATTTTACTGATATTAACCTATAGGCCAAAAGGCCATAATCCTCACCTGTGCCAAGCTCTGCATCTGCGCTCCAGCGCAGAAAATGGCCACTAACCTCGCTTCCTGTGACGCCTGTGAGAAAGAAGGCTGCAAAGCCCACGATTTGCACCTCTCCCCTGCCATTGAGCTCTAATGAATCGATCACCGGCACAATTGCAAAACGAGGGCAATCAGGAACAAAGTTATCATAGGTGCAAGCTGGCACATGCATGCAACCGCGAATTCGATCGTCTACACCCTGTTTTGTAGGGCCACTCATGTTACCGGTCTCAGTTGGCACCCAGTCTCCTAAAGAAAGGAGCTGGGGATAGCCACGCAAAATATTCTGCCGGTAGTTGCTGGCGCCTGTGTCCCCCAGAGCCAATGCCCCGAAGTTACCGCTATAGATGCTGCCGTCTGATTCTGAACCGAATTTGAGGGTATATTCTTGACCAAAAACAAAGTTCTGTTTAACAACGCCAAAGGGAACTGCCCCTTTTATTTTCCCCACAACTCCCACCTGGGCTTTGGCTGAGGCAGAAATAGGAAGCTTTTTCAGTCCAAAAACTTGCGCGAACTTCAAGGGCACATAGCGCCGGGTCCAAACGCCTATTTCCTTTTTTGTGGCCCGTGCCCCTAGCGCATCTTGCATTTGGATCCCATTGGCTTTGGCATATTCCAAGCCCACAGCTTCTGCCTTATCTGGATCTGCTGGCAATTTTTGCACGCCTGCTAAAGCTGCTGCAGTTACTGCCCGCACCAAGCCTTCCCGCTGGCTATACAAAAGTCCGATATCAACTACCAGTGCCACCAGGCTCAAAAGAAAGACAAAAGAGACTGCGATCAAAACTAAAACGGAACCGCGCTCCCTATTCAATCCGCATCACCGCCTTTGCCTTCAGGTGTAGTGTGCCATTTCCAACAATGCTGCCAAAGGGCGTGATAAAGGTGCGAGGATATTCCACTGTGACAGACAAAGGGTGGCCTCTTAGTCTTTGGCCAGATTGGGGGGTAATCTTGATCTGGAGAATCCCAGGATCCACATCTTGCGAGACAACCTCAAGGACTTTGGCGCTGATTGCCTCATCACTTCCGCCTAAGGCTCCCACCCGTGCTCCTTCTAAAGAGGCATGATCCAAGGAAAGATAGGTGTGAAAGACAAAACCAAACTCTAGCATGCCCACAAGAAGGATTAACAATAGCGAAATGGCCAGTGCGAATTCCACAAGCGCCTGGCCTCTGTTAGCTTTCGATTTTTGCTGTAGTTTCTTTGGGACCATGGCCTCACCCCCCTAGGAAAAAGTAGGCTCCAACTGCTCCCAGTGCTATGGCTAAAGAATAGGGGAAGCGTTTTTGGCCCAGCTTCCGCAGCTCTTCTTTGGGGATCATAAACACAAGCCACAAGTTACGCGCAGACATTGCGCGGCCTATTGGCGCCGCTAGCAGATAACCCAAAGCGATTATCCCGCCTACCACAGCGCCAATTAAAGCTGTGGCCAAGACGAACTTGGGCCCCCACAGGGC
>DIQB01000116.1:2144-6196 GCA_002427165.1 Firmicutes bacterium UBA5473
CAAAGGGCCCCTATTCCAGCTAAAAGCTTTACGTCTCCCGCTCCCATGCCGCCCAGAGCAAAGGGAATAAACAATAGTGCAAGTCCCAGGGCAAAGCCTGCCCCTGACTGGCCCCAAACGCTGCCCTCTGCAAAATTAAGAATCAAGGCCGAGCCTAGCAAAAAAAGAATTATCCAGTTTGGGATTCGCCTGGTTTTCAAATCCCAGACTACAGCCAAAACCAGACCTATGAGGGTGCAGCAGATTTTTATCGTTAAAAACATAAATGTTCACCTTTTAAAAATACCCCGCCCGCGGGGTGGCGGGGCAAATTAATTCTTAAGGAGTTGTCTCTGCTGCTTCAGGCAGATTATCTGTGGTGCTTTGGAATAAAGCAGCGATTCTTTTACCTAAAGGTCCTAAGGCCACAATAACTACGATTGCAATCAAAGCGATAATAAGGGCATACTCAACCATTCCCTGTCCATCTTCTTCATGCCACAAGCGGCTAAGTAAGTGAAACATATGAGTCCCTCCTTTTTTTGATAAAAAACGGCCTGTCCCACCCCGCGTAAAAAAGAAACCCATCTGTTGCCGTATACAGATGGGTATGGTGATATACCATCACCTTCTCCGGCAACCCGACTGTCATGACCCCGTGGGCTTTAGACTCGTGGCTTTGCGTCCCTGGCTTTCACCAGGTTTGCCAAGTAACAGAGATTTAGGAACCATATTTGACCACTACAACTATAGTAGACCTTTTGGTAGAATTTGTCAAGAGTGTATAATAACAATGTGACATAAATGTAAAGATGCCAGTTAAAGTATCTATATTGTCTAGACACTTTCTGTAAAAAATAGCACCCACAAAGGCTTTGCAGGTGCTGTAATTTAAAGTTGATATGAGCAATTGTCCGAGTAGGGAAACTAATGGAGACGATCCCCTCCAGATACTACCTGTGCTGTGGTTCCCCATAAGGGTGGTTCGAGTAGAACGCAAATACAAAGCAAAAAGGCATAACCCAATTTCCTCCACTTATTCGTGCTTTAAGTCCGCTATTACAAGGGTTTTCCGAGGGGGCTAGCACCTTAAGCACATTGGACAGTTGAGGATCAGTAGTTCCCTTTTCTAGCCGAGCGATGACCCTCATATTTTTGAAGAGGCGTGGTAAGCTCTTTGCTTCTTCATGATCTCATTCTTTCGATAATTGCCTTCATAAAAATAGAGGCTATCTTTTAAAATAGCCTCTACCACACTTTCTATCTTAGATAATCCCTATATTTCCCCTCTACTCTTTTACCTCCCACCCGTTCCAACCTGCGTCCTCGAACCTTTCAGTTAAGACAAGTTTTCGCAATACAGACGCAATCTGTGTCCCAGATTGCCGATAATTTGACGGTCCACACCACATTGCATCTGCCATATATGGTATCTTGGAAATAAACCCGGGCAGGCGATCCCAAGTGGTGGCAAGCACACCTAAAGCACGAAGTTTCTTTGCGCCCTCAGCTAAACCCTGCATGTTCTCCCCTCTGTCCCAGGGGGAAAGGAGGGTTTCAAAGCCTTGCTCTATGAAAAACTTCGCTGTTGGAACATCGCTCTCCTCAATACTATATTGCCAGTCAGCGATGATGATATCGCGATCCAGCAAGGGAAGGGCTTGGGGAATAGAATCACCTGTTGCAATATTGGGCGCTTTCCACACACTTTTATCCAAAAGTGCATCTCCCCACATAATAGCTCTTCTCCCCTGCTTTTTAAGCTCTTTTGAAAGGCCATTTAGGTACTGTGCAAGCATCTTGGGGCCCTCCTCTTGGCTACAAAGATCGCAGGTTGCATATGATCGCGCCTCGTCGCAGCCGATATGGAAATAATCACCCTCACCACAGAGCTCAATCAGCTCTTCTCTGATCTGCCGCAGAAGCTTCAATGTGTCAGGATTGCTCAGGCACCATGTCCAACCGTCAGGCTCAAATAACATCGCAAGCTTTGGGTTCTGGTTTAGAATTACGTGCCTGCCAAAACATTCTCTGGCAGCTGCTGCATGTCCTAGGTGGTTGAACATGGGTATAACCTGCATTCCCATGCCTCGGATCATGTCAATAAGAGGCTTGATTTGCGCTTTCGTAAAGAAATGATCTTTCCAATGGAGCTCGGGCATTGCGTCATATTCCAATGTGCCCCAGAACTCAAGGACCACATGGGTAAACTTCATCAAGCCTGCCATACGAATTGCCTTCTCCAAAAGTAGGAGGGTTGTTTCAGGAAAGACGCAAAGATGGATCCCGCGGAAGGCAAGATCTGGACGATCTTGGATTGTGACATACGGCGCTGCGAAACTCTCCTTCCCCGCCTCAAGACAGCGAGGATTGATAAGTTGCAAGATAGTGGAGAAGGCATGGGCAAGGCCTGCACCATCGGCTGCAGCCAGGGCAAAACCCTCTTTCGTTACTTTCACTGAATACTCGAAACCAGTGGCAAGTGTTGGTATTGTTTGGGGTTCTGTCTGTGAGATAACCGCAGAAAACTTGGGCAATTTCTCACAGGGTTGAATCTGAAGGTCCCCGGCTCCCATGGTAAAGTTCCGCCATAGCTCCTGCATTGTGTCAAGCTTGAGTGGATCGTCCAGATTGCAGTATAGGTTTATTTTACTTCCAAATTCATACACACCGCCGTCCCACGCTACCTGATGGGGCTCTGGATAAATCGGGCGAGTAAGTTTCATCGTTCTACCTCCAATTAATAATTTAGACTACATCCCAACAACTCTATGCTTTATCTAGATAGGGAATATGTATCGGCACAGGCAAAAGCCTGCCAAATAATCCTAAACTTTTCGTAAAAAATGGTCCACCCAACAGCGCCCCCACAAGCTGGGGTTCTTCTAGCTCAACGTAGGAAGCAGCCCCCCGCCCTTCGCGGGATGTAAAATTTGAGCCATCCCAGGTTATTGTTGCAACCTGTACCTTTCCTTGCCACTGGCAGCCAATGGAAATTTCAAATGGGGGCAACTTTGTGGCAGCCTGCCCAAAATAGGGACTTAGAGCACGGGCGAGTCGCGGCCAATCAACAATCCTAAACATACCCTGAGGAGCAACTGTCCAGTAGCTTGCCGCCTCATAAAGACGCCTTTGGGAAGGTGTTGAAATTGCCTCCAGCTCTAATGAAGCCTTCTGTGCAAAAGTCCTATTCATAGCTCCTAAAACCAATTCAGGCTCGCGGCCTGTGGGAGAGACTACCTCCTCAAGCACTAGATCCCCAGAAGAGTATTGCCCCTGGGAGATAAGATAGCCTTCATCCCCCAAAAATACCCTTACTCCACCAAAGCGTTTAAGGACTAGGTCAAAAAACTTGCGTTCAACCCGATATTTGAGAGTGCTGTGCAGCTGGCGAACCCTGGTTACCACAGAAGGGTCTCCCGGATCCACTTCTTCAATTATTGCAGGCTTGATCCTAGCACGCTCTAGTGATCTGCGATTGAGGTCTAACTTATATCTAAGGCCACAATGCTCATAGCCGAAATGACCATACCGTTGCCGATCCCCCCACAGTACAGAAAGGGGCATCTTCCGCTCCTCCATGATCCTAATGGAAGTATCCATCAGCTTTGACATATACCCCTTCCCTCGAGCCTCGGGATCCGTTGCTACACCACTAATGGCACCTGTAATTATGGTGCTGGGGCCAACCACAAGTTCTAAGGGATAGGTACCCACATGGCCAACGATTTTTCCCTCACTTTTTAAAATTAAGGCACACTCCGTTGCTTGGGCCCAAAGGTTAGGGGATCTGCGGATAAAGAAACTACGGCCATGTCCGAAGGACCTCTCTAAAAAACGCTGAAGTTCCTCCTGTTCTCCTTCCTCGAGTAACCTTATTTCCTCTTGCATGCTAAATCCCCACTCTTCTCTTTAGTTAAAACATAATCATTGAAAGCGAGTTTACACACACTCCTCAGCTAAGAGTTGCATTCTCTTAAGTTCTCCAACTGCGAATGCTTTGGGCGATACATGTTACCACTATATGCTTTTAGAATTTCAAACAAGAGCCTTGCCACCAGTTCATGTCCTTC
>DIQB01000116.1:6365-6599 GCA_002427165.1 Firmicutes bacterium UBA5473
CTTGCCACCAGTTCATGTCCTTCTTCTCCAGGATGGTTTGTGCCGTTTGCAAGGAGCAGATTTATATCACGTCCCCCGCTTTCCCACCTTCTCCAGACACTGAAGGCATCCACTATAGGTATATCAAGCTCCCTCGCTACGACTCGCATTGTTTTCGCATAAGCATCCACAATACCTTCCTGTGAGCGTTTTATCATAGGAGCTACTAATTCCCTTTGATTTTTGTGGATATTT
>DIQB01000116.1:6888-7052 GCA_002427165.1 Firmicutes bacterium UBA5473
CCAGCACCGGAATCATTAAGACCGAAGCTGACTGTTACCAGGTCTGGATCGAAAGCTAGCACATCTCGCTTCAGGCGGCTAAGGCCTCCCTGTGCTGTATCGCAGGCAACACCAGCGTTAATAACAGACAAGACAGTACCGGGAAACTGTGCGTGTACTCGCCT
>DIQB01000024.1 GCA_002427165.1 Firmicutes bacterium UBA5473
CTTTTCGCCGCATTGCCGATAACGTTTCGGGTTTGCGGCGTCCAAGGACCTTAAGGCGCAGCGTCAAAGCTTAGTGCGACCGCACTTGGCTTTGATCAAGCCGGGCGCGGTGCGCTTAGGTCCATGGATGTAGGTGTGTACTATTCATGATTCAACTTCATTAAATTTGCTTCTTGTTCCGCTAGCCGCGCCCCGCCAGCGCAAACCCTGTTGTTATTTGCCGTAATCGCTTCTTTGACAGGCACGGATGGCTCAAGTATTTTGTTTTTCTAGCTTAAAGCCATACTTTTCAGCTCTTCGTGCAAAAGCATCAAAATCTCCTTCTAAGATCTGCAATACTTTTTCAGAAACAGCATTATTATCAATTGTTCCGGAACAATCAATCCACCCGTGTTCACCATCGCTCTTTAAAACAAGTATGTTTTCTGAGTCACCGCCAATTGGAATATTAGGGTTATGTGTAGCAATTATTAATTGTCTTCTGGGTTTTATACTATGGAATTCTTTTACTAGTGAATGATATACAAACGAATTATCCAAATCATCCTCTGGTTGATCTATTAACAATGGCCTTTTTTCTCCTAACCCTGTTGCCCCTTGTAATATCAACAAAAGCATTCCTACAGCTTTTTGTCCAAATGAAAGTTTACATCTTTGAACAAAAAATTGTTTGTTCGCAATACCATGGTTAACATTTAGCTTAAATTCAGTCAGGTAATAAGGAAGCTTTACAACGTCTACTGGAGATACCTTTTTATAATAACTTGTGCATAATTCTTTAGCTATATCTAGAGGAATGCAAGTTGATTCCGCTAATGCTTTATATTTATGGGTGAATATATAAAATGGTAGAGCCCAATCTTCTGACACATTCTTAAATAAGTTCGTTAACAATCTTTTATGTTTGAGTTGTTCTTCATATGTGAAGTTAGATGAATACCTTTGTTTTTCTATCCAATCTTCAATAATATCGTTGTATATTCGATATGGAATACATAATTCATATGACAATCTTAGCTTGTTCGATAGAATAGAATTTAAATGCTCAATGGTTTCCTTATGAAATTTTAATAATTTTTTATGGGCTTTAAAGTACTCCTTGAAATTTTCCTCCAGATAGTCAGTTGTTAAATCAGCATTATTATCAAATTTTCTCTCTTCTACCAAGACCTTACAATGCTCAATAATATTTCTTTCACATCTATATAATATTTCGTATACTTTTCGAAAATCTACCCCAAATTTTAAATCACTTAGTCCTTGAACAATTACTGTTGGTCCTGCCTCATCAATAGCCAAATTAAAAAGCTCTCTTTGTCGATAGCTTTGAATATATTTTGATACAAAATAATGTTTCGAAGAAAAACAAATTGGCTCATTAAGTTTATTCCTATGGTTATTTGAAACTTTTTTAAACGTGCTTTCCCTTAAAACATATTTTTTTAAATTTGGCTTATGAAGTCCAGAAGGCTTCATATAAAACACAATAATATTTCCATTTTCTTTTAAAAATACCAAAGTTTCATCAAATCTATTTATTGTACTTTTACCTAAGTTTATATTTTCCCAATCAAATACATACCTAATAATATCTAGCAATGTTGATTTACCAGTACCTCTAGCTCCGATAACACAATTTAGTTCTTCCGATAATGGAATAATTCCCCAAGGTATCGAAGAATCTTTATGTCGGATAAAGCCACCTTTAACTGCTACACCTATAATATAACTATCATCTTTTTGCTTGGGCACTTCTAACATTACTTTTGTAATATCATTTTTTAAAGCTAGTCTTAATGATTTAAAAGAAAGTTTTCCCAGTTTTATCCAAGAAGCTCTTTCTCCTAAAGGACAGCCAGGACCCTGATAATTCTCTAACGAACTATGGCTATCAGAAGCCCTTAACAGCTGCAAATGGTTTACTTTAAAACTGCTTAGAATTTCATTTATTCTTTGCAAATTAGAAAATGAGTTAAAGCAAATCCCATGTACTACCGGGGATTTTAAAACCTTAATCAAAGCTTGTCCCCTAATATCGATTTTTGCAAGTTCACTTTTTATATATCCTTCTAGAAATCCATTTTCGGCATCACAATGTGCAATAATAAGTATTCCACCGTATTCCTCAATCTTTTCACACAAAGTTACAGGGGTAACTCTATCTGCTGATTCATCTTCGTCACCTTGTTCAACTGAACCTATACCACAATCTAATAAAAAAAGGTCTAGATGGTTTTTGGGTGTACCTTCAGGAAATATAACATTAAAATGTTTGCCATAACAAGTTAATTCAACCCCCGGCAGAATTAGCTTACCGTTAAGCTTGTTTTTTAATTCACAATTTTTATCAACAATTTCTTTAATCCTATAATAGCCTTCTATAGTATTATGATCAGTTATTGCTATTATTGCTGTATCGCTTTCAGCAAACCTTTGTATTAACATCTCATATTCATTTTGGTCAGTATTTTCTTTTTTACTTTTTATGTAACATTTAGATGCCGGAGAATGTACATGGAGATCAGCTTTTAGATACTGACCAAATTTACCGTTTCTCACAATCCTCTTATAAACTGTCATTATTTCTTTTTCAATATGGTCTTCCATTTTCACCAACCTTTTTGAGTGGCAGGAAGCCACTCCTCTTCAATAAAAGCGACTATGGCATATAACCATTGCATTCCCGAAGTACTTCGCCTAGCCTGCCAAGATGGCATCTTATCCTAACTTCGGATAAGATCCCACTTTTAGATTTGTTACGAAGTGTTTCATTTATGAGCCCTTTGTTAATCATTTTCGGCTTTTCTGTGTTCCTCTAAGAAAGTTTTGTCAAACCGTTCAATTAGACCTATGTGGGTAAATTTTGACAATATGGCTTTTGGAGCGGTTATGTAAATAGGCTATTGTATACTAGAAGATACTGAAGATCCTAGGCAAAAGAGAACATCGCTAAAACAGCTCAGTTATCCGCCAAACGGGGAGAGCAAAGCTACCTGCACCCTCGATGAGGTAGCTTAAGCCCCTAAAAGTTACCGGCCATAAAAGTAACCATACTTCAAGTAACTTTCCTCTATAACTCGCATAGCTCAATTCATCGCATTCCTCCACTCCCAAGTCCTATTCTAATTCGCCAAGTCAAAGAGACTTAGCTGATTGCTTTCAGGCATGCCACTGAGGGCTCCGTGATTGCGCAATACCTCAACCACACTTTTGCTAATGCGAGATCTTTGCCGCAGATCCTCTATGGACTTAAACTCCCCATTCTCTCTTGCCTCAGCAATCCCAGTTGCAGCTGCTGCTCCCAGGCCATCCAATGACGAAAGGGGCGGCAGAAGCTTCACATCGTCGATAATTTGGAAATTCACAGGATGGGACTGATACAGATCCACAGGGAGAAATTTAATACCACGGGCAGTTGCCTCCACAGCCAGCTCCAAAAAGCTAGCTAGGTTCTTCTCCTTAGCAGTAACTTCATTTCCCTTCTGGTTAATCTCCACTAGCACTCTCTTCATATGCTCAGGCCCATCGAGGACAGGATCAATATCAAAGTCTGCTTTGGCCCGAACAGCAAAATAAGCAGCATAAAACGCTGTGGGGTAATGCACCTTACAAAATGCAACGCGAAAAGCCATGGTTACATAGGCCACAGCATGGGCTTTTGGAAATAGATAGCTAATCTTTTTACACGAATCAATAAACCAGCGTGGAATCTTGTGATCCACAAGCAGCTTCTCATCATCAGCTGTCAGGCCCCTTCCCTTTCTCACCTGCTCCATGATCTTAAAAGACTGACTGGGCTCTACTCCTCTGTAGATGAGAAAGCTCATAATATCATCCCGGGTGGAAATACATTCTCTAGCCCCGGCAATTCCCTGACGGATTAGATCTTGGGCATTGTTTAGCCACACATCTGTACCATGGGAAAAGCCACTGATCCGCACAAGCTCACTGAATGATTTTGGCCGCACATCCTCCAGCATCTGCCGCACAAAACGGGTCCCGAATTCAGGAATGCCCAAAGTCCCAACTTGACTCCCCCCTGCATCCTCAGGAGAAATACCCAAACTATCTAAAGAGGAGAAGATGGACATGGTTTTGGGCTCATCTAGAGGAATCTCCACAGGATTGATCCCTGTAAGATCCTGGAGCATCCGCAGCACAGTTGGGTCATCATGGCCTAGAATATCGAGCTTTACAAGCTGATCGCTGATGGCATTATAGTCGAAATGGGTGGTCATGATGGCGCTCTTCTTATTGGCAGGGTACTGAATAGGGGTAAACTGGTGGATATCCAGATCCTCTGGCACCACCATCACCCCTCCTGGGTGCTGGCCTGTTGTTCGTTTCACTTCTGTGCAGCCAGTCAATAGCCGCTGTACCTCAGCGCTGCGAAGAGTGAGGCCCCTGACCTTTTCAAAATTTTTGACCATCCCATAGGCTGTTTTGTCAGCTAAAGTGCCAATAGTACCGGCTCTGTAGACATGCCCCTCTCCGAAAAGCTCCTCGGTATACTTATGCACCACAGGTTGATATTCCCCTGAGAAGTTAAGATCAATATCTGGAACCTTATCCCCTTTGAAGCCCAAAAAGACTTCAAAAGGAATGTCATGACCATCCTTATCTAAAGCTGTCCCGCAGCTGGGGCAAGCTTTCGCTGGCAGGTCTGCACCTGCCCCCACAGAGCCATCTGTGATAAACTCACTATATTTACACTTAGGGCACCGGTAGTGGGCAGGCAGAGGGTTCACCTCTGTGATCCCACTGAAAGTTGCCACAAGAGAACTTCCTACAGATCCCCGGGAACCAACTAGATAGCCATCAGAGAGAGATTTGGCCACCAGCTTATGAGCAATTAAATAAAGCACAGCATAACCATTGGAGATAATGGAATCCAGCTCTCGCTCCACCCGTGCTGCAACAATCTCGGGGAGCGGATCGCCATAGAGTTCCCGGGCGCGACTGGTGGTCAGCTCCCGGATCTCCTCCTCTGCCCCTGGGATTTTTGGGGCAAAGAGCCCATCGGGCACAGGCTGAATCCCCTCCTCAACCCAAGACGCAACAACTGCAGGCCCATCGACGACAACCTCCCTGGCTGCAGGGCCCAAATAATCGAATTCCGCCAGCATCTCCTCTGTGGTGCGGAAATAGAGAGGTGGTTGCTTATCTGCATCATCATATTCCTGGCTAACTTGGAGGATTTCCCGAAAGATACTATCTTCCGGATGCAGAAAATGCACATCCCCTGTGGCAACCACAGGTTTGCCAAGTTCCTTGCCTAGGTCATAGATGGTCTGGTTGATCTGTTGCAATTTCTCTGGCGTTTTAATAACGCCCTTCCGCAGAAGAAACTCGTTATTTCCAAGGGGCTGGATCTCTAAAAAGTCATAAAAGGAGGCGATCTCCCGGATTCGCTCTGAACTCTCCCCTGCCAAAATTGCCCTATACAGTTCACCGCTTTCGCAGGCAGAGCCCAAGATCAACCCTTCCCGATAGCTTTCAAGCTCGCTTCTGAGGACCCGAGGATCTCGGTAAAAGTGCTTGATATGGGAGGAAGACACGAGTCTGTAGAGGTTCTCCATCCCCTTTTGATTTTTCACAAGAATAATAGCATGGCTCGAGCGCAACTTCTTCCAATTCTGATTCTCCCGCAGCTTGTCCAGATCCGCGATTGACTCGGCCCCTCTATCTGCTGCCAGTTTCATGAGGCCTGCAAAAACACCAGCTGTAGCCCGGGCATCGTCACCTGCCCTATGATGAGAATGGAGAGGCACCTTAAACTCTTTGGCTAACACATCTAATTTGTGACTAGACAGATGTGAGCAAAGGTTCCGAGCCAAAGCCAGGGTATCTAAAACTTGATAGTCTGGCATTGGGAGCTCTAATTGCGAGAAGGCATGGCGCAAAAAGCCCATGTCAAAACTTGCGTTATGTGCAACTAAGACTGCACCCCGGGCAAACTCTAAAAACTCATCAATTACGTTTTCAAGGCTAGGTGCGCCCAAGAGCATCTCGTCTGTGATCCCGGTAAGTTTCGTGATCCGGCTATCAAGATTTTTTGTGGTTCCCACAAAAGTACTAAGTTCGGAGAGCACTGTCCCGTCTGAGCATACCCGCACAGCCCCAAGCTCAATTATGGAACAAGACAGGGGGCTGAGGCCTGTGGTTTCAAGGTCGAAGACCACATATTCAGTATCATCAATTAAACTGGAGCTATCTAAGCTTCCCGCTACTTTATCGTTCACAAGATATGCTTCCAGACCAAAGATCACCTTGATGCCATGCTTTTTCCCCAAAGCATAGGCATCGGGAAAAGCCTGCACCACTCCATGATCTGTGATCGCAATGGCGCTATGACCCCATGAGGCTGCCTGGGCTATGGCCTCATCCACAGCCAAGAACCCATCCATGGCGCTCATTTTTGTATGTAGGTGAAGCTCGATCCGCTTCTTTTCAGCATTATCCTTGCGTCCCGGAGGAGCCGTCTGGGGACGGACGCCGTCTGCCATCATCGTGAGCTCCTCGGTGTAACGATCATGTTCTAGTTTTCCTGCCACCTTCACATACTGGCCCTGCTTTAGGGAAAAATCTTCTTGCTTTTTCCCTAAAAAAGCTTTACAGGTGATGGAGTCTGTGCCATCGAAAAGATCCCAGATCAGGAGCTTTTTCCCAGTTCTTGTCTCTCGCGCCTCCACCCTTAGCACCTGGCCACAAATGACGCCAGGACCAGGGCTTGCGAGAAATTTAATCTGCATGGGCTCCCCTGCCACTTTGCTCCTGCCATAAGTGCTAGTTGTAGGGGGAGCAGTTTTAACTACCTGGGGCGGCTCTGCCTGGGCTATCCGCATTTTTTTAGCCAGCATCTCAAGGTATGCTGCCTCATCATCCTCAAGCTTCCACTTCACCTGAACCAAGCTTGGCACCCGCTCCCGCAAAAATTTCTCAAAATCCTTAAGCGATGCTTTCACATCAGGAGACAGGGATGGTGCTAGTGGCGTGAGGCAAAACTTCCACAACTGGTTTTGGCTATCTACAAGCAGCTTTTTTAATTCCAGCTGGGATGCTATTTTTTCTGCTGCCTCCTGGGAGAGGGCCCGGGAGAGAAGAGCATTAATTTGGGCCTTATCTGGCTGGATCTCTACATACAACCGCAAGACACCTCGCCGGAAGCTTTGGCAACACCGCTCCTCACCGCTGCTTCGGCCACCTTTTGGGCTACGATTTGGGGCACCTTTGCCAAGAATGGATCTGGGATCACAGTGCCACGGGCTAGGTCATCCTCTGTAATCAAAGATGCGATTGCCTCGGCTGCTGCCATTTTCATCTGTTGGTTGATGGTGGTGGCACGCACAGAGAGGGCGCCTTTGAAAATACCGGGAAAACCCAAGACATTATTTACTTGGTTAGGAAAGTCCGATCTGCCAGTGGCAATAACCTTGGCTCCTCCCTTTGCTGCCTCCTGAGGCCAGATCTCAGGCTCAGGGTTGGCCAGGGCAAAGACCACGGGGTCTTTAGCCATGATTCTCACCTGGTCTCGGCCTAGCTGATTGGGCTGAGAGACGCCAATAAACACATCTGCACCCCGGAGCACCTGGTGGAGTGTACCCTGCTCTTGCTCTGGGTTAGTCAGGGAGGCAAGACGTGCTTTAGCAGCATCCTTACTCTCTTTTTTGATTACACCATTCCGGTCGCAGACCAGGATCCTTTTGGCGCCTGCATCTAAAAGTAGCTTGGAGATGGCTGTGCCTGCAGCACCTGATCCATTAATCACAATCTTGACCTCAGAGAGCTTTTTCTCCACAATTCGCATGGCACCTAAAAGTCCTGCCAGGGTAACTACTGCAGTGCCATGCTGATCATCGTGGAAAACTGGAATCTCCAATTCCGCATCCAACCGTCGCTCGATTTCAAAGCAACGAGGTGCAGAAATATCTTCAAGGTTAATCCCACCAAAAGAAGGGGCAATGGCCCTAACCGCTGCGATGATCTCCTCTGGATCTTGGGTGGCAAGACAAATGGGAAAGGCATCTACGCCTGCAAAATCACGAAAGAGTACTGCTTTGCCCTCCATTACAGGCATAGCAGCCAATGGCCCGATATTGCCAAGGCCCAGGACTGCACTGCCATCTGTAACCACAGCCACCATATTGCCTTTGGCTGTATATTCGTAGGCTAGTTCGGGATTTCTTTCGATCTCGCGGCATGGTTCTGCCACGCCTGGGGTGTAGGCCAGGCTCAGTTGGTGTTTATCCCGAACTGGGGTGATACTCTGAACAGTAATTTTGCCAGGACCCTCCCTGTGCAAGGCCAGGGCTTCATCACGTAAGTTCATGCAAATCTTCCTTTCAAACTACTTTTTCTTTTTTTACACAATCTTGGTGGGCAAGCCTGGCTGAAGCTGCTGCTGCCAAGGCCGCCACAATATCATCTAAAAAGGTAGTCACCCGACCGCCGTCTTGCTGAGATGAATTCATTTCTCCTAAAATTCCCTTTTTCATTTTATCTAAATAGCCGAAACTGGTCAAGCCTACGGAACCGTAGATATTGGTGATCCCAAGGCCAATTAGCTCATCTACGCCATAGAGCCCCTCATCTCGACGGATCACAGATAAAAGAGGTTCAGGCAAATTGCCACTCTGGGCCAAATCATCTAGCACTAGACCCGTGAGCACAGGATAGAGAATCTCCCGTTTATCTAACACCCGCTGGAGGCTAGCTTTGCATTCATCAACTGTAAGGTCGGAATTATATGGACACTGTAGCTCCCAGGCGAGGTAGGCAATGTCATCTAGGGAGACACCGCGCTCTTTCAACATCTCGATTACTTGCTCTTTCATAGAATCTTTCATAGCAAATCTCCTTTCTATCCTGGAGGTTCCATCAGACTATAACGCAGGGCTGGCTCCTCCTGGAGCCGGGAGGCTAAAAGTTGGGGTTCAGCCCAAAGGTTTGGGTCTGTGGACAAGAGCCAGCGGGTGCCGCGATCTCTTAGCTCTAAAATCACAGGTATCCCTCCCCTTGTGCGCTCTAGGAGCTGCCGCAGAGAAGCCAGCTGTCCCCTGGCCTTGGGAAGCTCTAGCTGCACCAGGCCCTCATCTGTGGGGATAACCGTATCTGCCAAAATCCGAGAGGAATTATTACCCTCCCCCCGCTCCAGCCTCCCTGAGGCAATCACAACCCGCTCTACTTCCAAATAGCTTTGGCATTTGGCAAAGGTCCTGGGAAAGACAACTAGCTCCACAGTCCCCCCAAGATCCTCTACAGTCACATAGGCCATCCTTTGCCCTTTTTTGGTTGTGATCTCGCGAATAGCAACAATGATCCCTCCAACAGTTGTTATTCGGTTGCCATCTGGGAGCTCATCTAAAGCTAAAATAGGCACGGCATAGTCTGCCAACAGACTCTCCCACTTGTCTAGTGGATGGCCGCTTAGGAAAATTCCCAGATATTCTTTCTCAAAGGCTAACTGCTCAGAAGAGGGAAAATCCTCAATCCCTGGCATCGGGGGGGGTGAGACGAAATCATCAAAAAGGGACCCTTGAGATGAGTTCCGCTCTCGCCTTTGAGCCTCACCATAGCGCATAGCCTCATCTAGGTTGAGAATTAAGGCTCGCCTGTTGGGGTAGAGAGACTGACATGCTCCAACATAGATTAGGCTCTCAAGAACCCGTCTGTTCACAGAGCGCAAATCAACTCTACCGCAAAGATCCGCAAGTGATGTGAAGGGGCCCTCCCGGCGAGCTCCAATAATCTCCTCCACTGCCCCCAGCCCAACATTTTTGATGGCAGAGAGTCCAAAACGAATTTTCTCACCCTCAACTGTGAAATCTGCGCCACTGGTGTTAATATCTGGCGGCAAAACCTCCAGCCCCATTTTGCGGCAGCTGTTCATATACAGGACAATTTTCTTCAGATTGCTTTTTTCGCTGGACAATAGCGCTGCCATATAGGGAGCTGGGAAAAAGTGGCGCATATAGGCTGTCTGATAGGCTACAAGGGCATAGGCTGCTGCATGAGATTTATTAAAACCATACCCTGCAAAATCCTCTATTTGCTTGAAAATCTTCTCAGCCTGCTTCTCTTCAAGACCATGTTCCCTGGCCCCTTCGAGGAATCTCTCTTTGAGGGCTGCAATCTCCTGGGGCTTTTTTTTGCCCATGGCCCGGCGCAAGAGATCTGCCTCTGCCAAGGAAAATCCAGCGATGGTGCTGGCAATTCGCATTACCTGCTCCTGGTAGACCATAACCCCATAAGTTTCTTTGAGGATGGGCTCCAAGGCGGGATCTAGGTAGCTAATTTTCTGAGGGTCTGCCTTGCCTCGCACATACTCTGGCACCATGGCCAGAGGACCGGGCCTGCCCAAAGAAACTATGGCGATGATATCCTCTAGCCTCCTAGGCTGCACTTCCCGCAATAATTGCTGAAACATCTGGCTCTCTAGCTGAAAGACGCCCATGCTCTCGCCCCGGCTGAGCATCTGGTAAACTTCACTCTCGTCGATGGGGATCTTATCTAAATCCACGCTTCCTGCAAGTTCCGCTGCACGCCGAAGAACCGTGAGATTGCGGAGGCCCAAAAAGTCCATTTTAAGAAGTCCAATCTCCTCAAGCTGCCCCATGGGGTACTGGGTGATAACAGGGCCTGTGCCATCCCGTTGCAAGGGGGTGCACTGGAGGAGGGGCTCGTCTGTGATTACCACCCCTGCAGCGTGGGTGGAGGAGTTTCTAGGGAAGCCTTCGATAGCCTGGGCCACCTCAAGGAGTCTTTGCACCTGGGGATCTTCACGAGCTAGCTGCTGGATCTTCTCTTCTATGGTCATGGCATCGGCCAAAGCGGTTTGATCGGGGATCAGCTTTGCCACCTGATCCACTTTTCTGGCAGGAAGATCCAATACCCTCCCTACATCCCGCACTGCACGCTTGGCTGCCAAGGTGTCAAAGGTTATAATCTGGGCTACGTGGTCTTCGCCATAGCGCTGGACTACGTAATCTAAAACTTCTCCTCGTCGCTCTTGGCAAAAATCCGTGTCAATATCCGGCATGCTCACCCGCTGGGGGTTTAGAAAGCGCTCGAAGAGGAGACCCCAGCGGAGGGGATCTAATTGGGTAATCCCCAGACTATAGGCAACAAGACTGCCTGCAGCAGAGCCTCTGCCAGGACCCACGATGATGTCCTGTTCTTTGGCAAAACGCATGAAATCCCAGACAATGAGGAAATAATCGCAAAAACCCATTTTTTCGATGATCCCAAGCTCATAGTGGAGCCTTGTCTCCACCTCTCCCTCCACTGCGCCGTAACGCGCCAGGGCACCATCGTGGGCAATTTGCCGCAAAAAGCCAGCAGCATCAGTTCCCTGGGGCAGGGGGAAACGAGGCAAATGTCTGCCCCCAAACTCCAGCTCTAGCTGGCAGCGATCTGCAATCTTGAGGGTGTTTGTGAGGGCCTCGGGCACATGGGAGAAGAGCTGCTGCATCTGGTGGGGAGATTTGAAGTAAAATTCACTGGTCTCAAAGCGCATCCGCTCAGTATCGGCCAAAGTCTTGCCTGTTTGAATGCACAGCAGCACATCGTGAATTTCGGCGTCACCCTTTTTCAGGTAGTGGGTGTCACCTGTTGCAACCAGTTCCAACCCCAGCTCTTGGCCCAGTTGGATCAGGGCTGCATTAACTCGGGGCTGCTCGGGCAAACCCTGATCCTGAAGCTCTAGAAAAAAGTTCTCTCTGCCGAAAATCTCTCTATACTCTATAGCGGCTTTTTTCGCTCCCTCTAGATCCCCGGCCATAATCCGCTTTGGTATCTCTCCCCCTAGGCAGGCAGAGAGGGCAATTAATCCCCCGCTGTGTTTAGCTAATAATTCTTTATCCACTCGGGGTTTATAATAGAATCCTTCTAGAAAGCCTAGGCTTGAGAGGGCTAAGAGGTTTTTGTAGCCTGTTTGGTCCGTGGCCAGCAGCACCAAGTGATAGGAGCTAGCATCTAGCTTTGGATCCCGCATGGTTCTACCTCTGGGTGCAACATAAACTTCACAGCCAATAATAGGCTTGATGCCATGCTCTCGGGCTGCCCGATAAAAAGGAAGGGCCCCATAGAGGACCCCATGATCGGTGATAGCCAAAGCTGGCATCTCCATTTGGGCTGCCAGCTGAACAAACTCACCGATCCGGCTTGCGCCGTCTAGCAAGCTATATTCTGTATGGTTGTGTAAATGAACGAACAAAGCGAGGTCACTCTCCTCTCGCTAATTTAACGCCTCCCCTGTCACCAGGTCCGGATCCAGTTGTCTGGCCCTTTCCATGGCAACTTTGGCTTCGTCGTGCTTGCCTGCTTCCTGGTAGACGAGAGCAAGTTGGCTATGAAGTGGTGCCCATTGCCTGTTGATGGCAATACCGTCTTTCAAAGTAGCCTCGGCAGCTTCAAGTGCTCCATTTTTCTGCTGCAGCCCAGCCAGCTCCAGGTATGCATCTAAACGATCTGGGGAAAGTTTCACTACAGTCTTGTAAGCTTCCTCTGCCTGAGGAGCATCGCCTGTCAAGGCCCAAATCTGGGCTAGGCCAAGATGTGCTAAGGCTAGCTGGTCATCTTGAGCTAGGGCTTTATTATATAAAGCGCTGGCTGCCTCCAGCTGGCCTAGGCGCTGCCTAATCTGCCCCTCTAGTACATCCACTGTATAGTCAGCCTCAGGGCTCTTTCTTAGGGTCTCGCAATGAGCCAGAGCTTTGTCCAGCTCCCCCTCTTCCACGAGGATCATAGTCCACAGGATCCGCACCTCGAAATTGTCCGGATCCGTTACTAGCACCTGTTTAAAATGCTCTCCTGCCAAGGCCCGGAAACCATAGGCTAAGACTTTCAGGCCCATGTTATAGTAGTAGTTGTAAAGATAGCTCGATAGCTCTTTGGCCCCCATAGAAGGACTTATCCCCAAAAGTAGTCCTATAATCAAAAGCGAGGCCAAAAGCCGCTTATGTTTATTCAAAGCAGTCACCTTCCTTGTTCACTCATTAGTTATTCGCTTCCCTAGGTGGCTATTCCTGCCATAAACACTGAAAACTTTTGGTAACACCATTGACCCGCCCCCCTCCTCATGCTACCATTAAAAGGAGAAAAGGGAGCGTGATTTCATGCCTTTCGATGGCTTTTCAACTTCTGCCCTGGTCCGGGAGCTGGAGACGATGCTCTTGCGCAGCAGGGTGGATCATATTGCTCAGCCCTATCCTTTGGAGATAATCATCACTTTGCGTCAACCCGGACAAAGCTTTCCCCTGACATTATCTGCAGATCCCATCTTTCCCAGGGTTCATTTGCAAAAGGAGGTTCCTGCCAGTCCCCTGGCGCCTCCGAATTTTTGCATGCTGCTGCGCAAGTATCTCTCTGGAACAAGGCTAGTTGGAATCACCCAGCCCGGTTGGGAGCGGATCATTCAGTTCCAGTTCCAAAGCCTCAACCATGAGCCTTTAACTTTGGCTGTGGAGCTCATGGGCAGACACAGCAATATCATTCTTTACAATCCACAGAATAATATTATTCTAGATACCATCAAACATGTGACAAGTGAGGTTAATAGGTTCCGGGAGCTGATTCCAGGTGCCAGCTATTTGCCACCGCCTAAAGGTGCAAGAATAATGCCAGATGAGCTCGCATTCGATACGCTCAAAAATATGCTCTCCGTCTCAGAGGGAAAATGCAAGCAAATGCTTTTAGATAGCATCCTGGGGCTAGGGCCGTTTTTGGCAAGTGAGCTTTTGGTGCGAAGTGGCTATGGCCCGGATGCACTCTCAGGGCAAGTAGATCCCCAAAAGCTATGGCAAAGTTGGCAGGAGCTACTGGCAATGCGAGAGGAATCACAATTTCAGCCCTGCCTTCTTGC
>DIQB01000055.1:0-6118 GCA_002427165.1 Firmicutes bacterium UBA5473
TCAAGTGTGTATAAAGACTAGCCCCTAGGGGAGGAGCGGATTTTAGAATATTTAACCGAATCTGCTCTAAACTAGCTGCTCCTTTACTTACGCCCTTTGGCTCACCCTATCATGTCTCACGGGGTCATAATAATATTATGCCCTAACATTCCTTCGTTCGGCCTATATAAGGGCTGGGTGGGTAGGCAAATACTCGTATACAGGGTCATGCCCTAATGGAGGGGTAGGCCTTACCCACCCAAACTTTATAGCTTTTTATGCAGCTTGCTGTAATTGAGCTTCTCGGAAATCGCCAAGTACTTTGTTAGGATCATAAACAGTTTTATTTTTTGCCAAAGCGAAGATAACTCTTATAAGCTTCATAGAAATTGCAATAAGTGCCTGCTTCTTTTTAAGCGGGTTGTCTGCACGAGTCTTAAAATGGTTATATAAAGCCTTGAATTCAGGGTTTCTAGCCACTAATACAAGGCTAGCCAGATATAATAAGTTTCGTAGTCCAGAGCGTCCTCGTTTAGATACTTTTTTTGAACCTATTCTCATTCCTGAACTGTTTTCTACCAGGTTTAATCCCGCTAGCTTCCTTATCTGTCGCCAATCGTCAAACTTAGATAAATCACCAACCTCTGCCAAAAACCAAGAGGCCGTTATTACGCCAATTCCTGGAATGCTAAGCAAATATTCTGCTAGGCCTGTTTCCTCAAGAGCCTTTTCTAAAGCTGTCTCTATTTGCGCTATCTCAGCTGCAGCAAGTTCTACCCTATCCATAATGGTCAAAAGCTTGAGATACGCACCTACCAACCCCTCTTTTACCCCGATAGATTCCCTAGCTGCGTTTTGCAATTCTTTGGCTCTTTTCAAACCAACTCTGTTACTGCTTGCTTCTTTCAATTTGTTAGCCAACTCTTCTTCAGTTAAGGATAGCACATACTGTGGGAAGGGACAGTTCCTTAAAACCCATGTAGAGGCCATGCCAAGAACCTTTTTAAAAACTCCGGTGTATTCAGGAAAAAATTCATCTAAAATAGCCTGCAATTGGTTAAGAGCACTATTGAGAAGCTTCCTCGCTTGTATTCTAGCTGTAGACAGATTGCGTAATTCAGCATAAACACCAGTTGGCAAAAGACAATGAAGAAACCTTCCTGCCTGGATTAAACCTGCAATGGTACCAGCATCCTTAAGATCGCTTTTGGTCTGGCTATTGTCCTCTAATTCCTTACTTTTTTTGACATGATAGGGGTTTACTGTAACTACTGTATACCCTCGCTCCATAAGATAATAGGCTAAGGGCTTCCAATAGTGCCCTGTAGGCTCCATACCGATAACAATTCGCTGGATCCCCGTAATATTCAGAGCTTCATTGATTTTTGACTCTAGACGCAAGAACCCTTCTCTGTTATTATGAAACTTGAAAGGTTTAATTGCATCTACTCCCATAGGGCTATAAATACGCGCCCATTGCACCTTTTTAGCTATATCAATACCAACAACTAAAACATCCCCATAGACTAACTGCTTCTTTTCAACAACGTTCATCAACTTTGCCTCCTTGGTTGAATTGTCTCCTAACCAATTTATACCAGGAGGCATTTTATTTTGCAACCCTCAAATCACAAGATTACAGGAATGCTCGTAGTTCTCTAGTATATATCGGCACAGTTTCGCCAGCAATAAGAGTCCTCGGATAAACCTGCAGGACAAAAAGGGAAAGTGTCGAATAAATTCATAATAAGTGATTTAGCCAAGGGTGGGAAAAATGGAAAGAATTGAGAGGCTGCTTTCTAAAATTCAAAACCCACAGCTCTCCTGTGAGCTTCGGAAGCTTTTCGGGGAGCTACACAGCTATGCCTTTATAGATTCTCTCACCGGCCTTAACAATCGTCGCTATTTCGATGATCAGCTAGAGGTGGAACTTGAGCGTGCAAAAAAGAAAGAGCAAGCTTTGAGTATCCTCTTTATTGATGTTGATAATTTCAAGGCTGTAAACGATCGCCTAGGACACCCAATAGGCGATCAAGTTCTCAGGGACGTTGCAGCCAAAATGAAAGAAAACCTCCGAAGGGTGGATCTGATTACCCGCTTCGGAGGTGAAGAATTTGCTGTAATTTTACCAGGCTCAGACAAAGGGCAGGCAGCCTCTATTGCCGAGAGAATACGAAAAGCTGTAGAGGATGGCATATTTTTAGGGCAAAAGCTTACCATTAGTTGTGGGGTAGCTAGTTTCCCCGCCCATGCTACAGACTCTGCCTCCCTGGTTTTGCTTGCAGATCGAGCTATGTATTGTGCCAAGGCAACTTCCAAAAACAAGGTAATGATTGCAGGACAGTTTCAATTTATGATGGCCAAAAAAGCTACCTTAGGCTACCTCACAGACCGGGAAAAACCCGCCTCAATTTGGGTGGAGGAGAAGTTTTTTCCAGTCCATAGTTGGAAACAAATTGGTAAAGATCCCCTCTGTTTTCTAGCGCAATCAAATCGCGAACTCCTGTTTTTGCAAAAACGGCCCGATGGCTGGTTTCTCATGGAATAATTTAGCTGCCACAGGATAGGTGCGTCTTTTTAGTCTCCACCAATAAACGCTCTAGCAGACGCCAGATAATTGTGGCTACCAAAACCAGAATCCCCAGCCAAAAAAAGACCCTACCCACTCCCCACAGTTCTGCAAACCACCCGCCCAGGGAAGTACCTACTATTTTGCTGCCGCTGGACAATAACGCATGGAACCCTTGGGCCGATGCCTTATTGAGTGGGCCTGCTATGCTATCGAGCCAAAGCACAGTAGCATAGTAGAGGACTATGTAGGTGACTCCGTGGAGAAGCTGACTTGTAAAGACCACAGCTGGAATTCGGCTTCCCAACAGCAGCCAGCGGATCCCAAGGAGCAACCCTGATAACCAGATCAGATCCCTCAGCTTAAACTTCCTCGTGAAATATCCTGCCCACAGCAGAAAGGGCAACTCTGCAAGCACTGCGATCTGATAGCTGATGCCTACCATGCCTTGCCCAAAGCCCAGCTCCCGAAGAAGCAACGAATAGTAACTGCTGTAAAAGCCTATGCTGGCATAACATATGGCAGCATAGCTAAAAAAGATATTGAGGCTTCGATTTTTAAATAACCAACCCCTATCTGACTTTTTCTCCTGCTCTACCTGGCTTGGTAGATAGCTTATTCCTCTGGCACTTTGCCATGCCAAAAAACAGATTAGGGCTTGCAAAGGGAAAAAGAGAGTCATGGATAAGCCTTGGAATAAAAATCCTGCTGTGGTAACTGCCACAGCATACCCAATTGGCGCACCTATCCTGGCAGTCCCGTAGTGGGAGGGGATCATTTCCATAGCAATGCAATCGCTCAGCGGAAACAATGGATCGCGCAAGATTGCTAAAAGTGCCAGGACCGCAACTGTGGCACCGGCAGCTAACCATCCTGAAAAACTACAAACAATAGCCCCTGTAAGGAGCAAAATTAACAGCAACTTATGCTTATTCTCGCTCCCATCTGCAATCTTCCCCATAGCGATGATGGAAAGAGAGCCCACAAGCTGCGTGAAGCCGAGGATGAGGCCAATTTCAGCTTTCCCAAATCCCTTCCCCTCTAGATATAAAGATTGATAGGGATAAAACGAACCTGAGAATGCATACAACCACATAAAATGGACGCGGATCTTCCGCACTTCCCTCAGTTTGTTAAGCCGACGGCCAGGGTCCCCCCCACCGTTACCCATTTTTTGCACCTCCACGCGCACGAGGCAAAACAACTCCGCCCCTGACTTTACAACTGTTAGCCTGATTCCTCTCTAAAAACAGAAGCTGTGGCCTCCCGCACTATGGCCTGGGCCAAAATGTCGTTGGATGAGACAATGGGAATGCTCGCCTGGCACGGGTAACGATCGAATAGACTCGAAAGCTCTGTGCAGCCTGCGATCACAGCCCCGGCTCCCTGGGCCCGGAGTCCCTCTATTACCTCCAAAAACACATCCCTCTGCCAGCTGGCAACCACTCCTGCTTTAACTCCACCTTCCCCATAGATAACATCCATTACCTTCTTTTGATTTCCAGAATCAGGATTGACTACAGAAAGCCCCCTCTCCTCCAAGGCTCTCTTATATACTCCGGCTGAGATGGTGCCATCTGTAGCCAATAACCCCACTTTATCTATGTTGCTGTATTCCTGCCGGATATAGCGGGCTACCTCAGAGAGCATATGGATAAAGGGAACAGGTAGGCTCCTCTGGAGGGCAGGGACGAAGTAGTGGGCAGTATTGCAGGGGATCGCCAAAATTTCTGCTCCGATCTCAATTAACCCTCGGGCTGCACTAAGGAGCTTTGGCAATGGCGAGATGCCCATCCCCAAAATTGCCCTTGTGCGATCTGGGATTGTAGGGTCATTGTAGATGATGAGCTTCAGGTGCTCTTGATCCTCACAAGCCGGTGTAGCGTCGATAATCTTTTGAAATAAATCAACAGTAGCCTGGGGACCCATCCCACCGATAATGCCTACAACCTTCATTCTCTGGTCACCCCCCTAAAAACTTGCCGCCTCTACCCACCACAACACCATCGAGCATAATCAACTCTCCTTGGGACATGCTCAAGTAGGCTTTGCCCCGAGCCAAGTCCAAAACAGTCAAATCTGCATCAGCACCGACTCCCAGGTGTCCCTTGGTTTTGAAACCGAAGATCTTGGCAGGGTTTAGTGCAGCCTTCATTACAAACTCTGCAAGCTTGAGAGCACCAAGCCTAACCAAGGCAAGACCATCTTCAACAAGGGTGTTTCTCGGGATGGTGCCGCCATCTGTTGAGAGGACTTTAGCGATAAACTCTCCATTGTTTTTTGCTGTGGCTATCTTCACAGCTGCTGCTGCCGAGTTCACAGGAAAGCTAAGTCGAGTGTTTGTCTTTTGCCTTTCCCAGTATATTTGAGCCTTCTCTCCTGTGGCTTTAATTAGTTCGCCGCCCGACGGCATATTCACATGAGCATAACCTGCCCTGATGGCTTGGCGAATCCCCTCCTCAGTCTCAGGAAAACCGCCAAACTTAAGACAGGTTCTTGTGACATGGCTTTTGGGAATCCCCTCCTCACAGCGACCTGATGTGCCATTGAAAGGGGAAAGATAAGATTCAGCTATCAGGTTTGAATGAGACTTAATAAGTTCTAATGCTTCGATAGCTTCAAGGGACGGATCTTTGCCGGTTTGTCCCCGGCAATAGGACTGAAGGTGTGCAATATAGAGAGGATTTCCTGCAGCAAGTTCGATTGTCTCTTTTAGGCCTTCTATGTTTGAGCCGTAGTTGGTGGTACCTACATGGGATGCGATAAAGACTTTGTCTCTTGCTGCAATTTTAATTAGCGCCTTCACAGTAGCAGGCGAGATGGGATGGTGACCACCCAGCATTTTGATTCCCAGAGCACCCTCCCTTTGCGTTTCTTCCACAAAAGTCTCAAGTTCCTCCTCTGGAGGATCAACAGTGGAGATGGTACTTTGAGGAACTGCAGGTTTTAAAAACCCCAGATTCAAACCTCGCCCCTCTCCATTTGCCAGGGCTGCTTTCAAGGTTTTTCCATCCCCGGCAAAGTCAATTACCGTGACGATGCCGGCTTTGGCCACCATCTCGAAACCTAGTTCAGTATGAGTAGAAAGATGCACATGAACATCAATTAGCCCCGGTACAATTACCTTGCCTGGCAAGGCAATTACTTTTTTCGCTTGGCTTTGATCTAAATCGGGGGCTACTTTCACAATCTTACCTGCTTCTATTGCCAGGTCAGATCTAGCTTCGATCCCATTTGCCGGATCGCACAGATTAGCACCTGTAATCAACAGATCCCACATTTCTTTTTACACTCTCCTTTGGTAAACAACCTCGCCACCGATGATGGTAAAAAGCGTCTGGGTGAGGGTCTGGAGAGGATTACCATCGAAAATTGCAATGTCTGCATCTTTTCCTACCTCAAGGCTTCCCACTCTATCTGCTACACCGATAATCTGTGCAGCATTGATGGTAATAGCCCGCAGGGCATCCTCAAGGCCTAGGCCCTCCCGGACTGCCAGTCCTGCGCAAAGAGGAAGATATTGTATTTGCACTACTGGATGATCAGTTGTGATCGCCACCTTCACGCCAG
>DIQB01000055.1:6333-7397 GCA_002427165.1 Firmicutes bacterium UBA5473
GAATTGGCACTCATGGTGGGCCCCACAATCGCCGGAAAACCTGATTCCCGAATGTAGTCTGCAATCAGATGCCCTTCTGTACAATGATTTAAGATCAGCGGTAGGTTGAATTCTTTAGCAATCCGAATTGCCGTCAGGATATCATCTGCTCTGTGAGCATGAGCTTTAAGAGGGAGCTTTCCCTCTAAAACAGGCAAGAGGGCCTCCAGTTTCAGGTCGATAGCAAAAGGCTTTCCGTCCTTTACTGCTTTTGCCTTTTGCCCTTGGTAATTTTGTGCATCATAGAAGGTCTGCCGCAGAAGAGCTGCGATTGCCATGCGGGTCGAGGGCATCTTCTCCATTTCTTTGTAAACCCGCTTGGGGTTCTCGCCAAAGGCGATTTTGATGGCTAGAGGCTCCCGAATTACCATCTCATCTACATTTCTGCCATAGGTTTTAATAGCAGCACATTGCCCGCCAACTACATTGGCACTGCCAGGAGAGACGATAGTTGTAGTGATGCCGCCTCGAGCTGCTTCTTTAAAAGCCGCATCTTGTGGATTGATCCCATCGATGGCCCGCAGCTGGGGCGTAATTGGCTCTGTAGCCTCGTTTGTATCATTGCCCTCGAAGCCCATATTTGCCTCATGAGTTCCAAGATGGCTGTGTGCATCCACAAACCCTGGCAAAATCCAGCCTCCCTCAGCATCGATGACCTCAACCCCACAGGGAGCCTCTACATTCTCTCCAATTTGTTTGATCTTGCCATTCTCGATTAAAAGAGAACCGTTTTCATAAATCATCCCTGCCATGGTATATATTTTACCGTTTTTGATTAGCATACCTTTCCCCTCTCTTCTATCTATAACCTCAAAAAAATGGTAGTGGCAAAAAACAGCTTATTTCCCTTCCACTATTTCCTCCCAAGCTTTGAGGTAAGTCTCCCGGCTATAGCGGGGGGTGAAGCTTGCTTTGCAAGCGAGAGCTCCTTTCGCCTCATCTGCTAGCAGATCAATTAAGGTCATCCCCAATAATTTTGCCGGCGTAACGTAAGCTAGTTCCTCATCGACGAATTCAAGGTCTTT
>DIQB01000074.1 GCA_002427165.1 Firmicutes bacterium UBA5473
CAGCCGCTTGGGCCCAGGCTCAAGACGCAGCAACAGCAAGTGGCGAAGTGCCAGCCTATGTACGGGACGTTGTAGAGCCTGTCTTGTCCCTGAAGGGTGACGAGCTGCCAGTGAGCGCTATTTCAGCTGATGGCGTTGTGCCCACAGGCACCACCAAGTTCGAAAAGCGCGGCATTGCCATCGAAATCCCCCAGTGGCAGGTTGACAACTGCATTCAGTGCAACCAGTGTGCTCTGGTTTGCCCTCATGCAGCAATCCGGCCCATCTTAGTTAAGCCTGAGGATCTTGAAAATGCTCCCGAGAGCTTTACCCATAAAAAAGCCCTGGGCAAGGAAGCCGCTGGCCTCCAGTACAGAATGCAGGTTGCACCTCTGGACTGCACAGGCTGTGGCAACTGCGCCGACATCTGCCCCGCCAAGACCAAGGCTTTAATCATGAAGCCACTTGAGGATCTTCGTGAGGAAGAGGTTGCCAACGAGCGCTTTGCAGCTTCATTGCCAAAGGTTGATGTGGAGTTTAAAGCCAACACCATCAAAGGTAGCCAATTCCGCGAACCTCTCCTTGAGTTCTCTGGCGCATGCGCAGGCTGCGGCGAGACAGCTTATGTGAAACTTGCTACGCAACTCTTTGGAGATCGGATGATCATCGCCAATGCTACAGGTTGCTCCTCTATCTGGGGCGGCAGTGCACCAACCTGTCCCTACACCACAAACACCAAGGGCCATGGACCCGCTTGGGCCAACTCCCTCTTTGAGGATAATGCTGAGTTCGGCTTCGGTATTGCCATGGGAGTTGAAGAACGACGCAGCCAACTGGCTGACATTCTCGCCGGCTTAAAAGCAGAGGCTGTATCAGATTCTCTGAAAGAGGCAATCGACCAGTGGCTAGAGAACAAGGAAGAAGCAGAAGGCTCTCGCATCTGGGGCGATAAGATCAAAGCCCTCTTGCCTCGGGAGCAAGCTTCCGGTCAGGGTAAGGAACTGCTGGACAAGGCAATTGCCTTTGCAGATCAGCTAACTAAGAAATCCGTCTGGATCATCGGTGGCGATGGCTGGGCCTATGATATCGGCTTTGGTGGCCTCGATCACGTGCTGGCAACAGGTGCCGATGTAAATATCTTGGTTCTGGATACTGAGGTCTATTCCAACACTGGTGGTCAGTCTTCCAAATCTACACCAACTGCTGCTGTTGCGAAATTTGCAGCTGCAGGCAAGCAGACACGGAAGAAGGATCTGGGCCTGATGGCCATGTCCTATGGTTATGCCTATGTGGCAACTGTCTCCATGGGTGCTAACCCCAACCATGTGGTGAAGGTAATGAGCGAGGCTGAAGCTTACAAGGGACCATCCCTCATCATCGCTTACGCCCCTTGCATCAACCACGGGATCAATATGGGACGGAGCCTAGCTGAAGCAAAACGAGCTGTGGATTCAGGCTACTGGCCACTTTATAGGTACAACCCAGACCTGGCACTTGAAGGCAAGAATCCCTTTAGCCTAGATTCCAAGGAGCCCACAGGGGACTTCCAGGAGTTCTTAATGGGCCAGGTTCGCTACACTAGCCTCAAAAAGCAGTTCCCAGATACTGCAGATGAGCTCTATAAGCGAGCAGAGATGGATGCAAAACAGCGCCTTGCAACCTACAAGCGCTTAGCACAAACCGAATAGAAATGCAGAAAGGCCCACCATCAGGTGGGCCTTTTTCTCTCTGAGCGATACTACTTCTTTTGCTGTCCCTACCTCCTGATACTCAGCTCCAGCCGGGACCCTGAGCTCCCAGGCGCGGCATCCGCTCCAGCTCCGCGGCGATAGCTATAGCTGAAGCTTAATTTTGCAAGATAGTTCGCTACTGTTCTCTGGTAACCTACGCCTATCACCCCTTCTCGTTCCCAGGATGGGGTTGCCAGATATGTAATGCTGGTGAGGGACAAATCCCCTGTCAGCCACCCGCGCCACACAGGCAACCAGAGGCTGGTCTCTCCCCACAGGGAATCATATTGATAACCTGTAGAATTTCCCCTGCGGCTTTGCTGGCCTAGAGCCAAGTCAAGATGGATCTCCCCTACCTCCCGCCACAGATTACCCCACAGTTCGTTGCCATCAATATTTTTTCTTCCTGCCAGTTGCCAACCAGCCGCAGACTTATTTTCTGTGAGCTTTACTGTCAGACTGGGTTTGGAGATGGAACTATCTGGATAGCTAACTTTCCCCAAATTATACTCTAGATATAAATTCCATGGTTTCTTTGCATAAGTCAGTCCTATGAAGGGCCGAGTTATCGCTTGATTGAGACTTGCGAAAGGCTCTTTATATGTATACTTTGAGTGGCTAATCCCAAAGGTAGGTGTGAAGGGAGGGATTATTTTCTCCCAGCTGCAGTTGACAGCGGCGCTGTCGTAATAGGGACTTGTATCTCCCCAAGACAAATAATTATTTTGCGCAAAAGAGGCACCAACTGTCAGCTTTTGCCTGTAGTCTCGGGCAGGCCTCCGCTCAAAGCGAAAGCTTCCATAGCTACTGTTATGATCGGGAATCTCACTGTAGAGAGCCGTGTTTAAGTATACTTGCACCTTTTTGAAAGAATTCTGCCAAGAACCAAAGCTATGTCTGATCGATGCACTAAGATCGAGGTAAGGTGAAGCTTGCGCTACTTCAAGTTCCTGAGGATTACTATCATAGCCACCTGAAATTGTGACATTGAAGTTGGCCTGGGCAGTGAAAGTGGCCAAAAGCAGGATCCATGCTATTATTACTTGTCTCAAATTTTCCGCCTCCTCTTCCTATCATAACATATAGTAAAGACTTTTGGAGCACTGTGATCTTGATCACAACTTTAATTCTAAAGATCGTCTAAATAAACGGACAATCTTTATAGAGGATAATCCTGGGAGAATAGCGAAATAATAGGAGATGAACATTTGGCCTGTGGTTAACAGGTATCATAAATTGTGAGGTGGTTTTGTGACAACAATCAGTCGAGAGATTTTCAGAGAGTATGATCTTCGTGGCATTGTGGAGACGGATTTAACGCCAGATGTGATGAGGCTCCTGGGCCGAGCCTTGGTAGAATATTTTCGCGATCTGCCTCTAGATCAAGAAATTATTATTGGTCGTGATAATCGTGCCTCCTCCCCACTGTTTCGTGATCTTCTGGTAGAGGAGCTTGTGGCAGCAGGAAGGAAGGTTGTGGATCTGGGTGAGGTGATCTCCCCTATCTTCTATTTCGCTCCCCACA
This sequence comes from Firmicutes bacterium UBA5473, assembly GCA_002427165.1. Taxonomy (GTDB): domain Bacteria; phylum Bacillota; class DTU084; order DTU084; family DTU084; genus UBA5278. Next base: position 3,235 of record DIQB01000074.1, read on the forward strand.
TACTTGGCTCCACAGCTGGAGCTATGATCACCGCCAGCCATAACCCCGGAGAATTCAATGGGTTGAAAATTCTCTCGGGCGCTGGCACCATCTATGGCGAAGAGATTCAAAAACTCGCGGATCTGGCCCAGTCCCTGGCAGGCAAGGAGCCTGTGCGAAAACTAGGCGGAAGCGTGCGCTTTTTTGATATAATCGCTCCCTACCTCGAGATGCTGAAAGAGAAAATCACCTTAGCGCGGCCACTGCGTGTTGTTGTGGACTGCGGTAATGGTACTGCCTCCCTTTTTGCTGAAGAATTGTTCACCGCTTTGGGCTGTGATGTGATTCCTCTCTATTGCGATTCTGACCCTAGCTTCCCCAATCATCATCCTGATCCTGTGGACCCTGAAAACCTTGTTGATCTAATTGAGGTGGTAAAGCGAGAGCGAGCGGATTTGGGAATTGCCTTCGATGGCGATGGCGATAGAATTGGTGCTGTGGATGACCAAGGGCAGATTATGTGGGGGGATCAGATGATGATCCTCTTTTGGCGAGAGCTGTTGCCAAAATATCCCGGGGCCCAGGCCATAGTTGAGGTGAAATGTTCCCAGGCACTGCCCGAGGAGATAGAGCGTCTTGGCGGCAAACCTTTCTTCTACCGTACAGGGCACTCTCTAATCAAAGCGAAGATGCGTGAGATTGATGCTATCTTCACAGGTGAGATGAGTGGACATATGTTCTTTGCTGATGAATACTATGGATACGACGATGCCCTCTATGCTGCAGCAAGGCTCCTGCGCCTTATCTCCCAGCAAGATCAGCCCCTGAGCAAATTGCTCAGTGATGTACCTAAATATCATGCCACTCCAGAACTGCGAGTGGAGTGTGCAGATCGAGATAAGTTTCAGGTAGTAGACCAAATCACAACCTATTTTAAAGGAAAATATGATGTGATCGATGTGGATGGAGCCCGAGTACTGTTCCCAGATGGCTGGGGACTGGTGCGTGCCTCAAATACCAGTCCGAAACTTGTGGTGCGCTGCGAGTCCAAGACCCCAGAGGGCCTGGAGCGGATCAAAGGAGAGCTAAGCCAGGCACTGTCTCGGTATCCTGCCATCGGCCAGGTGGAGCTATAGTTGATAATCTAAACTTACTCAAGGCCCCGGAAAGGATCTACTTTCCGGGGCTTTAGCGTGAGAGGAAAACTTTTTCTAAAAAAAACAAGTTTACTTAAGAGGAACCCCGAGCCTCAATCGCGAAGAGATCCATAAGCCCTCCGGTACCTCTGAAGAAAAAAGAGGTGATTCCGTGGTTAAAGTTAGCCCCCATATTTTCAAAGAACATGAGATCCGTGGTTCTCTGAAAAAAGACTTTACAGCAACTAAAACTAAGACACTGGGCAGAGCATTGGCTCAATTTTTCGAAAAAATATTCCCCGAAGAAGAGTTGATTGTGGCATCCGGCCAAAGTTTAGAGGCAGAATCAATCCACGATCTTTTAGTGGAAGAGTTATTGCAAGCTGGGGTCCTGATGGTGGATTTAGGTCAAATTCCTACTCCCCTCTTTTTCTACGCACCCCATGATCTAGAGTATGGAAACGGGATCTTGGTGGAGTCAAATTCCGACGGCACCATTAGCCTGACAATTGTCTCCGACGGACAGGTTGTGTTTGGACATGAGCTTCAACTGCTAGCTAAACTCGCCAAGCAAAGAACCCTCTGGTCCCTGAAGGATCCGGGCCGGATTCGCAAAGGGAGCGTGATGGTTCCCTATATGCGAATGCTGCGCCAGAAGCTGAAGTTTGCCAAGGATCTCAAAATAGTAGTTGATTGCGCTCACCGGCCTGATGCTTTTTTTGTCACCTATTTATTCACTTCTCTAGGCTGCCAGGTGGTGTCGCTGGCTAGTGATGACTATCAGACTGAGACCGAACCTGCCTTTGAGGAAGATGAGCGGCTGAAAATCCTAGGTGATGTTGTGAAAAGGGAGAAAGCTCAAGTGGGATTCTTTTTCCCTATCCGCGGTGAGAGGCTTTTAGTTGTAGATGAGAAGGGAAAAGTTGTTCCTACAGAGAAACTAATGCTTCTTTTTTTGCGAGAGTTGCTGGCCGAACATCCCAAAGCGGAGATTGCAGTTCCCGATGACTGTCCCGGGTCCATCACCGGGGAGATTGAAAGGCTCGGTGGCACAGCAAGTTTTCTCTTCGGTGGCCCTCAGCCCTTCAGAGCAGCGAAGACAGGCGCCATCTTTGGAGGCGATAGAGGGGACCAATTCTTCTTTGCTGATGAATATTACGGTTATGCTGATGCTTACTATGGTGCAGGGCGGCTAATTAGGCTCCTCTCTCGGGAGGACAAGCCTTTGAGCCGACTACTTCCTCGAATAAGGAAAAGTAAGAAGAACTGAAGAAGGAACGTTCTGAGGTAAGATAAAGCCCATGGCCAGTGCCTTGGGCTTTATTATACTCCACTTCCCTTCCTTTACCCTAATGCAATATTCTTAAA
>DIQB01000058.1 GCA_002427165.1 Firmicutes bacterium UBA5473
GCCTTGCTTATTTAAGCTATTCATAACGTAGGGCATCTATAGGGTCCAGACTCGCTGCCTTACGTGCGGGATAGATTCCGAAAAACATGCCCACACCTGCTGCGAAAGTGAACGCGAGGAGAATTGCATTGAGGGAGATTACAGTAGACCAACCGCCAAGCTTCGCAACGAGGCCAGAACCTACCAATCCAAGTATAACCCCCACAATCCCTCCTAGGAAGCTAAGAAGAAGGGACTCAATTAGAAACTGCCGCAAGATATCTTGTTGCGTAGCACCCAATGCTTTGCGGATACCAATCTCTCGGGTTCGCTCTGTAACTGAAACAAGCATAATATTCATAATCCCAATCCCACCTACCAAAAGAGCTATACTTGCCACTCCCCCAAGCAAAAAAGTGAAGGTAGCTGTGGTTTGGGAGACAGTATCGAGAATCTCTTGTTGATTGCGGATATTGAACTTTTCAGCATCGCCAAGCCGCTGCAAAAGCAAGGCTGATAGCTCCTCTACAGCTCGGGGGATAATCTGCTCGTCCCTAGCCTGAGCATAGATTGTGCTTACATATTGGGAACCAAAAAGCCGCTTTTGCGCTGTTTTCAAAGGAACATATACTTGGTCTGTATTGTCCCCCATCCCTGTCCCTTTAGGCTCCAACACTCCAATCACCTGAAACCTCGTCCCATTAATCTTAAATTCTTGGCCAAGGGGATTGACACCAGCGAAGAGATCCGTGACCACAGTTTCACCGATCACAGCCACAGCACTTGCTGTATCCTCTTCTTGCTTGTTGAAGGAACGACCATAGGCAAGATTATATTCCCGAATAGGGAAATATTCTCCTGTGATCCCAATCACCCGGGTGGAGGTATTGGCACCCTTAAAGTTTAGCATCCCAGATTGGGACAGTTCTGGTGCTACAGCTTTCAAGGTAGTGGCGCCTCTTTGGAGATATTCAACTTCCTTATTGGTCAAAATGTTTCCTGAACCACGAGCACCCCAGCCGCCCCCTGTTCTGCTAGCAACTCGCCCAGGAGAAATAATTAGCAAATTAGCACCCATCGCTGAGATTCTGCTCACAATCTGCTGATTTGCTCCCTGTCCTATGGAAACCATGACAATTACTGCACCAACTCCAATGATAATCCCCAGTGTTGTGAGAAAGGAACGTAGTTTATTGGAGCTAAGGGCCCCTAGAGCCACGCGAAAAACTTCCCATAAGCTCATCTAACTCGCCTCACTTTGAATCTGCCCGTCAATAAAGTTGATTACCCGTTGGGCATATTTGGCGATTGTGTGATCGTGGGTTACCATCAGGATTGTATGTCCACTGTTATGCAATTCTTTGAAGATATTCATGATTTCCACTCCAGTTTTGCTGTCTAAATTACCTGTGGGCTCATCTGCCAGAATCAGAGATGGATCACCAACCAGGGCCCTAGCGATAGCCACCCGCTGCCGCTGTCCCCCGCTCATCTCATTGGGATAATGGGCCATTCGATCTTTTAGGCCTACCAGTTGTAAAGCTGCTTCTGCTTTTTCTCGCCGCTTACTACTGGACATGCCTCGATAGAAGAGTGGGAGTTCAACGTTTTCCAAGGCACTGCTCCGGGGGAGGAGATTGAAGTTTTGAAAAACAAAACCAATCTCTCGATTGCGAACCATGGCAAGTTGATTATCACTGAGAGCACTCACTTCGCGTCCATTTAAAATGTACTCCCCGCTGGAAGGACGATCAAGACAGCCAAGAATGTTCATACAAGTTGATTTACCTGAGCCCGACGGACCCATGATGGCCACAAACTCCCCCTGCTTGATGGCAATATCAATTCCGCGCAAGGCATAAACCTTCTCCGAACCAACCTCATAAACCTTTGCAACTTTCTGCAATACGATTAACATACGCTCCCTCCTACCTTACGCGAATACGAGCAGGTGGGCTGCCAAATGGCATGCTATTTTGACGGTTGCCACCTTGGCTGCTGCTATCTCTGTTTTCACGGTTACTACTTCCTGTATTCTCCCCGCCAAAGCTTCCCATTAGAACCTCTTCTTTTCCAGTTAAACCTGAGATTATTTCTGTCCGGCTTCCATCGCTGATCCCAGTTCTTACTGTTTTGCGAACAACATTCTCGCCCTTTTTAACCATAATCATAGCTTGCTGCCCTTGGGAACGGATTGCATAGCTCGGTAACCAAAGGACATTCTCTTTTTGGGAAACAACAAGATCAACATCTGCAGTAAGACCAGCTTTCAAGTTATGAGGGGGATCCCGAAAAACAACATCCACGGCAAAAGTAACTACATTGCTGCTCTCTGTAGCCCTAGGATCGATCCGATAAACTTCCCCCTCCCAAGCCTGGGATAGGGCATCAACTTTAATTTGGGCAGTCTGTCCCACTGTTAGCTTTGCAATATCTGCCTCGTTGACAAAGATCTCAACCTTAGGCATGGTCAGGTCAGCAATTGTTGCAAGGAGGGTATTTGCCGAGACAGCATTAGAGGAAGCTAAACTTCCCTTTTTAACTGGCACATCTAAAACAACGCCATCTATGGGACTGCGAACCACAGCTGAGGCAAGCTCCTCTACAGCCTTCTCATAGGAGATCTGGGCTTGCGCTACAGATACACGGGCAGTCTTTACTGCTTCCTCTCTAAGCTTGCGCTGCTCGATGGAAGTTTGGCCCCTGAGGACTGATCTGGCTTGATCTACCTGGGCCTGTGCCGCGCGGAGCTCTGCCGGATCTGGATCCTGCTGCAAAAGGGATAATCGTTGTTCCGCTGTATAAACATCCTCCTGATACATACGCACTTGTTTTTGAGCTGTTTCGTATTGCTGCCGGCTAATGGCCCCGTTTTCGTGGAGAAGCTTTTGCCGTGCCTCTTCCTGGCGTGCGTTATCTAAATTAAGCTTCACCTGTCGTAGTGAAGCCTCAGCTTGAGCAATCTCCTGGGGTTTGGAACCTGCCTTGAGGCGAGCAAGAGTAGCCTCGGCGTTGGCAAGATTAGTTTTGGCCTGCTGTTCGATAATTGTGCTTTCCTTAGCCTGTAGTGACAAGTTAGTCTCTGCCTGAGAGAGCTGAGATCTTGCTAGCTGTAGATCAGAGGCGGCCCGCTGTTTAGTCCGCAGTAGATCTTTGGTGTCTAATCTCGCAATAATTTGTCCCTTCTTTATAGAATCGCCTTTTTCCACATAAAGATCAACAATGGCGCCATTGACTTGAGGATAAATCTCAACCTGTGTACCGTGGGAGACTACTCCCGAAACATTGATTGTCTCGGTAATGGTACCCCGCTGGGGGCGTATTGAGCGCGTGAATTGCTCGGCTTGTGTCTTTTTATTTGGTCGGAGAAACAACCACAGACCGATTGCGACTAATGCTGCCACCCCAATCCATAACCAACGGTTACGGAGCCATTTTTTGCTCATTATACTTCCCCCTCTAGACAAAGATTATAAAGTAGTTGTCGCTGTTTACTTAAGTAATCGAAAGAGGCGTTAATGTATTCTGTTTGGGCTTCTACCAAAGACACTTCAACATCTAACAATTCACTGGCGCTGCCAGCATCATGATCAAATTTTAACTTAGCTACGTCCCAGGCTTCTTTAGTAGTGTTCAAGTTAATTGCCGAAGTTTTTAATTTGGCTTCAGCCGCCTCCAGATCCCAATAGAAGCTGCAAAGCTCCTGCTCAAGATCACTGTTCTTACTTTTAAGCTGACCTCTGTGGCTGGCTAATAGCAATTCAGCTTCCTCTACGGCTGCTGCTGTACCTCCTCCATCTGCTAGCTTCCAGCTAGCTTGCACTCCTATATCCCAACCTGGGGATTGCGACTGACGGTTTTGCAGAGCCAGATTACCGCTGAAGGAGTATTTGTCAACACCTAAGGAAAGATCTCCCCATCCCTTGTTATAATTGCTCACCAAAGAGAGCTTCATTTCACTTTGCCTTTGGGCCTGTTCCACAGCTAGCTCTGCCTTTTGCACTGCAGCTTGAAGATCCATGACTTCACTGCGGTTAGCAAGTAAGGCAAAAGCTTCTTCTAAGGGAGGAATTTCCACTTTTGCTTCAGGTTTGCTTGGCACAAATCTGGTTTCTGCTGGCAGCCCCAGCAAAAGTGCCAACTGGGAGCTAACTTTTCTCACATTGTTTTGGGCCTCCAACTGACCCTGCTTACTCCTAGATAAAGCTAATTGCATTCGCATGACATCCAGGCGCGTGCCTGTTCCAACCTCTTCTTGTAGTTCTGCTGTCTTCAGCTGTGACTCTGCTCTTCTGACCCCTTCAGTACTTGCTACCAATAGCTGCTCGGCTTTCAGCAAATTAAAATAAGCAGTTTCAACTTGCCACAGAAGCTGACGCTGGGCTTCCTTCAGGGAACGATTCGCTATTTGGAGCTCTAGCTGATTGGTCTTCAAATTCGCTACCAGCTCAGGTGAACTTGGATTGGGTTGACTGAAACTGAAACTAATCTGTGTTCGCAGGGAGACATTATCGCCTATGTTAGTACTAGGCTTCAGGTCCATCCCAATTTGAGGTTCTAGTTTAGCCTCACTTTGTTTTATTCGGGCTAAATTAGCCAAATATTGATTTTTTGCGGTTTGCAAAGCTTCATTTTGCTCCAATGCTAACCTTTTTGCTTCATTCAAAGGAAGGTTTAGGTCACTAGCCATTGCCCCGCAGAGTAAACACAATAAGAAAAACAACTGCATAATTTTGGTTCTCATTATTCCACCTCGCAACGGATTTAAAATTGTTCTTAGCATTAAGGCACGTAAATTAGACGCAACAGAGGAGCTAAATGTTCAAATAACAATATCTGGATTCCCCACCAAGCCCTTATCTGAGATTATAAGCTTAAATTATGTTTTAATTGTGAACAATTCTCGACAAGTTTCTCTAGAATACACTACATACCACTGTCAACTTCCATGTACCCAAGTCCTTTTTTCAAAAGGCTAAATAATTATATTCGGCTACAGTTGTTTGTAAAAAAAAATGCTCTACAAAGATAAATTAAATTTGGGCATCAAACGGGGGTAATATTCAAAACAGCGCCAGTAAATACGCATAAAAAAAGAGCCACAAACAGTTGCAGCTCAATAGTTTTGTTGTGGTGCGCCCGGCAGGATTTGAACCTGCGGCCTACTGATTCGTAGTCAGTCACTCTATCCCCTGAGCTACGGGCGCATATTGTGGACAGTTATTATATTACCACAGAAGTGCGGTCTTTGCAATAGTTTGAGGGATCTTTTTATCCTCGTCCGAAAAAAAGCAATGCTCCTAGTAACATAAACAGGGCACCTGCACACTTTTGAATGAGGTTGGCCGGAATGAGTCTGGTTATAGCTTCACCAAAAGCTACACCCAAGGCAGCATTCAAAACCAAAGCCAGTGCTGCACCTATAAAGACAGTCCAAGGGGACTTGTATTGTGCAGAAAGTAGCATCGTTGATAATTGTGTCTTATCTCCCAGCTCAGCTAAAAAGACCAAGCCAAAAGTTCTCAAGAAAATAGACCAAGCCATCGCTTGCCCTCCTAGTGTGGAATTAATAAAAACAAGCCCCAAAGCTTGGGGCTGATTTTTTAGATGGCGGAGAGGGCGGGATTTGAACCCGCGCCAGGTGTAAACCTGCTAACGGTTTAGCAAACCGTCCCCTTAAGCCAACTTGGGTACCTCTCCTAATTTATGGCGGAGGGGGTGGGATTCGAACCCACGGCTCTTTCGAGTCACTGGTTTTCAAGACCAGCTCCTTAAACCACTCGGACACCCCTCCTGAAAGCTTGCGCCCGAGGGCTGTTACAACAAGAATTATAGCACAGCTGATGTACCTTTGTCAACACCAGTTCTGTCTATTTTTTCACTGCATTGCGCCCGCTCAATTCCTTCAGCTCAGGGCTTAAAACGTGCTCAAGCTGGGAGAGAGGAATGGCAAACTCTGGCTTACCCTCAGCATAAGCTGCAATTTCATATGACTGAAAGCAAATTACCAGCGCCTCATTTGTGAAATAAAACTCTTGATCCGGGGCTATGGAATCAAAACTATAATTCTGGGATTTATGCCGATCTCCTCTAATCTGCTCTTCGATCTTCCGATTGAGCAAAGACACATAATCCGTGCAGGGGACAAACAGTTCCTCCAACGAATACTGTTTACCTGTTTTCAAATTAAAATTATAAGCAAACTTTGCAGTCAGGCCATGCGCCCCACCCAAATAACGATAATCCTCAAAAACTATGCTCAGCAGATCACCGTGGTTTCTTTTCACAAGATAGTTTAGGTAGTAGTCAATCTTTGCATTTGGACTCCAAAGGTTGGCCAACAAATTTTCCTCATCTTTAAAAGCGTCTTTTTTAATTGTAGCAACTTTTTCAGTAATGACCGAGTTTAATTGTGTCTCGTATTTTTGATCCAAGCCTCTGAGCCGGGGATATTGCAGCTGGAGATCAAAATATTTGTTCTCATAAGTCTCCCTTTGGTTTAGAAGCTCAGCCTGTTTTTCTGAAAGATGACTAATCGTCACGTTCTTTGGGTTTAACTTCACATTAAGGCGCAGATGATCTTCAAAGAAACTTTTAGGTGCATAAAAAACACCATCTACAAGGCTAGGCTCAGAGTATAAATATAGGTGGTGTCCATTGTCCACCAAAGTGCTATCGGTGCGGTTGAACCTGAGCTGATTGTCCTTTTTAGTGAGAGTAACTTCATCTGCTGCATACTGGACGATAAAGCCAGCAAATTGCGCCACCTGCCGCAAGGGCAAAAAAACTTCTCCCTCTATTGTATGAATCTGGTCATAATCTAAAACTAAGGACTTTGCAATTGCAGGCGTAGCAATCAGTGCCATAGACACCATTAGGAAAAAAAGCAATATTTTCTTCATCATCCATATACCTCCCACAAGCTTTAACTCTATTATACTACAACCGCGCTTTGAATGAAAGCAGAGCTAGCTTTTCTCAAACAAAAAGGTGAACCCGACGTTTGTCTGAGTTCACCTAGCCTGCTAGCGATCCCGCTCTTTGTCATCTTGCCTACGACGGTCACCGAAGGGATAGACAGGAGTCAGATGCCTGCGGGGTGGCTCTGGCT
>DIQB01000071.1:0-7328 GCA_002427165.1 Firmicutes bacterium UBA5473
CTTTGTGGTAAGCCCCCTTGACAAAAAATAGGGGTGGGCTTATTATTAATCATATAAGGATATCATTATATGTCTATAGAACAACGAGGAGGAACAATAGTGGAGAATTCTCTAGCAACGCTACAGAAGGTATTTGAAGCTCTTGGACAGGAGATTAGATTAAGGCTTTTTCTGATCCTCTGCACCAACAGTTTCTGTGTTTGTGAGTTAGAAGAACTTTTTCATGTTAGCCAGCCTGCTATTTCCAGACACCTGAACATCCTCAAAGAGGCAGGCCTGGTTACAGATACACGTAAAGGACAATGGGTCTTCTATAGGGCAAACCCCGAAGAGCTTAAAACCTTGCTAGCTGGGTTTGCAGAAGGCTGGAGGGAACCATTGAGAGCTTTTGGGGAAATGGAGGAATTTGGGGAGAAGATTCAAGCCTTGGCGCAAAACCCAAAAATCCCCTGCGCTCTAGAGCGGGAAAGATAAAAACATTAGAATAGGAATAGGTGAGTTGAATGAACGTTATAACACAGATTTTCAGCTGGCTCAGCGACCAGCTGTTGAAAATGAAGTGGCTCTCGGATCTTGTAGGGCTACTTGTGGAGAAGGTATTTGGCCTCGAAGTTACTCAAAGGGTTGGGGGAAGCATTCACTTTTTCATCTATGATACCATCAAAATCTTTATCCTACTGTCGGTTTTGATTTTCATCATTTCATATATTCAAAGCTTTTATCCTCCAGAGAAAACAAAAAAGATCCTAGGTAGATTTAAAGGGATCAAAGGCAATCTGCTGGGGGCACTGTTGGGTACAGTGACACCATTTTGCAGCTGCTCTAGCATTCCAATCTTTATCGGCTTTACATCAGCTGGTCTACCTTTGGGCGTAACCTTCTCCTTTTTAATTTCGTCACCACTGGTGGATATAGCTTCTTTCTTATTATTAATGTCGTTCTTTGGGCTGAAGATAGCTTTAGCTTATGTAATTGTGGGTTTGGTGCTAGCGGTTATCGGTGGCACAATTATCGATAAGCTAAAGATGCAAAAATATGTTGAAGGCTACGTTTGGGGAGTGGATAATGTAGATGTGGAGTATGAGGAACTAACTTCAAAAGAGCGAGTAGATTTTGCCAAAGGCCAGGTTAGAGAGATTATTAACAAAGTATGGTTATATATTCTCTTGGGGGTCGGCATTGGCGCTGCAATTCATAACTGGATCCCCCAGTCGGTTATAGAAAGAATAATCGGAGAGAATAATCCCTTAGCTGTTCTTTTAGCCACAGTGGTTGGGATCCCAATTTATGCCGATATTTTCGGCACTATCCCCATTGCAGAGGCACTTTTTAACAAGGGGGTAGGTATTGGCACAATCATCTCTTTTATGATGGGGGTAACAGCGCTTTCTCTGCCTTCAATGATCATGTTAAGCAAGGTTATAAAGCCAAAGTTACTTGCAATCTTCATCTCCATAGTCACAATTGGGATCATCATCATCGGCTATGCATTTAATGCATTTTCTTATATCTTTATTTAAATTAAGGGGGAACTTGAGATGGTAATTAAAGTTTTAGGATCGGGCTGTGCCAATTGTAAAAAGTTAGAGGCCCATGCCAAAGAGGCAGTGGCGCAACTGGGGGTAGATGCTACCATTGAGAAAGTTACAGATTTTAAGGACATTGCAGCCTACGGTGTGATGCGGACCCCGGCGCTAGTTGTAGATGAACAGGTTAAAATCGTGGGCAAGGTAGCGAGTGTGGAGGAGATAAAGAATCTGCTAAAGTAGAATAAAAAACCCGCAGCCTGAAGGCTATGGCCAAATTGCTGCGGGTTTTCCAGGAATACTAGTGCTTTTGGCAACAACTATTCTTGTTTTCTGTCGGCTCTTCTTTTTTAGGCTCCTCCTGCTCTTCTATGATTCGCATGGAACAGCACGACGACTTTTTTGGTTTAAAAATCTTGGAGAGAAGAGAATCTTTCTTTTCGCTCATGGTCTCACCTCCTTCTACATTATCAGGTTAAAGACATAGCCTGTAATCACTGCAACTGCGAAAATAGAAACCACAAAGGCAATCATTAGCTTCTTTTTAAATATGGAGCCAAGAAGTGAGAGTTCGGGAATACTTGCCCCTGCACCACCTATTATTAAGGCGATCATGGTTCCGTAGCCTACTCCTTTATCAATTAGAATTCTGGCTATGGGAATCATGGTTTCCGTTCTAATGTACATGGGGATGCCCACAATAGCAGCAATAGGCACTGATATAATTTTGGATTTCCCAGCAAAACCAGATAGTAGATTCTGGGGGATGAACTCATAGATAAAAGCACCTATACCGGCGCCGATGAGTAAATACGGAAGCACCTGTCTAAATAGGGATAGAGATTCAATAAATGCATGTTTGAACACAGCTATGTTTTTATCCCAAAATGTACCTCCCAGCTGCTCATAGACGAAATCGTCGCCACAGTCGCCCTTGATGGTTACATTTTTAATTTCTTTTTGGAAACCAAGTTTATCTAAAAGTAGGCCAACTATAACAGCAAAGGCAAAAGTGAAACCAGCATAGATGAGGGTTGCTTTGGTTCCAAAAAAGGTCAGAAACAGTGCTATGATAGCGGGGTTTAGAATAGGAGAGGTTAAAAGAAAAGAGATTGTTCCTGAAAAGGGGGCATCGCTTTTTAACAATCCTACTAAAATGGGAACTGTAGAGCAGGAACAAAAAGGGGTCACACTGCCTAAAATGGCACCAAGGACACTATTGAGCCCCCGTCTCGGGGTAGTGAGGATCTTTTTGATTTTTTCTTTGGATAAGTAGATTTGGATCAGAGCCACTAGAAAACTAATACCGATAAAGAGCAGCATTAATTCTCCCATGAGGAATAAAAACATTTTTCCAGCGCTTACAAAGTTATTCATTATCAAGCCACTCCTTTTTATCAATGTTGCTGAATAAATCGGCCAGTAGATTGTAAGCCGCACTATTTGGGGTTAGTGAATAGTAGTTCCAGACCGCAACCTCCCTTTTAGTTATGACCTGGGCATCTGAGAGGATTTTCAGATGATAAGAAATACTTGATTGGCCAATAGCAAAATAGCTACCAATATCGCAGACGCATTTTTCGCCATTGACAAATAGATATATAAGTATCTTAAGACGCAGCTCATCTGCAAGTGCATTGAGTGTTTTCACATAATTATTAATAATGCCCATTGTTTATGCCCTCCCTTCATAAAGATTATTTGATATAGTAATCAAAAAAAATTGATGAATATAAGTATATTATGCTTGAATTTCCAAATTTGTCAAGGTGTGAAGAAAGTTTTAAATGCACGAGCATGGGCTGAGGTGGGTCGCTTTATAAAACAGAACAGGAATCCGCTCTCTTTGATGAAGTAGAATAAAGCTGCAAGATGATGAAAACTAATATGCATGGTGAAGGTCTATGTTGATGGCCTTGATTTAATATATTGAAAAATTGTTTTGGTTTTTTCTCGGGTCGTAGTTCTTTGATTGTTTTTGAGGGAAATACTTGGCAAAAGATGGGGGTGGAAGCATGAAGAAAAATAGCAAGCTGTTTGGCCTTACAGCGATAATCGTGATTATAATAGTCATTGTCGCACTGAAAGGAACTAAGCAAAACACTTTTCCACAAGGGAAGATGGAGACAGAAATTCAGGCAGATTCTCAAGAAACTTCTGCTTTGGTAGAGGAAACAGTATCTGAAGCTGATCCTGATGAATCAAAAGTTAGGGTATCTGATGCTGAATCTAACAGGCAACTTGAAAAAAGTGCCCCTGAAAAAAAGGGAAATAGAGTAGAAGAATCCAAACAGCTTCCCAAGCTGGTTGATTTGGGTGCGGACAGCTGTATACCATGCAAGATGATGGCACCTATTTTAGAGGAGTTGCAGGAGGAATATAAGGGGAAGTTGGATGTGGAATTTATTGATGTTTGGAAACAGCCAGACGCTGGTACTGGGTATGGGATTAAAGTTATTCCTACGCAAATTTTCTTTGATCAAAAGGGAAAGGAATTTGCCAGGCATGAAGGTTTTATGCCCAAGGAGGAAATTTTAGCTAAGTTTGCCGAAAGGGGAATAAAGTTAAATGGGGAATAAAGCCCTGTTAACCTGTTTGCTAGTTATTAGTTTTCTTTCACTAACTATGGCGAATTCTAACCAAGGTGATGTGGCTACCAAATACCCAGGCTTGTTCGAACGAGGATTGCGTTCCGCTGTGCTTAGCAGCTTGCCCAAGGACCAGCTGCTTACTCTAGATTCTATAATCATAACCCGCGCGGAGCTGGAGGCTGAAATCGCAAAAGCACCTGCAGCTATGCAAAAGCAGCTGACAGATAATTCTTTTTTTCTGTTAGAAGAGATGGCTACCCAAAAAATCCTTTTGTCTGAAGCCAAGCTTTGGGCCGGATTGAGAAAAATTAATATAGATGGCTTAACCGACGAGCAAGTTATACAGAGATACTTTGAATATAAGGTTCAAGATGTTACTGTTAGCGAAGAAGATGTCCGGGAATTTTACCAAGTCAATCCTGGGATCTTCGGTGAAGCCAAGTTTGAGGAGGTTTCAAATTATCTCAAAGATTTTGTGTTGCAAGAGAAGAAGCAGGCTTTCATTTCTACCTATCTCAACACCATAAGCGAAAGAACCCGGGTTATGTTAAATTCAAATTGGGTAAAGGAGCAGTATCCAAAAGCACTTGCTAATCCTGTTAATAAAGCGCGCAGCTCTGGCAAACCAACCCTGGTAGAATTTGGTGCTTCCGGTTGCGGACCGTGCGATTTAATGGCACCTATCTTAGCACAGCTGAAGGAGGAATATTCCCAGGAGCTAAATGTGGAGGTCATCGATGTCCGAGATGAGCAGCTACTCGCTGCACGATATGGGATTTCATCGATCCCCGTGCAAATTTTCTTTGACGACCAGGGAACGGAGATCTATCGTCATCTTGGTTTTTTTAGTAAAGAGAAGATTGAGGCCATTTTAGCAAAAATGGGGGTTGGAGAATAATGCAACTACTGTGGCTTCAATTGGTGGGGGCTTTAGATGCCTCACCTTTTATTGCTTTGGGGGCAGCATTTTTATGGGGCTTGCTCAGCATAATCCTAAGTCCCTGCCATTTGGCAAGTATTCCTTTGGTAGTGGGTTTTATAAGTGAGCAAGGGCAAATTTCAAATCGTCGTGCATTAGCTATCTCGTCGTTGTTTTCTGGTGGCATTTTGGTTTCAATAGCAATTATTGGAGTAATAACGGCCTCATTGGGCAGGATTATGGGTGATGTGGGTAGGTATGGTAATTATGTAGTTGCAGTAATATTATTTGTGGTCGGCTTGTATTTGTTGGGGATCATCGAGCTTAATTGGGGCGGTTTTGGCCAAAATAAGATCAGGAAGCGAGGTCTGCTCACAGCCTTTTTATTGGGATTGATATTCGGAATTGCCTTGGGACCATGTACATTTGCTTTTATGGCACCGGTTTTGGCAATAACGTTTAAAGTAGCTGCCAGCCAATCCCTTTATGCACTAGCGCTTCTTTTTGCTTATGGAATTGGGCATTGTCTTGTGATTGTACTGGCAGGAGTTTCTACCCAGCAGTTACAACAGTATCTAAAGTGGAATGAGCAGGCAAAGGGGGCTGCTATCTTAAGAAAGATTTGTGGAGTACTTGTACTGCTGGGTGCTGTTTATTTAATATATACAGCTCGTTAATTGAAAAATGGAGGCTAAGAAATGAATAGTGCTCTTGAATCAAAAGCAAAGGGACTAGGCACCTTTGAAAGATATTTAACGTTATGGGTAACTACTTGTATTGCTGCAGGCCTCTTAATCGGGCAATTGTTCCCAGCTTTTCCTAAGACTCTCAGCAGGTTTGAGTACGCCCATGTGTCAATACCTGTGGCTATCTTGATCTGGCTTATGATCTATCCTATGATGCTGAAGATTGACTTTTCAAGTATTATCCAGGCAACAAAAAAGCCCAAGGGATTGACAGTGACCTGCATCACAAATTGGTTGATTAAGCCCTTCACTATGTACCTGATTGCATCGTTTTTCTTAAAAGTGGTTTTCAGCAGCTGGATTCCGCCTGATCTTGCAACAGACTATCTGGCAGGTGCGGTATTGTTAGGAGCTGCACCATGTACGGCCATGGTTTTTGTTTGGAGCTACCTCACAGAGGGAAACCCTGCATATACCCTAGTTCAGGTAGCGGTCAATGACCTGATTATTCTTTTTGCCTTCACGCCCATTGTGGCATTTTTGTTAGGAGTAAGTCAGGTGCATGTTCCCTATGATACTTTATTTTTATCCACGATTTTGTTTGTGGTGATCCCACTTTTGGGTGGGTATTTGTCTAGGAAGTACATTATTCGCAAGCGAGGGCAAGGGTATTTTGAGGATGTTTTTCTTAAGAAATTTGACAATGTCACAGTTGTGGGATTGCTCTTAACCCTGGTAATAATTTTTTCCTTTCAAGGAGAGATTATTTTAAGCAACCCTCTTCATATTTTGCTTATTGCCGTACCCTTGACCATACAAACATTTTTCATTTTCTTTCTTGCTTACGGATGGGCTAAACTGTGGAAGCTGCCACATGAAATTGCAGCTCCGGCAGGATTGATTGGAGCAAGTAACTTTTTCGAACTAGCAGTGGCTGTTGCAATTGCTCTATTTGGCTTGAAATCAGGGGCAACTCTTGCAACAGTGGTAGGTGTTCTAACAGAAGTCCCTATCATGCTTACCTTAGTTCGGATCGCAAATAATACCCGGGGTTGGTTCGGGCAAACAATAAAGGAGTAGGTTCATCTATCATGAGAAGCCAACATAGATGAAGAGACGTAGGCGCAGGCGTACTCACTCGAAAGAGAGGTTGTAGTGCATGGAAGTAAGATGCTACCATAGAGAAAGTTACGGCCATTGCAGCCTATGGCCTGATGCGGACCCCGGCGCTAGTTGTAGATGAACAGGTTAAAATCGTGGGCATGGTTGCGAGTGTGGAGGAGATAAAGAGTCTGTTAAAGGGGAATTAAAAAAACGCAGCCCAAATGCTATTGCCCAATTGCTACGGTTTTAGGAAGAGGATCTATGAAGCCAAAAGTAAAAAGCATTCTTTCTTGGTGATCGTACCTTTTGACTAAAGATAAAGTGACTATTTGAAAAAAATCGTAATCAGTATTCCCACCAAAGCCACCAATGTTCCAATGGAGAAATTTAACATCCAGCGGTTGCGATCATCAATTTGCTCAAATTTAGCATCAATGTTATCGAACCTATCATCAAGACGAGCCTGGAGCCGGTCAAACTTAGCGTCAATGCTATCAAATCT
>DIQB01000071.1:7520-14315 GCA_002427165.1 Firmicutes bacterium UBA5473
GCAAATCTAGCATCCATGCGAGCTATGAGACTATCAAATCTAGCATCTACGCTATCAAACCTTGCATCCATGCGAGCTATGAGACTATCAAATCTAGCATCTACGCTAGCAAATCTAGCATCCATGCGAGCATTAAGATTGTCGAATTTAGCATCGATGCTACTAAATCTCTCATCTGAGCGAGTATTTATAGATAAAAGCTCAGCATGTCGCTGATTATCTCGATCCCGCATCTCAAGTTGCCGCTGTTTTTCCTGCTCTTGCATGGTGGCGATGGATTGTTCGAGGATGTGTTGGATACTCTCCGTTCTGTTTCGCAACTCCTCCTTGATGCTAAGGAACGTCTCGTCTATATTAGCCATTCTTTGATCCAGATACTTTTCAAAATAGTGCTGGGGCATATTCTCCTCTCCTTCCTCAGATGTTGACGCTAATTGGGATGGAGCAGACACCGGATTTAAATCACGCTCGCCCTTTTTCTTGCGTCTGGGAACACTTCTCCCCGATAAATCATTGAGATTGTAAGCAGCACTGCTCTCGCGAACTTCGGTTTCGCTAGAGGGGTTTTGTTCCTTGAGCTCTTTTTTTATGTCATCATCATACTTTGAGTCCACCATCGAATATGCCCCCTTTCCTAAAAGTGGCTTGTCCAACTGAGCTGATGCAAGATAGTTGGAATTAGTTTTAGATCGATCTTATATTTAAATATTCTCTGACATTTTCAGATCTCCTCTTAAGTACCACCAAATTATTGTTAGCAAATTAGTGGCTTGTTAGTTACAATTTTAACGATAGGGGTGTATCGATTATGAAAACGAAAGTGGCCTTTGTCTGTGTTGGCAACTCCTGTAGAAGCCAGATG
This sequence comes from Firmicutes bacterium UBA5473, assembly GCA_002427165.1. Lineage (GTDB taxonomy): Bacteria > Bacillota > DTU084 > DTU084 > DTU084 > UBA5278. The sequence continues at coordinate 8,383 of DIQB01000071.1, forward strand.
GCAGAGGGCTTTGCACGACGCCTGGGTGGAGATATACTTGAGCCCTATAGCGCAGGCACAGAGCCGGTTGCCCAAATTAATCCTACCGCAAGCTTAGTTATGGAGGAGGTGGGGATAGATTTAAGTGGTCAGTATCCGAAGTTGCTCTCTGAGCTTCCGCAGAGCATTGATTTGCTGATCACCATGGGTTGTAACGTACAGTGCCCTACTCTTCCCTGTAAATTTCGGGAGGATTGGGGAATAGAAGATCCTGTAGGCAAACCAATTGAAAAGTTTAGAGAGGTGAGGGATTTAATTGAAGAGAAGGTAGCAGGTTTGATTGAAAAAGTTAAAGCTAACAAAGTGTTTTAAGGGGTGATTGCTAATGGATAATAAGTTAGTTGAATGTTGTTCCTGTGGCAGCGGCTGTTGCACACCACAGAGCGCTAAAAAGGTAATAATTGACTTTTTATATCTTGATTTAAGCGTTTGTGGGAGATGCCAGGGCGCGGAAAAAAATTTAGATGAGGCAATCTCTGAAGTATCTGGAGTCTTAAAAGCTGCGGGTTTTGAAGTAATTGTGAACAAAGTTAATGTTAAAACAAGGGAACTGGCAAGAGAATATCAATTTGTTAGTTCCCCTACCATTAGAATAAACGGCAGGGATATTGAACTGGAGGTAAAAGAATCCCCCTGCCGAGACTGTGGGGATCTATGTGGTGAAGATGTTGATTGTAGGGTTTGGGTCTACGAGGGAGTGGAATATACCCAGCCGCCAAAAGCGTTGATCATAGATGCTATTCTCAAGGAGATTTATGGGGGACAAAAAACGAACTTTGCAAAAAAAACGGAGTACAAACTGCCTCGGAACTTGCAAATGTTTTTTGATGGATTGGATAAATGATTTTTTCCTAGTCCATATTCTTGTTCTTGTTCCGGTTGCCACGGGCTGGCTTTTTTTGCTCATGGCGGGACAACGTGCTATAATAGAGCTAGTTATTTTGGCACGCAGGGGGCCTCTAGATGATCACCACCATCACTTTTCCAGTGCGCTATGCTGAAACCGATAGAATGGGCATCGTCCATCATTCCAATTATCCTGTTTGGTTTGAGATCGGCAGGACGGATTTTTTGCGACAGCTGGGCAGAACCTACCTTTCCTTAGAGGAGGAGGGACTGCTGCTCCCCTTATCCAGCATGGATTGTAAATTTAAGAGACCAGCCAAATACGGGGATGAGGTGACTGTGAAAACATCCCTAGCGAATCTCACCTGTGTGCGGATGAAGTTTTTATATGAAGTCACCAACCAGGAGGGCGAACTGCTAGCCTGGGGAAGCACAGAGCATGGCTGCACAGATTGGGAGCTCAAACCTTTCAATTTGGTTAAAAGGATGCCTCAGTTTTATCAAATTTTGCTAAAAAACAAAAAAAGCCCCTGAAAACACCTGCAGGGGCTTGCTTTTTTGTGTGAGATATTGGTAGTATAGAAAGGAAGGAGAGGTTTGATCCATGGAGAAATTGCGAAAGTTTATCTCCTACTACCAATATGTCTGGAAATTGTTTCTGCTAGATCTGGCATGTGCAAGCTGCATTGCCATTTTAGATCTAGCTTTCCCTATCACCACTAGGCTTTTTATGAAAGATCTGATTCCTAATCTCAAGCTCGGGATTATGATCAACATGGCCGTGGTTTTAGTGTTACTTTATGTGCTAAAGCTTTTCTTCCAATACACAGTTGACTACTGGGGGCATGTGGTGGGCGTGCGCATGGAGTATCATATGCGCAAAGATCTGTTTCATCATTTGCAGCTTATGGACTGCAAGTTCTTCGATGATAACAAGGTTGGCGCCCTGATGAGCAGGATCGTCAATGATCTGCGGGAGGTCACGGAACTTGCCCACCACGGACCCGAGGATCTATTTTTGGCCAGCTTAATGCTGGTGGGCTCTTTTATCTATTTGTACAGAATCAACCCCACCCTCACACTAATTGTTTTTATGTTTGTACCACCTATTGCCTGGTTTGCCATCACCCAGCGTACAAAAATGCGTCAGGCTTTTTCCAAGGAGAGAGTAGAGGTTGCAGAGGTGAACTCGGATTTGGAAAATAGCTTGGCCGGGATCCGTGAGGCTAAGAGTTTTGTCCGTGAGGATTACGAGCGAGAGCGCTTTGAGCGCTCCAATTGGCGTTTCAAAGAGGCCAGGGAGCTGGCGTTCAAGCGGATGGCACAGTATTCTGCAGGCCTGGATTTTCTCACAAACCTTCTGAATGTGGCAGTGCTCATCGGTGGTGGAATCTTCGTCTACCAGGGAAAAATTGACTTTGCTGATCTTACAACCTATCTTCTTTTTATCAGCTTTTTCCTCCAGCCTATCCGGCGTCTCACCGCCTTTACCCAGCAATATCAGTCAGGGATGAGCGGTTTTGAGCGTTTTTTGGAGCTGATGGATTGCGAGCCTGAGATTTCAGCTCCCCCAACTGCTTTATCTTTAGGAGAGGTCAGAGGAGAGATTGAATTTCGCCAGGTAGGATTTCAGTATACAGAGGGCACAGAGGAAGTATTGGCTGGTGTGAACCTTAAGATCAACCCCGGTGAGACAGTGGCCATTGTGGGTTCCTCCGGCGGCGGCAAGACCACCATGGCCAGACTGATTCCTCGTTTTTATGATGTTACAGAGGGAGAGCTGCTCCTAGATGGGATGAACATCAAGGAAATCAAACTGGGGGATCTACGGAGCAATATTGGTATTGTGCAACAGGATGTATTTTTGTTTGCCGGCACCATCCGGGATAATATTCTCTACGGCAATCCTGAGGCAGATGAAGAGGAAATGCAGATGGCAGCAAATCGGGCTCATTTGCATGACTTCGTCCAGAGCCTACCACATGGCTATGATACTTATGTTGGGGAGCGGGGCATAAAACTTTCAGGTGGCCAGAAACAACGGATCGCCATCGCACGGGTCTTTTTGAAAAATCCGCCTCTTTTAATTTTGGATGAGGCCACAAGCGCTCTAGATAATATCACGGAAAAGCAAATTCATGAATCGCTGATGGAATTAGCCAAAGGAAGAACAACGCTACTAATTGCCCATCGCCTTTCCACAATTGCAGGGGCCGATAGAATTGTAGTGATGGAAGAGGGCACCATCGCAGAGGAAGGCACACAAGAGGAGCTTTTGCAGCTTGGGGGACGATACGAACGTCTTTATCGCTCCCAGTTCCAAGCGCCGAAAGGGGTGGCATAGGGAATAATTAGGCAGGAAAATGGAAAAAGTTTAAGGTATTATGGAAAAAACTGCATCAAGCCGTTGACATGGACAATCAAGTATGATAAAATAATAAATCGCTTCAGTAGTAAAAGTTTGTCCGGCATTTGGTGAGCAAGGCCCAAGGTAGCCTTGTATTTTGCCATACCTTTTTTCTTTTTAAAAGCATGTGAAGAGGTGAGGAGAAGGAAATGGCCCATAATGTGAACTACGGCAAGGGACAAAGACGCAGCTATTCCCGGATCGAGGAAATTTTAGATCTACCTGATTTGGTTGAAATTCAGCGCAAGTCCTATCGCTGGTTCCTGGAAGAGGGGCTCCGGGAGACATTCCGCGATATCTCTCCGATCCAAGACTTTACCGGTAATTTGTCTTTGGAATTCGTGGACTACACTCTAGGAGAGCCCAAGTATGAAGTTGAGGAATGCAAAGAGCGAGATACAACCTATGCAGCTCCTCTGCGAGTTAAGGTACGTCTTATCAACAAGGAAACCGGGGAGGTAAAGGAGCAGGAGGTCTTCATGGGAGATTTTCCCCTGATGACCAAAACCGGCACCTTTATTATCAACGGTGCAGAGCGCGCTGTGGTGAGTCAGCTTGTACGCTCCCCTGGCGCCTATTTTGCTAATGCCCAGGATACTAGTGGGCGCCCAATTTTCACAGCCAGCATCATTCCCAATCGTGGTGCCTGGCTAGAGTTTGAGACCGATGTGAATGAAATAATTTATGTGCGTGTGGATCGCACCCGTAAGCTCCCTGCCACCACGCTGTTGCGTGCAGTGGGCTATGGCACAGATCACCAGTTACTGGAGCTTTTTGCGGAGAACGAATTTATCCGCAACACTATGGAACGGGATAATAACGAATCCCAGGAAGATGCCCTAATTGAGCTTTACAAGCGCCTGCGGCCAGGAGAGCCACCAACTGCCGAAGGTGCTCGTACTCTCTTCGGATCCTTGTTCCACGATCCCAAACGCTACGATCTAGCAGATGTGGGACGCTATAAGCTCAACAATAAGCTCATGATCCGCGATCGGGTCTCAGGCCACGAACTAGCCCATGATCTTAAAGCTTCCGATGGCACGCTGTTGGCTTCAGCCGGTTCTCTCATAGACAAAAAGCTTATGGACAGAATCGAAGAGGAGCAGATAGGCGAGGTTTTTGTTCGGGGCGAGGATGGGAAAATAATCAAGGCCATCACCAATGGCACACCTTCCTTGGAGACACATACCCTCACTCCTGAAGATGTGGCAGCAGTTGTGAATTATCTCGTGAATTTGATGAGTGGCTATGGAAACGTGGATGATATTGATCACCTAGGCAACCGCAGGCTTAAGTCTGTAGGGGAACTTTTGCAGAACCAATTCCGGATTGGGCTGTCTAGGATGGAACGGGTGGTGCGGGAGCGGATGAGTATCCAGCCCGATGCCGAAGCCATTACACCCCAGAATTTGATCAATATCCGGCCTGCAGTTGCATCTATTAAAGAATTCTTTGGTAGCAGCCAGCTCTCCCAGTTTATGGACCAGACCAACCCACTAGCTGAGCTGACCCACAAAAGACGGCTTAGCGCACTAGGCCCCGGTGGCCTTAGCCGCGAGCGGGCTGGTTTTGAAGTGCGAGACGTACATCACTCCCACTATGGCAGAATGTGCCCCATTGAGACCCCTGAGGGCCCCAATATCGGCCTCATCGGCTCCATGTGCACGTTTGCGCGAGTGAACGAGTTTGGTTTTATTGAGACGCCGTACAGGAAAGTGGTAGCTGGCAGAGTTACAGATGAGATCGAATACCTCACAGCAGATAGGGAGGATAAATTTGTCGTTGCCCAGGCCAACGAGCCCTGTGCTGATGATGGAACTTTTATAAACCAGCAGGTCTCTGCCAGATACAAAGACGAGATTCTTTTGATCGCGGCTGAGGAAGTTGATTTCATGGACGTGTCGCCCAAGCAGATCGTCTCTGTGGCAACGGCCCTGATTCCCTTTTTGGAGAATGACGATGCCAACAGGGCTCTGATGGGTGCCAATATGCAGCGGCAGGCTGTGCCCCTCCTGCGGACAGATGCGCCACTGGTGGGTACAGGTATGGAATACAGGGCAGCTGTGGACTCTGGTGCTGTTGTAACTGCAGAGAGCAGCGGTACCGTCGCAAAGGTAACTTCGAATTTGATTGTGATTAAAACAGATGAGGGGAAAGAGGAACGTCATACCCTTCTCAAATTTCGTCGTTCTAACCAAGGTACCTGTATTAACCAGCGGCCTGTGGTGAAAATAGATGACAGGGTTGAAAAAGGTGATGTCTTAGCAGACGGTCCCTCCACAGAAAATGGTGAACTGGCCCTAGGCAGAAACGTGCTGGTTGCCTTCATGACCTGGGAGGGCTATAACTACGAGGATGCTATCCTGATTAGTGAAAAGTTAGTGCAAGACGATGTCTTCACTTCCATCCACATTGAAGAATACGAATGCGATGCCAGAGATACAAAGCTGGGCGCAGAGGAGATTACCCGGGATATCCCCAACGTAGGCCCCGACGCCCTGAAGGATCTGGACGAACGCGGCATCGTGCGCATCGGCGCCGAAGTGCGCGCGGGCGACATCCTGGTGGGCAAGGTTACCCCCAAGGGCGAAACGGAACTGACCGCGGAAGAGCGCCTGCTGCGCGCCATCTTCGGGGAAAA
>DIQB01000071.1:14438-14570 GCA_002427165.1 Firmicutes bacterium UBA5473
CCCAAAGGTGAAACCGAACTTACAGCAGAAGAGCGCCTTTTGCGTGCAATCTTTGGTGAGAAAGCCCGTGAGGTCCGGGATACCTCCTTGAAAGTACCTCATGGTGAGGGCGGCAAGGTTGTGGATGTAAAG
>DIQB01000098.1:0-334 GCA_002427165.1 Firmicutes bacterium UBA5473
ATGTATAAAAATGCCAAAGCGCTACTTGAGAGAATTGGCGCTATATGAGGAGGTTTTGCCATGCAGGAAGAGATTAGATTACTAAAAGGAGAAGAGCGCGAGGAGCTTGAGCGCTTTTTAGAGCGAGCCTATGGCCATGGCCGTGGTTTTTTTCCCAGAAATTATCCTAATCTTTGGCCTCAGGCAACAGAGTGCTCGTTGATTATCAAGAGCCAAGGTGAAATAGTGGGCCATGTGGGCACCTATCCCTTGAAGCTTGTGATTGGCCCTACCACCATTCTTGCAGGTGCCATCGGTGGTGTGGCAGCGGATCCCAAGGCTCGAGGCCGGGGGT
>DIQB01000098.1:507-907 GCA_002427165.1 Firmicutes bacterium UBA5473
AGGCCGGGGGTATATGTCCAGTCTCATGGAGAGTTCCCTCCAGATCATGGCAGAGAAGAAAATGCCCCTGTCTGTGCTCTGGGGAGATCGACAGCGATACAATCATTTTGGTTACGAGACCTGTGGCCAGAAGTATTATCTGGAGCTTAACCGTAGATCCTTGGAGAGAGCTGGAGCAAAACCTGCCGATGTTAGAGAGGTTGATCCCGAGGATCCAGCTGTGCTAGCAGAGGTTCAGAGGCTCCATAGCACGTTGATTTGTCGGGTGGAGCGCAATTTCTTCCAGCTACTTCTTACCCGCCCTGGGGTAAGGGTGTTTATGGGTGATGGAGGTTATCTCATCTCCAGGGGGGAATACTCTGGGGATCTAGTGCTACAGGAGGTAGTCTCTCCCACAGGC
>DIQB01000098.1:1148-36889 GCA_002427165.1 Firmicutes bacterium UBA5473
TTTGCACAGAAGGCTTCATTAGAGCTGGAGACAATCTCAACCCCTGCCCAAAGGCGTCTTTATGAGGCAGCCAACTACTGGACAGCTGCTCCTCAGGGTATGTTTAGGATTATTAATTGGCCTGATCTGTGTCAGGCCCTTGCACCTTATTTTGCCCAAGTTGCTAAAGGTCTGCCAGCTTTTGAGCTTGCCATAGGCTGCACTTGGCATGGTGAGACACAGGTGGCAACAATAAGCTGGGATAGCGCAAAGTTTACAACTAGTCAGGGCAGAGTAGCAGACAAGTACGTGGAGCTGGAAGCACCTGAGCTTGCAGGGGCCCTTTGGGGAGGACCCTTTGAGCGCAGAAGTCTTGGCCTGTTTGGTAAGCTTCTGCCTGTGCCAGTTCATATCCCCAATATAGATCATGTATAGATAGGAGAATAAAAAATGGAACCCATTACAGCAGTAATCGTTGGAGCAGGCCATAGAGCTATGACCTATGCCTCATATGCAAAAGAACATCCCGAAGCACTTAAAATCGTGGGAGTAGCAGACCCAAACCCCATTCGCCGAAAGATGGTAGCTGAAAAATACAATCTACCACCTGAAAACTGCTTTTCCTCGGCAGAAGAACTTGCCCTGCGAGGGAAAATAGCCGATGCTGTAATTAATGGCACTATGGACAAACAACACGTTCCCACCAGCCTTCCGTTACTTGAGGCAGGGTATCATATGCTTTTAGAGAAACCTTTTTCAACAAATGAAGAGGAAATGTGGGAGCTAGTGCGAGCGGCAAAAAAATATAACAGGCATGTTGCTATCTGCCATGTACTCCGCTATGCACCTTTCTATGCTGCCATCAGAAAGCTTGTGCTAGATGGGGAAATTGGTGAGATCGTCAATATTCAGACCACAGAGCACGTAAGCTATCACCACCTGGCAGTTTCCTTTGTGCGTGGAAAATGGAATAACAAACAAGCTTGTGCCTCCTCTATGCTGATGGCCAAATGCTGCCATGACCTGGACCTTATTATGTGGATGAAAAGCGGTATCGCCCCAAGCAAGGTGGCAAGCTTTGGCAGCCTTTCTCAGTTTAAGCCTGAAAAGGCACCACAGGGCGCAGGCAAGCGCTGCCTTGTGGATTGCAAGGTTGAACAGGAGTGCTTGTATTCAGCACGCAAACATTATCTAGATGAACCTGACAGATGGGGAATGTATGTGTGGGAGCTCTTAGAGGATATCGAAAATCCAACTTTGGAGGATAAAGAGAGGTCCTTGAAAACAGATAACCCCCATGGTCGCTGTGTCTATAGGTGCGATAATGATGTGGTAGATCGGCAGTCTGTGATTATTGAATTTGAGGATGGCTGTACTATAACTCATAATATGATAGGTGGGACTGCTAGACCCTCTCGTTCAATTCATTTAATAGGTACTTTAGGCGAGATTCAGGGGACATTGGAAGACAGTAAGTTCGTAGTGCGGAAAATTGATCCCAGACCGGGATGTGAATATACAGAGGAAGTCCACGATCTGAATGTGACAGGGGATATGCATGGAGCCTTTGGTGGCCATGGTGGTGGAGATTTGAGGCTGATTGCGGACTTTTGCCAATTCTTGCAGGGTGGAACCCCTTCAATCTCCAGCACAACAATCAATGACTCAATCTACGGTCACCTGGTGGGCTTTCGGGCAGAAGAGGCTCGGCTTGAGGGTAAGGTTTTATCCATTCCTAAGCTAGAGAGCATGTTAGGGGAGAAATAAGCTGCTTCAGCTACAGCAGATACGGATACTCCTCTGAGGGGAATATAACTTGATCCAGATAGCTTCCAGACTAGGAGAGCGGGTTTAAGCTAAGCCCGCTCTCCTTTTGCATAGAAAAGCCTTTGCGCTAGTATAAATAGTTATACTGAAGTTTCAAAGTTGGAGGTTAGAGATGGCAATATTTATGCTGCGCAGAGGAAGGGTTGCCTTTATTCTTTTAGCAATTTTTTTATCGATAGTTCTCTATTTTTTTGCTACATTTTCAGCTGTGATCGTACAGCAGGATGCTGCAGGCAGTTATGTGGCGCGAATAAGGTTCTACCTTCCCCTGCATCGGGGGGATTTTGCAGCGAATCATAATTTAATTTCTGAAATTCGTGGACCGCTCAAAGCTAAAATTCACTGGAGGAATAGGAGCACTGTTGAGTTTCTAATCCCCCAGACAGATTTCCCTCAGGGGGAATTGATCCATTTTTCCTGCGAGAAAGTGAGAACAGCAATTCCCCTCCTTCGCAAAAAATGTGCCCTCACCTTTCGGTTGCCAGTGGCACCGAATGTAGTGGAGATTTCCCCGCGAAAAAACGTACCAACCTACGGGCCAGTTAAGATTACCTTCAGTACCCCAATTGAGCCCCAGACAGCAAAAGATAATCTTCGCTGCACTGCTAAAGGAAGCTTTCTTCCTGCGCGAGAAGATGACATGTCTGTATGGATTTTTCGGCCAGATCAAAGGCTGGAGAATAAAACTAGGTATACAATCTATATTGGATCTGAGCTCAGAAGCCGGGGCGGCTTGAAGATCAACGGGGCCGGGCAATTTGATTTTATCACAGCAGAAAGACCCTCCCTTGTAGAGATAAAGCCAAAAGCGGGTCAAAAAAAGGTGATGCTCAACTCCCATTTGGTACTTGAGTTTGACAGCCAGCTTAAAGAGGGCTGGATTTTCGTGCCTGGAAATAGCGGTGAGACAAAGATTCAGGGGAACAAACTTATCTATCACCCTCACGCCTTATTCAGCCCTGGAACAACCCATAGGGTTCAAGCCCAGGCAATCTCTCGCTTTGGAGAGCCAGGGGATGTTTTAGAGTTATCCTTCTCTACCGTCAGCGTCCAGGGGAGGGTGTGGGTGGAGGTTAACCTACGGGATGAGAGGATTCATGCAGTGACAGTTTACAGAGGAAATACACCCACAAGGACCATGGTCGCCTCAGGTGGTTCCCCAGGGCATGAAACTCCACTGGGTGTGTACTATATCTCAGATCGAGGTTATAGTTTTTGGTCGCAAAAGTATGGAGGGGCAAAATATTGGGTTCGCTTCAAGGATAATTATCTGTTCCATTCCATTCCCCGGGATAGCCATTGGAGGATTATTGAGGAGGAACATAAAAAACTAGGACTACCATCAAGTCACGGTTGTATTCGCCTTTCAGATGAGGATGCCCATTGGTTCTATGATAATGTACCCCGAGGGGCGATGGTGATAATTTATAAGTGAGTTATAGAAGAGCTAGCTTAAAACTCCACCAGCTTGCTGTGGAGATGAAGGCATCTCTTTATAGTTACTTAAGGTATTAAATATTTTTATATTCTAGGAAGGAATTGGTCAAGTTTTGTAGAATTACTTTTTATGAAATAGATTTCATGAAATAGAGCTTACCTATTGATGAAAGTCTTTGAACAGGGATAACTACATGTAATAGATATCATGAAAGGGACTTTTTCACCTATAGTTCTTCAATAGTTAGAGATGTAAATCCCTATTTTTTCCATATTAAAGTAGAATTACGATACAAATATTTAAAAATCATTTTACATAAAGAAGGATTTAGGCTTCTGATGAAGAATAAATACAATGAAATGGATTTCAAGATCATGTATATTATGGACGTAAATTTTTGTTGAGGAGAAATTTTCATGGTAACTATCTATGATATAGCCAAAGAGGCAAATGTGTCTCCGGCCACAGTCTCAAGAGTCTTGAATCGTCAAGGTAACGTTCGAGATGAAACGGCGCAAAAGGTATTGAAGGTAGCAAAAAAAAGAAACTACTCCCCCAATACCATGGCCAGGAGCCTGCGGACCAAAAAAACAAATTTAATTGGGTTGATAATCCCTGATATTGAAAACCCCATCTACCCAGCGCCTGTCCGCGGGATTCAGGATGTAGCTAACCGCAAAGACTATAGCGTGATCATACATAGTACAGATGGCGATGAACGCAAGGAGATTGACACTATCCGCAGACTTACTGCGGTGGGGGTAGATGGTTTAATTATAAATATTAGCGAAGCCTGCACCCTGTTGGTAGAAGAGATTAGAAGGCTTAGGCGGATCTCGCTACCTGTTGTGGCCCTTGGTCCCTGGCATCCAGATCTTGAGATCGATTGCGTCAGTGTAAATAACGAGAAAGGCGCATATATGGCCACGGAACACCTATTAAAATTAGGTTATCACAAAGTTGCAATTATCAAAGGGCCAGAAGGAAACATTAGCTCTAGGGAGCGATTTTTGGGTTACAAGAAGGCGATGGAAGATTATTGTGAACCAATTTCAGAGGGGATGATTTCTGAAGGAAATTTTAAACTGGGAAGTGGCTATAAGGCAGCCAAAAGGCTGATTGAGAAAAACAAACTTGATGCTATTTTTTGTGTAAATGATGTTATGGCGCTAGGTGCTATGGCAGCTATCCGCGAGGAAGGCCTGAGGATCCCAGATGATATTGCGCTAATAGGTTTTGATGATATTGAACTTGCGAACCTTTCCAGACCATCTCTCTCAACTGTAGCGCAACCTAAATATGAGACAGGAAAGATTGCAGCAGAGCTTCTGTTCAAACAAATTGAGGGTAAATTATCCTCTGGAAAGTACTACTCTATAGAACCAAATTTAGTAATACGGGAGACTACATTGAAAGTAAAAGAGATGACTACAACTTAGGGAGTGAGAATAATGGCAGTAAAAATGGCGAGAAATTTTCCATTGCACAGCGAATTATATGCGGAGAAAGTTTTAGGCGGATGGCTTGGCAAATCCATAGGGGGGACCTTGGGCGCTCCCTATGAAGGGAAAAAGGAAATCTTAAACCTATCTTTTTATGATCCGGTGCCCGAAGGCAGTGTTTCCAATGATGATCTTGATTTACAATTAGTTTGGCTTCATGTATTGCAGAACAAAAGCCTTAATTTGGATGTAAATGATTTGGCGGAAGCTTGGCTAAATCATATTACATATCCTTTTGATGAGTATGGAGTGGCTATCTCCAACTTGAAAAAAGGAATAAGACCCCCTATTTCTGGCTACCATAATAACTTTTTCCACGATTGTCTAGGCGCTCCTATCCGCTCTGAGATCTGGGCTTTTATCAGTCCTGCACAACCACTGAAGGCTATGGAATATGCCTATCAAGACGCAATAGTAGATCATGCATTCGATGGAGTCTACGGTGAAGTTTTTTTAGCTGCAATCGAAAGCATGGCTTTTGTGGAAAGCAGAGCTGAAGTATTGATTGACTATGGTCTAGCTGCAATTCCAGAGAATTCACGAGTAGCGAGAGCTGTGAAAGATACTGTAGAGTGGTTCCATAGGGGATTTTCTTGGCAAGAGATTAGAGAGCTTATTTTGCTCCATCATGGTCATTTTAATTTCACTGATTGCCCTCAAAATATCGCCTTCGTAATTTTAGGCTGGCTATGTGGTGGTGGGGACTTCGAGAAATCGATTACAACAGCTGTTAATTGTGGCTATGATGCTGATTGCACAGGAGCAACTTTAGGGGCGATTATGGGTGTGATTATAGGGGCTAAGGCGATTCCGGAAAAATGGTCAGCACCAATTGGGGATGAGGTTATTGTGGGCTATGGTGTAGTTGGCATTGATGCGCCAGCAACCTTAGCCGAACTGTCGAAGCTCACCTGTGATTTTGGCGCGAAATCGTTTACCGAGAGACAAGAGGAAGCAGCTACTTTAGAGGAGATAAGAAACAAAGCGGTGGAGCTTGCCGATAAATATCAACCGACCCTTGGTTTCTACAGAGATGAATCACAAAGCTTTGTCGTTGATTACCAGGGTTTACCTGTTGTTACAACCGAGAAGAAATCGATTACCATCAGTGAGCTAAAGGTGAAACCCAGCGCGAGCGTAAAGGTGGAGGTCCCGTTTATCCCAGCGGTTTATTGGGATTTGAAGTTCACCTCAGGTGGCCGGGTGCTAGCACAAAAACCATGGCTAACTGAAGATGGGAATTTACGGCTTTGTGAGATTGACGAAGAAGAAATGGTACTTGAGACTTATCTTTATTTTGAGGGACCAACAAAGCTTAATTTACTTGTGGACATAAATGGAGCGGTTGAGGTGAGGGTCAATGGAAAGGAAGCTCTCGCCTACCATAATCACGAACCGCTATTGCCTGCGCCTCACAGATGCGCACCTGAGGATATTAATAGTATAAATTGGCAGCAAGGGTGGAATAAGCTTTCCATCAGTTTTAGAAGGTGTGGACCCCGGTGTGCTACCGAAGGTTGGTTCCGTTTGGCTGATTCTGAGCACCAATTAGATAATAGTGCAATCTTTCCTGCATCGGATCGGGAGCTTAGTAATGCGGCAAGGCAATATGAGAGAGAATTGAACAGTGCGAGTAGTCTTTAGGGGGGAGCAAGATTATGGGTAAGAAAAAGGAGTTTTCTAAGCCAAACAAACAAAGACCTGGCAGTAAAAAGGAAGCAGTTGAAGGATTCTTGTTTATTTCGCCGTGGCTTATTGGTTTTCTAATTTTTACTTTAGGGCCCTTGATTGCCTCGATTTTTTTAAGTTTGAGCAAATGGGATATTTTTGCAGATCCACAATTTGTGGGCCTGCAAAATTATTCTAAAATGCTGGTGGATCCCCTATTTAAGAAAAGTCTGTGGAATACCTTCTACTATGCGATTTTCAGCATTCCCTTGGGGATGGCAGGGGGGCTTTCATTAGCTTTGCTTCTGAACCAGAAGGTGAAGGGATTGCCGATTTTCCGTACCATATTTTATCTACCATCGGTAACTTCTGGTGTGGCAGTGGCACTTCTTTGGAAATGGATTTTCAATCCGGAGTTTGGCATCGCAAATATGATTCTAAATTGGTTCGGTTTACCGAGCCTACAGTGGCTTTCTAGTCCTCATTGGGCGATGCCGGCGCTAATTATCATGAGTTTGTGGGGCATAGGAGGTGGTATGCTGATTTATCTAGCAGGATTACAAGGGATTCCCCAGCAGCTTTATGAAGCAGCGGAATTAGATGGTGCTGGCAGTTGGTCCTGTTTTATTAATATAACCTTGCCTATGCTTAGTCCAACTTTATTTTTTCAGCTAATTATGGGTATTATTGGTTCTTTCCAGGTATTTACCCAGGTTTATGTGATGACACAAGGTGGCCCTGCTAATGCCACTTTGGTATATGTCCTTTATTTGTATCAAAATGCATTCCAATGGTGGAAAATGGGTTATGCTTCAGCCTTGGCCTGGGTTTTGTTTGCTATCGTGATGGTCTTTACCCTGATTCAATTTAAGTTGGCACCCCACTGGGTGCACTACGACGTACTGTAAGAAGGTGGATATATGTCAGCTAGCATTAATAAACAGAAAACAGGCAAATTAGCTTTAATCTATACCTTGTTGATCCTTGGAGCGCTTTGTTTCATGATTCCTTTTATTTGGATGCTTTCTAGCTCCTTGAAAGAGCTACCGCAAATTTTTGTTTTTCCACCTCAATGGATCCCAAAACCTGTAAGGTGGGACAACTACGCTAGGGCTTTGTTGAAGATGAATTTTCCCTTGGCCTTGAAAAATACCTTAATCATCACGGTATTCACTGTGACGGGACAACTTTTAAGTTCAGCCTGTGTGGCCTATGGTTTTGCTCGCTTGAGGTTCCCAGGACGAGAGCTTCTCTTTATGCTGGTGATTAGCACGATGATGCTTCCTAGCCAGGTTACGATGATTCCCGTGTTTATTATCTTCAAAACTCTAGGTTGGGTTGATACCCTAAAACCCTTAATTGTCCCCTCTTTCCTAGGTGCCAATACCTTTGCAATTTTTCTTTTGCGACAGTTCTTTTTGACTATCCCTAAGGAGCTTGAAGATGCAGCTCGGATCGATGGTTGTGGCAGCTTGAGAATTTTCTTTCAGATTATGATGCCTTTAGCAAAACCTGCTTTAGTTACAGTTGGGATCTTTGCCTTTATGGGCAGTTGGAATGACTTTTTTGGTCCCCTGATCTATTTAAACTCAGAAAGCCTACGAACCCTTGCGATTGCTTTGCAGACATTCCAAGGTCAGTTTACAGCCGAGTGGAACCTCCTCATGGCAGCTTCTGTGGTGGTTTTGCTGCCTGTGCTTATGATTTTCTTCATACTGCAGCGTTATTTTGTTCAGGGAATAGTTCTTACCGGTTTAAAATAAAGGGGTAATTTCAAAACTAAAAGGAGGTTTTTTTATGTTCTCCAAAGGCAGGAAGTATTGGCTGTGGTTATTTTTGTTGGTGTTCGTAGTTGCATTTATGTTGGGAGGCTGTGGCAAGAAAAAGGGCACTATTGAGGAAAGTGGTAAAACTAAAATCACCTATATGTATGCAGGTGGCTCTACTAACGATGAGATTATGAAAGAAGCCACAAAACTCTTCGAAGAAAAAAAACCTGAGATCGACGTTGAGCTAATTTATGTTCCCAACTGGGCCACATATATTGATAAGATTACAACATCATTAGCTAGCAATAGTGCACCTGATGTAATTGTTTTAGGTGTTTATCAGGTTGGTGATTATGTCAGGAAGAATGCACTGTTAGATTTGTCTCCCTATATGAAAGCGGATCCTGATTATCAAAAACAAAAATCTGAGATCATCCCTACCAGCCTCTGGGATACTATTTCTTACAATGGGCAAATCTTAGGTGTTCCCGCTTGGCAGAATCCAGATGTGATGTATTATAACAAGAAATTATTTGATGGAGCAGGTGTTTCTTATCCAGATGGAAACTGGGATTACCAGAAATTTCTTGCTGCTAGTCAAAAACTAACGAAGAAAAATGGTAACAAGGTTGAACAATATGGAACTTGGGGACTTGGTTGGTATTGGAATGTGCTCTGGGCTTATGGAGCAGATGTACTGAATAGTGAAGGTACAAAATGTGCTATGGACACACCTGAGGCTCAAGAGGCAATCCAATTTATTATAGATCTTGCTCAAAAATATCATGTTGCACCAAGGCCAGGAGAAGGTGGTGAACAGACAGACTATCAAGCGTTCATGACAGGCAGAGTTGCTACCTTTGTTTCCGGCCACTACATGGTTCCTATGCTGAAGGATATTAAGGATTTTGACTGGGATATTTCGGTGCTACCGCATCAGAAAGAAAGGGTATCCTTGAATAATGCGACTTTTTGGTTGGTAATGAAAAATAGCAAACAACCAAAAGCAGCTTGGGAGTACGTGAAATTTCTTTCCGGTCCTGAGGTACAGAATATCATTGTGAAATATGAAAACGACGTGCCTATTCTCAAATCGGTCTTGGAATCTGACAAATTCCTTAATCCCAAGATTCCACCTGTAAGCGACAGGGTTTATATTGATGCTTTAAAGCAATCTAGATCATTTCCTATAGCATCGGACCCCAGAATGGACCAGATAATCAGCGATGCAATTACAGCAGTTAACTTAAAGCAAATGGACGTGGCAACTGCAATGAGAAAAGTAACAAAAGAAATTAATCAACACCTCAAAGAAAGATAAATTTCTTATTGGGGTTAACCAAGGTTATTCTATGGCAATGGTTAACCCCAATAATCAACCTTAGATAATAGCTTAGAGCAGAATGGTCTTCCTAGATAACGATTGATAGGGGGTTTAATTGGTGAAGAGACAACTGAAAATGCTCATTATTTCTATCTGTGTGCTTATGAGCGTAAGCTGGTTAGGGCTTGCAAGCGCAGCTACACTTACACCAGGAAATTGGATTGAAGCAGAAACTGATGTTAATTTCAGCGGTAATGTGAACAAAGAAAGCGATGGCCTCAACTACCATGAATTTGGCCGAGTTGGTTTAACATTAGAAGTACAGCAAGCTGGTTACTATAAGTTGATTGCCAGCGGTAAGACGATTATCAACGCAGGAGCATTGGACTTAATTAAAGATGGTGCTACCCTTTCGCGGGTATATGTAGGTGAACTAGGAAATTGGATACTAGTTAATGGACCGTTATATCTAGAGCCTGGTAAACATCAAGTGCATTTTAATGTTTTAATTTCCTTTTTTCTCGACTGGTTTGCTTTAGCACCGGTTAATAATCCAAATGATATACCCACGATGAACGTTAAAGGGCAACCTTTATCAGCGTATGGCACTATGGTTCAGGGTACTCCTATCCCCGATGCTTTAAATTGGCTGAAGGATTCTAGTTTCGAGTCAGTCTATGGTGATCAAAAAGGTGATATCACAAAATGGGGAAGGTTCGTCGACCCTCCAGCTGGCATTGAAGTGACATTTGGTGATCCCAATGCTGCTTTCTTTGGCGAACGTGGTTTATCAGTTAATAATACCATCGGTGAAACGCTAGAGATCGTCCAATACAATGACATGGGATATGATCAGGCTGTTTTGCCGGCAATGGCGTGGGGCTTTTCCGGCTGGGTTAAATGCGAAACGCCAGGTTCGATGGAGCTAATATTTAGCTCGTTATTTTTCTCTGGTGATTGGCAGATTTATTCGGGACAATACGACTTAAAGTTTGACATAAATAATTCAGATTGGAAATATATTTCCGGGGTAGTACCAGCAGGGAAAGTTTCAAATAGCACGGATCATTTTATTTTCCAACTTAATATTTCCGGAATTGGGAAAATATCCCTTGATGGCTTTGCCTTCCATCCTATTAGCAATGTCAATTGGCAACAAGCAGAAACAAACTTACCTCTACAGGTTACAGAGGCGGAACCTGGTTTACAATTAACTTGGCCAGCTCAGGTAAGTAATCAATTCTATGAGATACACCGTGGTGAGACACCTGATTTTGCATTGACCTCGGCTACAAGAGTAGCTCGGGTAACAGAGACAAGCTGGATTGATAGCCAGCCAGATTTAACTAAGTTAACATACTACAAAGTGAGAAATATTAATAGCAGTTTTCGACCAACAATTACCGAAGCCAAGGCTAACGATATTTTCCCGCCAAATACTATAGTAGCTGCTCCTACGATAGATAACTCAGTGGGCGGTGTCCTAAAGGTAATGTGGCTAGCTCCCCAGGCTGCTTTCGATGGAGAGGTCGCGGAAAAATACTTGATTTATCGTGCCGAAAACGCAGGTGAGCTTGGAAAAGGTCAACCTGTTAAAACCCTTGCGCATCAGGTAGGTACCAATAATTATGTTTGGGAAGATACAGGCGTTATTCCAGGAAAAACTTACTTTTACGCGATTCGCTGCGCGGATAGGGGAGGGCTCACAAGTAGCTTATCTCCTGCATCTGAAGGAAAACAGACAACTCCCGATGAGTTGCCAGCCAACCCGGTAGAAACATTAACTAGCAATAATCTAAAGTATAAAGGCGCTATCACCCTTATTTGGGAAAGGCCAGCCCCTCATGAAAAGGATTATGACCTACCAGCAACTTACGATGTTTACCGGTCCACAACTGAACCTGTTTCTGACCTTGAGGGAATGGAAAAAATCGGCTCGGTGATAGCTGCGTCTGATATTACCTACAGCTATATTGATCCTAATATCCCTATTGAGACAATCTACTATTACAAGGTTGTGACCTTAGATAAAGTCGGAAATCAGAATGTATCGCCTCATTTTGTTTCTGGAAAGGCCTTTGCCCCGGTTATTGCAACCCCAGTGGGCCCAAATGCTCAGGAATTAATTGTGAGCCAACCTCTGAGTTTTAGCTGGGAAGCACCAGTTATTGATTGCGAGGATAAGGTGGATTTCTATGAATTAGAGTATGCAGCTGAGGCTAGTTTTATAGGCTCTATTCGCCTTCCTAACCTTGCTGATAGTACGGCTAAGTTAGGGGTAAACCTAGCTGCCGGTACCTATTTCTGGCGAATTCACACCCATTATAAATCCGGAGTGATAAGTACTTCCGCTCCAAGTTCATTTAGAGTATTGGCTGAAAGCACCTTCCCAGTGAACTATTTCGATCTGGACAATCAAAAGACAACACCTCAACGAAATCTAAGCTATGTGCTTCAAAATGATGGTTGGGTAACACTTAAAATCTACGATTCCAAAGGGAAACTAATCCGGACCCTCGTTAACCACCAATGGCAAACTGCCAAAGAAAACAATTTGCAAAAAGTATATCGGATCAATTGGGACGGTAAGGATGAGCAAGGTAAAAACCTGGTCAATGGCTTGTATATTGGACAATTGCTTTTAGAGCAAAAAGCTCAGAGACCATTGGTTATAAACAGACGCTTTCAGGTTTATCAATAATAATTTATTGAGGAGGTAAAAAAATGCGTAAATTAATCTTGTTGGGGTTAGCGGTTGTTCTGCTTATTATGCCTGCCCTGGCTGCAGATTTTGAACATCGTGAATTTGGTGTGAGAGCGAGTGGAATGGGTGGCACCTCTGTTGCGTTCGTGGATGATATCAATAGTCTTGATCAAAATATAGCAGGTCTAGCCGCAGTTGATAAGCGAGAGGCTTTCGTAACCTACCGTGATACCTTTGGTTTGTTTGGTCTGAATAATTTTGCCTTAAGTCAACCGCTTCTAGGTGGAGGATTGGGAATTTCTATGGCTCAGTTGGCCAATAGCGAAGAATTCAACTATAAAGTTACTACTTGGCAGGCAGCCTATGCTCGCGAACTAAGAGGGCTGCGGGGTGGAGTGGCCCTCAATTATAATAGCCTAGATTCTCAGGCAGGTCAGGGGAATCTCACCAGTGTTAATTTTGGTCTCCAGGGCAATCTAGGCAAGTTGGCGTGGGGTGTAGCGATAAATAACCTCGTAACATTAAGTGGATCTGAAGCTGCCCGGCAAAGTGCTCCAATAGAAATGAAAGCTGGAATTGCCCTAGCAAATGATCAAAGTATTTATGCTTTAGAACTTGTAAACGGGAAAGAAGTACGGATTGGCTTAGAAAGGCAAATTATCAAGGGAATTGCTCTGCGGGTAGGTTTGAATGATGGTACTCCAACCTTAGGCTTGGGTTTGAAAAAGGGTGAGCTTTGGGCAATAGATTATAGTTTTGAGCTTGGTGCCTTGGGAAGTACCCATGCCCTTGGTCTGAAGCGTTGCTTGTAAAAAGGGCGATAAATTGATGGAGGAGGCAAAAAAATGGCATCAGTATGGAAAAAATTATCCCTGCTCATTCTACTTTCTATAATCTGGCAAACCAATATCTTAGCCCTTGATGTCTATGTAGACGGCAACCTTAAAGGGCAGGTACGTTATACCCCGGAAGTGGGCAAAGTGGAGGCATTGAAGCTATTTAAGGTTAATGCAAGCATTGAAGGGGAGAATACTCCGGCTAAACTAGTTGCTATTTTTGGCGGGCAAGGTGATGATTTTACTTGGAGCTCTCTCAATAGCGATTTCCCCATGTTCGATTTTCTTTTGAAACGAGTCACGCTGACCACCAATGCCCCCCTCTACTATGGGGGTGAGCAGGCCCTAATGAGCCTTGGCGATTTGACAGTGAATTACTCGCCCTTCATTGTGCGAATGGATGATCAGTTTAAGAATATCGCTGGAGAATACACAAACCCCATGTATAAGGGCATTGGCATCGCTGACTTACAGTTGCCATTATTTCCTGACTCAACCTTTAAGGTTGATGGCTTTACCCTTTGGGATCGGAATTCAGGCGCAGAAAGAGCTCCAACAGCCATAGGGTTAGGCACGCGACTTAATTTAGCTTTTGCTGGTAACGAATATGCCTTTACCACTGTGCAAAGGTTTGATGAAAAAACAGAAGATAGAATTGCGTTACGTGAAAAAGCCATTTTATTTGAAGTAACCCAAAACACACCTCTTGGTAAACTGGAATTCAATTGGGGCGAAAATGAAGCGGAAAAACTTGCTAACCAGCTAGTTGAACGAAAAAAAGGTGCCTTTACCTTAATAACCCTCAGTACACCTATTTTGCCTGGTATTAGTACAAAAGTGACCTATTCCCAACTTTCACCTGATTTTGAGCCTACTTACCGAGATCAGACGCCTAGATTTAATCGGGAAGGGAAATTTATCGGTTGGAACCCATTAGATGCCATGCGGCATATTCCAGGTTTCATCAAAGCAGACGAGCTGAAACAGGATAGTTTAAAATGGCAATTTAACGTTGAAGCTCAAAAAGCAAACTTAAAATTAGAACTAGAGCGGCGACAATTAGTTGGTGCTGATAAAGATCCAGCTGGAACTTTTGGTCAGTTTGCCTGGAATTGGCAAGAAAAAAGCAACCAATATCTCTTCGGTGCCTCAGGAAGACTACAGAATTTAGCGCTTAATAATAAGGACATGGTATTATCCCAACAAGGGAGGCAAATTCGGTTTGAACTTAAGCGAGAAATGCAAGAGAATAAATTAAGTGGCACAACCCTTAGTTATCGTTGGGGTTATGAGGGGCTATATCCTGAGTTGCTTTTGGTTCAACAACGAGTCCGCCTAGAGAAAGTATTTTTCGATGGTCCCCTAAAAGGAGTTCAGCTTTTCAGTGGTCTTGCTCACAATAGGCCTCTGCGCTATAGCACAGCTACTAAACAATTAATTAAGCAGCTTGGTTTTAATTATCTCAATGAAAATGGCTTCGAAATAGAAGCTTGTTGGTCAACACCAAACCAAGAAGAGAACCCGGCCACACTATATGATCCGGAAGGATTAACTTATCTTGGGTATGATAATATCTTTCGCGTAGGAATTAACCTAGCTTTTTAAGGGAAGGGGGGACACAGATGCAGTGGAAACGATTATTAGCAATCACTGCGGTAATTTTACTCTATAGTATTTTCGCTTTCGCTGGCAATCGTCTACCACAGGATTGGGAGCTTTGGGCCTGGCAAGCAGGCGCTAAAGCTGATGTGGAAATGGATACAGCAATAAAATATGGTGGGAATAGTTCTGTCTGCGTTGCCAATGCCACCGGGCCGATGAGTTTAGTCTTGCCCGAGGTAAAAATTGATGGCAAACAAGGTTATCAGTTTCAGGGCTGGGTGCGGACGGCACTAAAAGGCGGCCAGCAAGCTCATCTAGTACTGCTGTTTTATGATGGTGAAGGACAATTTCTTAAAGAGAAAAAGAGTCAGGTCCTAACCGAAGATACCAACTGGACTTTGCTCACTGTGAATAGCAATGCTAATGAAATGCCTCAGGCCCGTAAGATAGCCCTTGCTTGTCGAATTTGGGGCAGGAGCAGCGTGAGAGGAGGCAAAGTATGGTTCGACGAACTCTCTTTGACGACTCTTGCAGGGCAAAAAATTGCCTTTGCCAATTCAAGTTTTGAAGATTGGGTTTTTGCCAAGGAGTATCAAAAGTTACGTTTCAATCCTGAAGTATTAAATTATACCATGACTATTGCCACAGAACTAAAATATACTCCAGAGCAACGCTGGCAGAATACAGATAACAGTCTAATGACATTGTCTATGTCTATAGGACAACAACCCCGTGCTTGGGTGCAAATGTATGGAGTGGATAATGCCTATAGCAACTATTATGATCAAAATAGGAATCTAAGCGTTAATTTTCGTATTCGTACCTTCTCTATTTCGGGGAAAACTAAATTTAGGCAAGTTCCATTAGACTATCGTTTAGGTCGATTAACTCTAGATTACTCTCCCTATATTTTAACATTGGTTGATGATGCTAAAGGGGGCTATTTGGTTCGCCACGGTAGTTCAGTGGAAGGAATCTCAGTTTTAGGCGGGTTCGTTGATAGCTTTATTTTTACCGAAGACAGTCCTAAATTTGGTTGGGGTTTCCGCTATCGTGCATTGTTAGCTAAAACAGGGATAGAGGGGATCCTTCTCCGTAGGGAAGGGTTAGCCGACAGCGGCAGCGAACAGGATTCTGCTCTAGCAATTAAGAAAGGAATTTTAGGCGGTCAGTTTGTTGCAGAGCTAGCTGAGCAAAAACTTTTTTCTCCGTTAGCTGAAGCTGAAAGGGTTAAATCCATTCTGATGAAATCTGTAACGTACCAAAATGCAGTTAATAACCTTAATTATCAACTGCATTACTATAACTTTCCTTTAGCTTTTGATCCGCCTTATCGTTCAAAGCTACCTCGGTTTGCGGAAGATAATAAAACTTTTCTTGGTTGGAACCCAGTTGATCGCTACAAAGGTAAAGAAGGTTATGGTCTACGCCTGCAACTAAACGAAGGACAACTTAATGGGAAAGCTGAATTAGACCTCTATACCGAGGCCAGCGTGAGGAAAAATCGGGTATTTGGACAATTATCTGGCCAACTTTTAGGAGTAAAGGTTACAGGTGAGGCATTAACTCATGGTCAAATAGCAACCAACAGCTATGGTACAACAATTACACTTCGGGACTACTCTCGATTAGGTGTCAAATTTAACAAGGCAAGTAAATTGTTGCCTCTTAAATACGAACTGGGCCTCCAACAAGAACGATATCGGGGAACCACAAATTACCTGCAAAATTGCGCTACCGAGTACCGGATAGCTGATGGGAAATTTAAAGGTATGGGTTTAAGCCTTGGCTTAGAACAGGATAGCAGCAACGACTTGGGTTGGCGTTGGTACCTAAAAGGGAACTGGCAGTTACCCAATCGGCTAAATATTATGTGGCGTTATTATAACCGAGATCATCAGGATAGTCCTCGTTATGATGACCTACGCGAACGCTATTTGGATTACGATAATATGTTGCTACTATCCATTATCACATCATTTTCGTAAGGAGGAGGAAAAATGGGGTTAACTAAAGGTAAGTGCCAAAAAACATTCTTTGTGCTCACGGTTTTAGTTTTGGTTTTCTGGCCCCAAATCAGTTCTGCCTCCTTAGTACCAAATAGCTATCTGGAAGCAGAATCTAGCGAGGTAGAACAAATTGGTGGGACCAGGGAAGAGACCCAGTTGAATTTCTGGGGGAACGGTTGGTGGGGAACTACGGTAGAAATCTTAACTAAAGGCCAATACCGCTTCTTTTTTAGGGGTTCGGGCACCGATGCTCTTGATCCTTCTGGAGAGCGTTATCCAAAAGTGCAAATTAGCCTTAATGAGAACCGGATTGGTACTGCTGAAGTAGTTACTCTTCACCCGAGCTGGGGCGTTTATTTCAGCACCATGCTTGAGCTTGAACCTGGTCAATATAAGGTTCGTTTCACTTTTGATAACGACTATGGTGATGGGGGAGGCGACCGTAACGTATTTGTGGACTGGTTTGGTCTCGCTCAGGTAGCAACTAAAGACGAGATTCCAAACTTAGAAGTAGCTAGCAAACCACTAGACCAATGGGGCCAGTTCTATTATGCCTACCGACCCACGGCCACAAACCAGATTGCCAACTCGAGTTTCGAGGTGGCAAGCGATTGGACCCAGTTTTGTTTTAGTGGTACTGCGCAGTTCAACACTAGTGATAGTGCTGAGGCTCTGTTTGGCAATCGCAGCGCCTCTATTACCCACCCTACAGGAGAGGTTATTTTAAACTATTATATCTCAATTGATCCTAATCAAAGTTACGTTTTAAGTGGCTGGATTAAGACTGAATTTCATTCTCCAGGGATGAATGCGTCTTTGCGTGGGTATTTCTTTGACAAATTCAGCAACGCTACAAAATTTGTTAAGGCAGAGCCAATTTTAACGAATAATAATGGCTGGACATTTGTCACCTTGACAATTCCGGCAGATCAACTGCCTAAATCTACCACCTATGCTTATATTGCTTGTAGTGCGCAGGGAAATGAAGGCGCAGAAGGAGTTGCCTATTTTGATGGGATCTCATTCTCGCCGGTGAATGCTCTCTTGCGACCGGCAAAGCCTTTGCTCAGAAGTGACTATCTAAATGGGCAGGTTTGCTTGTCCTGGAATCCTTCCGAAGACCCCTTGACTGGCTATTTTCTCTATGAGGGTTCAGTGCCTAGATTTCAAATCGATTATGGCGAATTTGTAACCACTACCTTAGACTCTCAGTTTATCACAAAGAAAGCTGAGGAGCTCAAATATTATAAATTAGTGGTGATTGATAAAAACTATATTCCTAGCCTTCCTTCAAATGAAGTCAAAAGCGATGAAGTGTTGCCGAATCCTGTGGGAGAGGTTGCAGTTGATCATAGTCAGAATGGAGTTGTGATTCTCTCGTGGCAAGTGCCAGCTGCAGCAATTGATGGTGATCTGCCGACTAGGTATGTAGTCTATCGTGCAAAAAATGAAGGTAGCGTCCTGGATTCCAAAGAGTTCTTTGAGCTTAAACCAGGGGATCGGGGTTTCTCCGCTGCTACTGGAGATTGGGTTGAAGTTTGGTACTCTGCCCCAGGTGGAGAAAAATATTACTATGGCGTGGTCACTTTCGATGCTGCTGGCAATCGCAGTGTGCTTAGCGAAATCGTCGCCGCTGAGGTAGCTGCTGATTCAACCCCACCTCTTGCTCCAGCAGTTGAGACTACAAAGGGTTACGTCACAAAAGGGCCAGTTGATGAACCATTACCCCGGGGCTTAGTTTTATTACAATGGCAAGAGCTAGCAACAGCAGCTTCAGATGGTGATTGGGCCCGTTATTACCTAATCTACCGAAGTGAAGGTGGTAACCCCCAAACAGACGGAATATTGCTAGGTAAGGTGTGGGGAACGGAGCAGCCGAATCAATTATTGGAATACCGCGATCTCACGGCAACAGGTGGTTCTACCTATTATTACCAGATTGTAGCTGAGGATAAGGCAGGGAATAAAGCAGATAACGGCAAGCTAATTTCTGTTAAGCCGTTAAAACCGCTAGCTGCAGCTTTAGTTGCTCCTGCGAATGGATCAGTTATTGTGAAAGCTACCTCTACCGATTCGGTGACGTTTACCTGGTTACATGTAATCCCTCAGGCAGATGAAGTTGCCAGTTATCAGGTGGAATATAGTCAGGATTCCAATTTTAATGTCTTACAAAAGCATACAACTTACGTTGTTGCTGGTGACACCGTCTCAAGCACTCTTTCCCTTGATCTATTCACTAATGGGATCTGGTATTGGCGGGTGAAAACGATTTTTTCTTCTGGTGTCACCTCGTATTCTGAAGCGAACCAACTGGTGGTCATTCAGACGAATATGGCTAAAAGCGAATTGGGTTTAATTTCCTTTGCCAGTTTTGCCCCGCGGGTTTTAACTGGACGCAATCAGGGTGAGCTTTGTTTTGTAGTAAAAAAAGAAGCTCAATTATCAGTACGGATCTATGATACCCGGGGCAAGCAAGTTAAAGAGTTAATGCGAAATCAGTGGGTCCAACCAGGTACTGTTACCAATCTAGACTGGGATGGCACAGACCACAAAGGGAAAAAAGTGCCCAATGGGTTGTATTTCATCCAATTACGCGCGAATACAACCAATGAACCCGATGCAGTTGTAGTTACCCGGGTACAGGTTTATTCGAGGTAAGGCGAGGCGGCGCGGATTTATTCGCCGCCGCCTTCCCTAAATTTACAACTAAGTTTATAAGGAGGTTAGGGAAAAGGTGAAAGGAAAGCACATTGTAGTGGTGACTTGGCTGTTAATGCTAGTTATTGCTTTTTCTGCTTTTGCGCAACGCACCTTAGGACCGGGTGAATACGTTGAAGCAGAAGCCAGTTGGTTAACCGCAGTGGGCGGGGATACTAATACCTTACCTGGTGAATTAGCTTTTTGGGGAAGTGGTCATCTTGAGGTACCTATTGCTATTGAACAAGCTGGCTGGTATCGTCTTTTCGTTGGCGCTAGGGGTACACCAGCTGTAGATCCAAGTGGCAAGGCCTGGCCGTTGATGAAGATTTCCCTTGGCAAAAAAGATCTTGGCGTTTGGGAAGTTTCGACAAAAGGACTCTACGTAGGGCCGGCGATGAAGCTGGAAGAGGGCATTGTTATTTTAACTATTACCTATACCAATGACTACAATGATTCTGCAGGAGACCGAAATCTATTGCTAGATGGAATAGCTTTAGCTGAGGCTATGGATGAAGACGAGATCCCTATCGTGATGTTCAAGGGCAAACCAGCAGCCAATTATGGGGAACTACTTGCCTGTATTCCCGATACTTTAGAGGTAGGTGGCTATGTAGAAGCCGAAGAAGTTGGTTTCGATGGTGGCGATCCAACGAATTTACCGGGGTATATGGCTTTTTGGGGAACTGCGGGCATGAAATTTAAAGTGAGAATTCGCGAAGAAGGGCTATATAAATTCTTAGTTGGAGCTTCCGGCACCAATGCCCTCGATCCCATCACCGGCAAAAAATGGCCGATTATGAAATTATCTCTAGATGGCGATGATATCTGTATTTGGGTTGTTCCCGAGAAAGCGATTTATGAAAGCACTCCTTTAGAACTTAAAGCAGGAAACTATGAATTTAGGCTCTCTTTTATCAATGACGGAAATTCGCCAACTGGTGAAGATCGGAACTTGTTTATCGACGGAATTAGTTTGGGTGCAATTGATGAGGAATCCGAAACATCGGCGGTTAAGTTTAAGGATGAAGACCTTGCCCGCTATGGTAAAATCTATTCTGGGGTGCTAATTGCTGGCAGTCCAAAGTTAAAAAAAGTTGAACCTAATTATCCCGAGAAGCGGGATGTAAACTACCAAGCACCAACTTTAGCTCTGGCTGATTTAAAGCTTAAATTGGCCGATGGCAAAGAAGTACAGCCTAGTAAGTTTGTAAATGAGGTTTCCCTAAATGGTGACTGGAAAATCCTTCCGCCTGAAGGGAGCAAGACTCCTTACTCAGAAGATGTGGATTTGGCAAAAGGTTATTGGAAAGCGGACTTTGATGATAGCAAGTGGGAAACCATTAAGGTACCGCTGAATTGGTTTGTGCAATATCCAGAGGCCCAAAATGGTGATAAGCCATTTGTTAAAGGCTGGTACAGAAAAGATCTAACCATTGGCTCAAACCAAAAAGATAAACGAGTGATACTTCATTTCGATGTGGTAGGCTATGAGGCACTACTCTATATTAACGGCAATTTAGCAGGTAGCCACCATGGAGATTTTACTGCTTGGGAAGTTGATATTACCCGGTGGGTAAAATTTGGTAGCAATAATAATATTGCGCTCCGTGTCCTTACAGATTTTGGTAGCGACTTTACAAAGCTGCCTGAAAAGCGAGCTTTAGGATCACATTGGGGTATTGGCGATATTAAAGGCGGAATCTGGCAAAACGTTAGCTTACGCTATGAAACGCCTATTTACGTGGAAAAAACGCTAATTACATCAAACTTGGCTGATTCTTCCCTAGAGGTACAGTATTTCCTGCAAAACAATTCTGGTGAGAGGCAGGAGTTCGAGTTTTTTGGTGTAGTTAGTTCCGCGATGAAAAAGGACCCCAATGCTGAGCTTGCCAATCTCCGCCTTGGTAAAATCAATTTAGAGCCAGGCTTCAATCAGGGAACAGTTTCTTTTAAACTGAATGCTCCCCAGCTTTGGGATCTAGAGAATCCCTATCTTTATTATCTAACCTTAGCTTTAACTGATGGTAAGCAGGTTGTGGCTACCAAAACAGATCGTTTTGGCTTCAGGGATTTTAAGGTAAAAGGGCCACATTTTTACCTTAATGGAGAGCGGCTTTTCCTCTTTGGGGAAAATATCCCGTCTAACTGGTTTGGCGGTAACAGAGCCACTCAGGAAGAAGAGAAGCAAAGACTAATCAACGTGATCGGCGGCTTTAAATCCCAAGGGTATAATATGCTCAGAACTGCGCATATGCCTATTTTGCCAGTAGCCTTGGATCTTGCCGATGAACTGGGAATGCTAATCTACAATGAGTGGGGCTGGTCATTTTCCACTAATCTCGATCCTGTGGAATTTGAAAAACGTAATCTTAAAGAAGTTACTGAATGGGTAAAGGCAACTTATAATCATCCTTCTGTGGTAATGTGGTCATGTGGTAACGAAGTTAATTTCAGTGGGAATAAACTTGTCTTTGATCAATTGAATAAGCAGGTAGCTT
Organism: Firmicutes bacterium UBA5473; assembly: GCA_002427165.1. Classification (GTDB taxonomy): domain Bacteria; phylum Bacillota; class DTU084; order DTU084; family DTU084; genus UBA5278. The sequence goes on from DIQB01000098.1 coordinate 23,005, forward strand.
TAGTACGGCAGCTTGATCGGCAGGGAAGACCTATTGTTAGTTTCTCCGGTTGTAGCTATGGCTTCGGCATGGAAAAACTTGATACTGATGTTTTGGATTTGCACACCTATGTGGGTACAGGTGGAAAACCCTGGCCATATGCTGAAGATACCATCCGCAGCATTCTTGAGGTTAATACCAAGATTTACGGAGAAAATGGCAAACTTAATAAACCATTTATTATCTGGGAATGCGTTGGTTTTTCATGGGGAGAAGTAACTGATTCTAGCTACGTTGAAAATAATGTGGATCTTTATGCTGAATATGTCAACAAACAGTCCTCTATTGGCGAGCCTAATGGGATTGGTTTTGCTGGCACCTTAAGCTTGGCTGCAGCCTTAGATGCAGAGCGAGCTACAGCCTATGGCCGTGCCCTCTATGGAAAGAGACTGCTTGAAGCATTTCGGCAGTTTCCTCAAGTGCAAGGCTTTGCACCATGGTATCAGGATTCAGCTATCAATGCAGCTACTCTTTGGAATCAGCCCTTTCTGCCGACGTTAAAAGGGAAAAACAAAATTCCACTGCATAATGTTTTCACAGAGAAACCATTTACGCAAACACTAAGTTTGCTCAATAGCCAAAGTGAGTCATTCCAAAAGCTCCAAGTGAAATTTAGCCTAGTGAGCCCTAAAGGTGACGAGCAAGACTTAACTGAGCTCATCATAGATAGCCTAGAGGCTTGGGAATATTTAACGCAGGAAATAACCCTTAAGATTCCCGCGAGTGTAAAATCTGGACTTTATCAATTGAGAATCAAGTTAGTTGCAGAAGGCAAGGCAGTTGGACGCAATTTCTATGAGCTTTTTGTTCAGTCTCAGGAAATTCTAACGCAGCCGATTGTGACGCGGAGAAAGATCGCTGTTTTAGCTCCTAACTCAGAGTTAGGTCAGAAAGCTCTTCAGCTCTTCAAGGATTTGGGGATCAGCTATACAGTGGTTGATGATTTTGAGACTATCGAGGAATATGGCGTACTAATTATTCCGCCTACAGATAAGGCTTATACCACTAGCAGCCGTTTAGCCATTATGCCATGGATCAAAAACGGTGGGCTTTTATTGCAATTAGCCCAAAACTATGCTGGCGATACATTTGCAGGCCAAACTCTCCATGGTGCTTTACCTTTGGCAGATCTTGTAATTCCCGGTCACCCTGTTTTCCAGGGACTCGATCAAATGACTTTTGATGGTTGGGATAATGAAGCCAATGGTAATGTTGTTGATTTTGGTTTTAGTCCCTTTACTGTTAACGCTCTTGCAACCCGCGCACCGCTGGTTGGTGAAAGTTTTGTCTATAATGTGGTTGCAGAAGGGACTTATGGAAATGGTCGCATCTTTACTAGCCAATTGAATGCAACGCCTCTTTGGGGTAAGGATAGCGCTGCCTCTACCTATCTGAGGAACGTCCTACATTATTTATTAGAAAATGATCTTGTCTATCAGAATGTGCGTCCTTGGGTAGTTACCTTAGCAAAGGAACTAAAAGTAGATTCCGAAAGAGTCATCCCTATCGATCTGAGGCCTTACGCCACCCGCAGCTTTACCGATGAGGTAGAAGGGGATCAGCTTGGAGGTTGGACAGACCAAGGGAATAATGATTTTCGCATGATGCCTTTAGGTGAACAAACTTTCGCTGGTGTTCCTTTTGAGATCATCGACCCGGCTCAGAATAATGATAAGAGCTGTATTGTCCTGAAGGGTTCAAATAAAGCTTTTTTCCCTGAGAAAGTGGAAGGGATTAAAGTTAATACCCATTTGAGCCGTTTATTCTTCCTTCATACAGCAGCTTGGTGTTATGGCGGCAATATCGGCGAATATCGCATCAATTACGCAGATGGAACAGTCGAGGTAGCGCCTTTGATCAGCGGAGTTAATATTAACGACTGGTGGACCCCAGGTGAACAGCCTGATTCTTATGTGGCTCTTGTTAAGGAAAATCCAGCCAAAGGAACCGTAGCCCTATGGACCTATGCCTGGGAAAACCCCTATCCGAATAAAGAGATTGGCAGCATTGATTTTATATCCTATGGACAGGCAGTGCCGGTGCTGGTGGCGATCTCTGGTGAAAAGCTTAGAGCAGCAGCTGCAGATAGCGATTATTTCGAAGCCGAAGAAGATTGGGTAGAAAACCATGGGGGAGATAAAACAAATCTTCCTGGGGAAGTTGCTTTCTGGAGCAATAGCCACATAAGTTTTTATCTCTCGGTACCCAAAACTGGTAAATATAAAATCATGATTGGTGCACGGGGCACACCTGCAACCAACGAGGAGACCAAAGAAAAATGGCCGCTAATGGAACTGTCTGTGGATGATCAGCTAATTAAAACATGGGATGTCTTTGAGAAGAAAGCAATTTACGCTAGCCCCAGCTTAAATCTTAAGCCGGGACTATACAAGGTTAAAATTGCCTTCACAAACGACTATAACACCGCAGTTGAAGACCGTAATCTTTTAATTGATGGAATTGCAACTGGGGAAGTTGAAAACGACGAGGATCTACCAGATGTATTGTTTAAGGGTGAACCACTACGTGAATACGGACGATGGTTCTAGCCTTAAAAAAAGAGTGTTCGATGAAGAGGGCCGGCTTATCAGCCGGCCCCCCTTCAAATAAGGCGATCAAAGCATAATAGAGGTGAGGCCAGATGGACAAGCGAATTCTAATTCTTTCATTGACCATTTTATTCCTTTCGCTACAGATTGCAGCAGCTCAACCTTACCTAGAGCCTGGAGGCTTTTTGGAAGCAGAAGCCGAAGGGATTATCAGGGTTGGTGCAGATGCAATAAATGTGCCTGATCATCTTGCTTTTTGGGGAAATGGCTCTCTTACCTTTACCCTTAAGGTTGGGGAAGCTGGTTTATTCAAATTGCTTATAGGTGCAAAAGGTACCGCTGCATTGGAATCAGAAACAGGGAAAAAGTGGCCACTGATGAAGCTCTTCTTAGATGGTAAGGAACAATGCCTCTGGGAGGTCACCTCCAAAGCGCTCTATGTAAGTCCCGCTCTAGCCTTAGCTGCGGGAAATTATCAGTTGACTCTTGCCTTTACCAATGATGCCAGTCATGGGAGCGATGATCGTAACCTGTTTATTGACGGCATGGCTTTAGGTGCCATTGAAAAGGAAGCAGCATTACCCAGCGTATTTTTCAAGGGAACAGAGCCTCATCATTATGGAGAATTCATCGCTGGTGATCTTCTACTGGCCTCGCGAAGGGTAACTTCCCTTTACCCACCAAAACAGCAAATAGAGGAATATCAAGCTAAAACAATTTCAGCTACTGACCTTAAGTTTGTTTTAGCTAATGGAAAGCCGCTTCAGGTTTTCCAATTTATTGAAGAACAATCCTTAAATGGAGAATGGAAGATTTCTCCTCTTTCCAATAGCACGGTTCCCTTTGGTACTGATACAGATTTAGAGAAAGGTTATTGGCAAAGAGATTTCGATGACAGCAGTTGGGACAGCATTGGGGTACCGTTAAACTGGTACCAAAAGTATCCAGAAGCTCGCAAAGCAGATGCAGCCTTTGTAAAAGGCTGGTATCGGAGGAAGTTTCAAGTAGCAGAGGGGCAAAGGGGCAAGAGGGTCTTTTTAAAATTCAGTGTAATCGGTTATGAAGCTACGTTATTTATCAACGGTGTGAAAGTAGGCACGCACCATGGCGATTTTACTCCTTGGGAAGTTGAAATTACCGAGTGGATTAAACTTGGGCAGGAGAATATTATTGCAATCCGAGTCTATTCCGATTTTGGGGCTGCCTATACTAAGCGAGCGGATCAACACACCTATGGTTCTCAGTGGGGGATTGGTGATATTAAAGCTGGGCTTTGGCAGGATGTCTCCCTTTGCTATAAAGCTCCTATTCATTTTGAGAAGTTGCTTATCACCCCTAAAGTTGCCCAGAACGAAATCGAAGTTGAATATTGGCTAACGAATCCAGAGAAGGCCTCATTCAAGCGGGCATTGCATTTTTACGCAGTCGTTAGCTCAGCTATGAAAAAGGATCAAAACACTGAAACTGCTAATATCTATCTAGGCAAGGTCTGTACAGGTTCAGGCACGAACAAAGGTAGCTTCATTATCCCCTTGAATAACCCCAAGCTTTGGAGCCCTGAAGATCCTTATCTTTATTATTTAACTTTAGCCGTGGCAGAAGATGGTGAAATAATTACTGCCGGAAGCCAGCGTTTTGGTTTCCGAGAATTTAAAATCCAGGGACCGAATTTTTATTTGAATAATCAGCGGACGTATCTTTTTGGAGAAAATTTGCCCTCAGTCTGGTATGGCGGTAGCGGAAGAACAGAGGAAGAAGAAACAGCACTGTTAGTTAAAACGCTAACTGGTTTTAAAGCCCAAGGCTATAATATTTTGCGTACCGCCCATATGCCTATTATTCCTCTTGCTCTGAAGCTTGCGGATGAGATTGGGATTATGATTTACAATGAATGGTCCTGGTGTTTTTCTACAGATTTGGATCAAAAAGTGTTTGAGGCCCGCAATCTAGCTGAATTTCGAGAATGGATTTACCGTGATTATAATTATCCTTCCGTGGTGATGTGGTCTGGTGGTAATGAGATCAACTACGGAGGCAATAGTTTTATTATCGATCAGTTGAATAAACAGGTTGCTTCACTACGGAAATTAGACAACCGTCCTATTGTAAGTTTTTCAGGGTTAGCGCATTATTTTGGCAATACTGCTATTGAGACAGATGCCATTGATCTTCACCTCTACGCTGGGGTAGGTGCGCAACCGTGGACCTACTGGGAAGGGCACTATCAGCCGATTTACGAGAAAAATGTGCGAGTCTATGGGGATAATGGGAAACTCAATAAACCCTTTATCATTTGGGAATGTGTAGGTTACTCATGGGGAGATCTTAGTGATCCCAGCTTCATCCCTGGGCGGATTGAGGACTACGCTCATTACGCTAAAAGGCCCACCTCTTGGGAGGTGCCCAATGGTATTGGTTTTGCCGGAACAATTGGTCTTGCTGCTTCCCTGGATCCCAAACGAGGAACGAAGTATGGTAAGGAAGTATATGGGAAGCGCCTTTTAGAGTTTGCCCGTTATAATACAGAGATTGCCGGATTTGCTCCCTGGTTTCAAGATAGTGAGCTCGAGGCAGCTACCCTTTGGAATCAACCAGTCTATGTTGGTCTTAGGGGTCCCAATCGGGCACCCTTTACTAATCTTTTCACTGGCGAGACTTATACCCAGAAGTTATTTGTGATCAATAGCCAAGGACGTGCTTGTACGAATTTAGAATTGTTGCTAACACTGATCGATGATCGGGGGCAATCGCGGCTCTTGCGAAATATCTTGCTCCCAAAATTGGAGCCTTGGGCCAAAATAGAGCAGGACCTTGATTTCCAGATACCTCTCTCCCAAACAGCAGGAGTATATCAATTGCGCTTAACGCTGAGGGAAGCTGGTAGAGAGATTAGTCGGAACTATTATGATCTTTTTGTGCAGAACACTGCTTTCAAACAGCTTAAATTACAAAACATAAAGCAGGTTGCGGTCTTGAGGCCCAATACTGCTCTAGGAAATCAGGTATTAGCTGTGCTAGCAGATCTTGGAGTTAGTTATACCTTAATTGATAATTTTGAGGATCTAAGCTTCTATCAGGTGGTAGTAATTCCTCCCTCAAATCAAGCTTACGTGCTCCAAAGAGATAACCTTTTAACGTGGGCAGATGCCGGTGGGGTTGTTTTGCAATTAGAGCAAAATTATGAAGGGGAAACATTTTTAGGGAAGACTATATCCCAGCCTAATACTTTTGTGGATTTAGCTGTGCCAACGCACCCTGTCTTCGCAGGACTAGAACAGCTAGCTTTGGATACTTGGGGGGAACGCAAGTTTGGCAATGTCCTTGACTATGCACTACTGCCGTTTACCCTCAATGCCCTAGCAACGCGGGCCCCTCTTTGTGGTGACCCCCTTACTTTCAATGCGATAGCCGAGGGAAGTTGGGGAGAGGGACGACTTTTCGCAAGTCAAGTCAATGCTACGGAGCTTTGGGGGATTAATAGCGCAGCCACAACATATTTGGTTAACCTACTTAAATATACTTTTCATTCGGATCGCTTTCCGGCAGCTAGAAATTGGGTTTTCCAATAAAAGTCTATCAGATTCTTCTACCGATAAAGGAAAAGAGAGGATAATAGATCTAAATTATTAACCGTGCATTCCAAAGGTTACCAAACAAATAGCGAATATTAAAGGAAACCCTTTCAAGCGATTTTATGTGCCCTTAGGTTGCAGAACTGAAGGAGGAGGATCGCTGAAAGGGTTTCCTTTTGTTGAGAACTTTAACTGTTTAGTTTTTAAAATAATCCTATGAAAGAGGCATCGTCTACGGGGCCTCTTGGCTCTTAGAGTTCAAAAAGCACAAGCTCATGGCCTACTAGCTTCCCAATTTCAATCCAGGCCCTACCGGCTTTGTATTCCACAGCCAGCTCTTTCCCTGAAAGCGTAGCTACTTTTTTCGGCGAGTCCATCCTAATCCCTATTTTTAAATCCACCAAAGGTAGCGGATCCTCCACTAGATCAAGCTGAGAGCGCCGCTCAGGTACATAATGGAGGATGTGCAAACAATAGCGGTTTTCCTTCTTTTGGTAGTTCAGCAAAAGCTGCGCCGTGGAGGGTGCATTACTGATCACTAGCGGCTCTACAAGTAGCTCCCCCAGGGCTGCAAGGACAAGCTCTTTGGCAATGGGACTGCCGTGGCGGCGATAGATGGAAAAGAGGGGATGAGTGAAATAAATACCACCCTCCCAGCTTACGGCTGCGGGTTTTCCCATGGGTCCCTGAGGAGGAGTATGGAAGTGGTTGGAAAAATGGCGCCAGTTTCTTTGGAAGAAAGGCCGCCACCGTTCTGCCAGCCACCTGGCTTCACTTTCCACCTCTGTTGCAGGCTCATGCATCACAAACGGCATCTGCCCCAAGCTTTGCCACGAGTCTCCAGGCAGCAGATAATCTGGGACGAACTCACTCTCTCCAAGATATTCAAGGGGCCAGCTAGCTGGAAACTTTCCTTGGCAAAGGCCACTGTGGTAACTAGCTAAAATTTTGCCGCCTGCCTTTTGATATTCCTCTATTTTGTCTATTAGTTCTTTGCCTAACACAATGTGATCGGGTAGAACCAGAACGGAATAACCAAACCAATCACACTGACCATCTACAAGATCAAACTGATACTGCGCCTGTGCAAGAATACTGTTCGCCCCAGCTAGGGCATCATCCATTCGCTCTTTGGTCTTAGGCATTAAAACAGCAATTTCTGTTACAGGCATGGCAGCTTTCAAATAGGGCTCATATTGAGCGAGAGTTTTATAAGTATCCCCAATCAACTTTATGGCTAGTGGATCCAAACGACCATCTGGCAATAGTTGATCTCCAATTGAACAGCCAGCACCAAAGGCTATAGACCTTAGGCACTCATATTCTAAAGCTGCAGGGCTCTTGTAGCCGCCATACTCAGCCCAGGATTTGTGGAAACGCCCTGTCATTCCAAGATAGGGAAGTCCCAATGTACGAGCGAAGCGTGCCACAATAGGGAAATGATCATAGCCCCAGCCACCTGTAGGCAGGGATTCAAGCTCTAGATGAGAGTAATCTGAGAGGTTAGTCCGAATGCTAGAATCGATGTGGCCTGCATTATAGAAGATGGGGCACTTCCCATCATATTTTCGGATAAAAGCAGACAGGCGCTTCTTCATTAGAATAACAACCTTTTCTGCAAAAGCTTTTCTGTCTTCGCTTTTTTCTGGCTCGTAGCCCTCTCTTATCATCTGGGACAGACAATGGGGACAGCAGCATTCACCTTGGTGAATAATATCGAAGAATAAGCCATCTACTACAAATAGAGAAAAGAGCTCGGCGATCTGTTCCTCTACATAAGTAAGATAAGCGTCATTATTTAGGCACAGTTTCTTCCAGCCCGCCTCTAGGGGTGAACTGCCACCCAGTTTTCCTTCAGCTGATAGCTCGCGCCAATCGGGATGAAGCGTGGCCATGGCTTCATCTAAACCTAGAGAAATATAAATAGGAACTTTGATCCCCACCTGATGGCAGGCAGCGATTTGCTCCCGTAGTAAATCACTTTGCAAATGAGGATGTTGGGTAGGTAATTTAGTGTAATAGTAGATCATGCCATGATGACATTTAGCAAAGCAAGTTATAGACTCTACCTTTGCCTCAAGCAGTTCTTGAGCAAAGGTATGTGGGTTAAAATTAGAACCTATGTTTTCAATCAGGGGGCTATTATGAAAATCAAGATGAATTGCACGCATTGTGAAGAAAAAACCTCCTACAGTGAGATATATTGCAACCAGTTACAGCTATTATACTTATTCGTGTTTGGTCGTGTTTTTCCTGCCTGAGTTTCAATTTACACTGCTAAGATTGTTGCTATTTAAAATGTTTATCTGGGTATTAGGCAGGAATTTCCTATAGAAGGTAGAAGATATAAGGTAAGATCTGAAAGGGGTTTCAGGATGACAAGCATTTATGACATTGCAAAACAGGCAGGAGTATCAGCTGCTACTGTTTCTCGAGTTATTAATAATGAAAGATATGTATCACTTAAAACTCAGGAGAAAGTACAGCGGGTTTTGCAAGATACTGGCTTTATTCCAAACGCAAATGCTAGCAGTCTTACGAAAAAAAGAACCAACACCTTTGCAGTGGTGGTGCCTGATCTCACCAATCCCTTTTTTACGGAGATTATCCATGGTATTGAGGGACAAGCAGCAGCCCGAAAAATAGCAGTGATTGTTTCCAATACAGATGAAAATATAGATAAAGAGCGTAAAGCCCTACGTTTTTTGACGGAGAGAAGAGTAGATGCCCTAATTATCGCAAGCGCAGCGAGATCCGGTGACCATATCATCTCATGCCTAGGCGAAGATACACCAATTGTGCTTTTGGATCGTCAGCCCCAGGGCCTGAAGGCGGACCTTGTGCGTAGCGACGATCACAGGGGCGCTGAGATTTTGGTGGATTACCTAGTGGGCTTAGGCCACAGGAAAATCGGCTTTATTGCAGGCAAGCGAGGCATTTCCACGACGAAGTTGCGTCTAGATGGATACAGATTAGCTTTAGAGAAATACGGATTGGAGTGCCAGGCGGAGCTCATAGCCCAAGGAGACTTCAAAAAAGAGGGCGGACGGGAAGGCATGCTAGCTCTGTTAGCACTACCCAATCCCCCAACCAGCGTGATCGCATCTAATAACCTAGAGGCAATCGGAGCTCTCTCTGCCATTCGGGAGATGGGGCTTCGAGTGCCGGAAGATCTCTCTTTGGTTTGTTTTGATGATATAGAGTTAGCCTCCCTTGTATATCCTTTTCTTACAGTTGTTGCGCAGCCTGTGCGAACCATGGGTGCTGTGGCTGCACAATTAGCTTTGGAGAGGTTAGATGGTAAAGCAGAACAACCTCGGGAGGTAGTAATGCAAATGACCCTACTTGAGAGGAGGTCCGCAGGGAGAGTGTAATTTTTTTATGCATTTCTGGAACCGGTTACAGAAGTTAAGGAGGGATTTATAATGAGAAGTACAGCCATCGGTCTAGTGTTGGTCAATGATGAGAGACCCCATGTTTACCAGTCCAATAGCCATGAGAACATGGCGGTAGTGCAGGCATGGGCAAAAAAAATCAGGGAGCGCCTTACTGAAGAGGGTCACTGCCCACCTATAGTTGTAAGCTCAAAAACAGTGACAAGCGTTCGGGTTGCTCAAGAGGTGGGCGAGGAGCTGGCAAGGGCTAATGTGAAGCAGCTTATTATGTGCTACAACGTCTGGGACTTTCCTTATCTTGTCTGGCCCCTGGTGAACTCCTTGGGCCGTGATATTCCTATCCTAAGCCTTTCTAATAACAATGGAAAATACCCTGGCAATGTGGGCCTTCTCGCCACAGATGGAGCCCTAAGGCAGGCAGGACGGAAAACCCATCGGATCGTGGGAGAGCTAGCTGATCCGATCACAGTAAAGAAAGTTTTAAACTGGGTGCGGGCAAGCCAGGCTGTTACCACAATCAAAAACGAAGTCTATGGCCTCTATGGCGGCCACTCCATGGGAATGGAAACAGGTTACTTCCACATGGTACCGATCCAGAAAGCTTTAGGTTGCACAGCCTACCAAATTGATCAATTGTTAGTTGTGAAGGTAATGGAAGGAATTGCGCAAAGGGAAGTGGAAAAAGGACGCAGGTGGTTCGAGAGTCTATTGGGTGAGCGCCTTCGATATGATGGGCATATGCTTACGGAGAAGACCTTAGAGACTCAGATTCGCTTGTATCTGGCAATCAAAAAACTTAATGAAGATTATGGTTTGGATTTCTGCGGGATTAAGGGCCAGCGAGAGCTTACGGAGTTAATTTGTTTAGGGGACGTCGCTGAGATGTTGCTCAATGATCCCTATGATTGGAATGGTTCTAAGGAGCCCACGGTTTGCGCCACAGAAGCAGACAGCAACGCCGCAATTACCATGCAGCTGTTGAAATACATCTCAGGTGGCCTACCCACACTGTTTATGGATGTGCGACTATATCACCCAGAACTAGAACTATGGGATTTATGCAACAGTGGGAACCACTCCAGCTACTATGCTGCCCATTCTCAGGCTCCAGAAGAAAATTTCAAAAGCATCACTTTCCACCCAGCTTTGGAATACTACTTCAAAGCAGGTGGTGCCTCTGTGGAGTTTGATGCAGCACCAGGGTATCTAACCATGGCTCGGTTTGGGATCTACGATGATAAACCATACATGGTGATCATGGCTGCAGAGAGCGTTGATTTGCCACAGGAGCAGCGCAAAGCGCTAGGAGCGCTAACGGATCCAACCTGGCCCCATGTTTATGCGCGACTAGATGGAGACTTCGCTCAGTTCCTTCAGTATTTTCCTGCTAATCATATACAGGGGGTAGTGGGTGATCGAATAGAAAGTTTAGTTTATGCCTGCGAGATTGCAGGGATTAAGCCCATCGTGCTGGGTAAGCGGGGCAAGGAAATTATGCCGCCCATCTGGGATCTGTTCTAAATAAAGGTTTTTAATCTGGGGTAGTAACAAAAGTTACGAAAATTTTGAGAACATCTATCGTTACTGTTCACACCTCAGCCTGAAGCGATTCGCAAAAAAATCCCAGCAACTAGATATAATCTTGCTGCTGGGATTTTGCTTAATCAAGGATTGAAGCTATGCTTTGATAAAGATTTTTTTCTTGTGAGCACAGCAAAGCAATCATGCCCATACTGTTGCAGAGATAGTTGAGACTATCAAAACTTCTGAAGGTCATGACTTGTTTCTGTTTGCGTTTAAAATTTCTAAGAAGACGTTCGCTTAAATTATTGTTTGTAGGAACCCTTTTATCATGCAAGAACAAAAGATGGTTTTCTTTGTATTCGTATAATCTCTTGTAGAGATTATATCCTTCTCTATAATATTTACTGGGTGGCTCGTATTCATATTCTTCTTTAGCAACTTCAAGGATACCCTGATATCTGATTTCGTATTCTTCCACTTTATTAGGGTCTGGAGCAGCGCCTGGGTCCAGGCTGTTCCGGTAATGGATCATTTCCTGCACCAATTCTCGCATCTGCTTATTCCAGCTTAGATCAGGCTCATTATCTATGCTGTCTTTCAGATAACGAAGTACATGTGCAAGACACTCCTGGTGTTCGCTGCCGTAATTATAAAATGTTTTATCATGGTCGTGGACAAGAATACCTTGATATTCTTCAACAGGAGTCCCCTTCACGCCTTCATGGCCTTTATGTTCCCGGGCAAAGTACATAGCTATATTTGGGGTAGCGCATACAGCCACTTGAACATTTTCCCCGTTAAGGCGACTGCTGGTGAAGTCTGTATTGAGCACTGGAGAAAGAAGAAGGCCAGAAAAAGCTTCCTTTTGTTCTACTTCTGTTTTTTTGGAAAACTCTTTGCTCAATCCACTGATCATACCTTTTGAAATTTGTAGTTCACCATCTGTCAATTCCGCTAAAAATTCCTGCACCTTATCTATAGCTACACAACAGCGGTTATTTAGTAAAAATGCAAAAGCTTTGATGCTTCCCCCATAGTTGACGTCATTGATTACGCCAGATGGAAAATCTGCATGGACGCGTTGGCCGGTATGTACATTTCTGAATTCCGGCGTATTGTATTCATCTACAGCAACATGGATGTGGAGATTGATCAGCTGCTTAGTAATTGTTCTTCCTGTTAATTTATAATCGGGATTATCTGCATATTTCTCCGGTGCAGGAATATGAATCGAATTTGTAGGTGTATGTTTCTTCCTCCCATGCCCTTTATGTCCGGGCTGGCCGCCAGGCTTCTTACCCGTTTTTTCACGGTTGTTGGAAATTTTCTTATGGGGTTTCAAGGATGAAGAGAGGGATGAATTCTCGAAATCACGGTTAACCTGAGCTTTTAATTTTTTGACCCTGCCTCGTTCTTCTTCTAATTCAGTCATTATCTGATATAATTCTTTTCTCTTTTCTCTGAGCTGATCCTTTACTGAATCAAGCATGCTTTCTGCATCTAAACACCGCTGTTCCAATAACCTTATCTTACGAGCCTTTTCCTGTAGTTCTTTTGCATGCTCCTTTTCTATATCTTCCATCACTTGCATCCAGTTATTGCGTACAACAACCGTCTGGTTATGGGCAGCTGCGAGCTCGCGTTTTAATTTTTCGATCTCTCGGTCTTTTGTGCGAAGCTGTCTTTCGAACTCCGAATACATCGCAATATACTTTTTCCCTGATTTAAATGCATCAACTCTGGCTGTCAAGGTTTTAACTTTATATTGCAGATTTGTGATGTATTCGAAGGCGTGATTCATGATATCCTAGTTCCGCTCCTTTAGTATACTGATTTCTTTCTGTAATACAGCAATCAGAGTTTCCTGTGCCGCACATCTTTTTTGCAGTTTTTCATAAAGTCCCTTGTAATCGGGGTTCTCGCTCTTTTCCTTTGTCACCTTGTCTTTTCGGCCCCGACCGTCAGTTGCGACAATTTCACCTGTATCAGGATCTACTCGTCCAATTAATCTCCTTTTTTTTTCGGCTTGTTTTCGTTTCCTTGTCCCAGTATGAATATGATTCATAGGCATAAGTAATTCCGATACGTTTATCATGTTGATGGAAGATTGTCGTCATGGAAACACCGCCTCCAAAAAATGATATGCGTTTATTATAAAACGTGGCTATTTAAAATGCAATGGATAAATCAAAAAAATACCAAAAATCCAAGGATTTTTTGGTATTTTTGAAGTTTGTTTTGTGCTTTTTATAGCATCGTATCTACTTTCTTTTCAGGTTGGGGTGTGAACAGTAACCATCTATCCCCCCTTGAAAAAGAAAAGATTCTCCACCCCCTTGCCCAAAGCCAATGGATCTGTTATAATAAAATCTGTCGGGGCGTGGCGCAGCTTGGTAGCGCGCTACCTTGGGGTGGTAGAGGCCGCGAGTTCGAATCTCGCCGCTCCGACCATTATATATCAACGGTTATATGGGTTTCAAAGTGGCGCAGAAAAGCATAAATGCCACACAAATGCCCAACATAGTTTACAGATAAAAAAAGATCATAAGTAACTTATGATCTTTTTTCTGTCTTGCCTTTGGGAATATTGCTGATTGTTTTAACTGTCGCACGGTAACCGTGCAAAGCTGTAAATGGGCTTCCCGGGCTTTGTCGGGTGGCGGTATTGATAATGGGAGTCTTCTATATCAACTCGATACAGCCAGCTCGTTTAATTAGTTTTTCGACTTCCTGAAAATTCACACGCTGCCGTCTTTCCGAACTGCACAATAACACGTACCTGGCAAGGGGTGAAACATTTAATTTT
>DIQB01000098.1:37128-41963 GCA_002427165.1 Firmicutes bacterium UBA5473
TTGAAGAGGATTTGTGGGAGTTAGCTAGCTTTGGGGAAGCAAATTAAAAAGATCAACTTACAGTGAGCCGATCTCGCACCTAGTTTTATTTAGCCTCCGTGTCTTTACGTCGGACTATTTTTATGAGACAATAGACTTAGCAATTCGATGTGAAGGAAATTGTGTTTCTCTAGTTCTGATTTAAAAGAAGCGGGTTTAAGTTCATCGGACTCACAGATTTAACTACATCCGAAAATTTACCCGAATATTAAGGCTAAACTGAGGAAGGATTTTACACTAGCAAAGGCGAAAATCAACTGAGGAATATTATATATATATAGGAGGCATTATTGCGTTGGAGATTGTACTAGTTCTCAACAGCGGAAGTTCTTCTCTTAAGTATAAGGTCTTTGATATGAGTATGGGAGCGATGCTCGCCTCAGGCGTAATCGAAAGAATTGGCCAAGATAACGCCTGGATCAACCATAAGGTCAACGAGCGGGAACCTGTACGAGGGGAGCATAAAATCCCCGATCACAAAACAGCTTTGGAGAAGATTCTAGAGCTACTTATGGACGAAAAGAAAGGTGTCATCCGCAGCTTAGATGAGATTGCAGCTGTGGGCCACAGAGTGCTCCATGGCAAAGACGTCTACGATAGTGCAGTTTTGATTGATGAGGAGGTTCGGGAGAAGCTGGAGGAATTTAGAAGTCTCGGGCCCCTGCATATGCCAGCAAACCTGATGGGAATTGATGCCTGCGAGGAACTGATGGGCGAGACACCACAGGTGGCAGTTTTCGACACTGCTTTCCATCAGACCATGCCCCCGTATGCCTACATGTACTCCCTGCCATATGAGCTATATCAAGAATATGGGATCCGCAAATATGGCTTCCATGGCATTTCTCATAAATATGTCTCTGGCCGCGCTGCAGATCTATTGGGCCAGCCCATCCAGCACCTGAAACTATTAACCCTGCATCTTGGCAACGGCTGCAGCATCGCTGCAGTCCAAAATGGCAGATGCGTAGAGACCACCATGGGCTTTACACCCCTTGAGGGACTCACCATGGGCACCCGCTGTGGAGATCTAGATCCAGCTGTGATTCCAGTTTTATGTGAGAAGCTGGGGAAAACACCCCAGGAGATCGACGAACTTTTAAATAAGCAATCGGGACTTTTGGGAATCAGTGGTGCAGGCAGTGACATGAGAGATATCGAGGCTGCCAGGCTTAGAGGCAATCCCAGAGCGCAACTGGCCTTCGAGATCTTTTGCTATAGGATTGTAAAATATATTGGCTCCTACATGGCTGTGATGGGAGGAGTTGATGCAGTCATCTTCACTGCAGGTATAGGTGAGAATATGGCAAAGGTGCGAAGCAGTGTCAGTCAATGGCTCAAACCTATGGGTTTTCTCATCGATCCTGAAAAGAATGAGAAACTACCTGGTAAAGAGGGGATTGTCAGCGCTCCCGAATCCAAGGTAAAGATCATGGTTGTGCCAACCAATGAAGAGCTAATGATTGCACAGGAGACTTATCGACTGACAAACGCATAGCCGGGGAAGAGCGCAACCGACCGTATGAGGATTGCCCTTCTCCACCGGCTATTGTTTAATGTATCCACCTGGGAAACATTCTATACATGGGGAACCTGCTGAAGCTATGCTTCTAGCTCATTATAGATAACAAAGGGGGATTGCAAGTTGAAGAACTACACAACAGAGCAAATTCGAAACCTTGCACTTGTGGGCCATGGAGGAGCAGGCAAGACCTCGCTTGTAGAGAGCCTTCTCTTCAAAACAGGTGGTAGCTCAAGACTGGGCAGGATCGAGGAAGGAAACACCGTCTCCGACTACGATCCTGAGGAGACAAAGCGAAAGATTACCATCAGCACTGGCATCGTGCCTTGTGAATGGAAAAATCATAAGCTTAATTTTTTAGATACCCCAGGCTTCTTTGACTTCGAAGGAGAGGTAAAAGAGGCCCTGCGCGTGGCAGAATCAGTCTTGGTAGTCGTCCGGGGAACTTCTGGAGTCGAGGTGGGAACAGAGAAGGTCTGGGAGTATGCCAAAGACCTTCCTAAAATGATCTTTGTCAACAAATTAGATCGGGAAAATGCAGACTTCAGCAAAGTTCTCGCTATCTTGCAGAACATGTATGGATCTTCTGTGGTAGCAGTACAGCTTCCCATCGGCAAGGAAGCTGACTTTTCAGGGATCGTGGATCTTGTGAGCCTCAAAGCTTACAAATACGAAGGTGGCAAGAGAACTGAGATTCCCATTCCAGATGAACTGGCCTCTGATGTGGAAAACCTCAGAGAACAGCTAATGGAAGCTGTGGCAATCACAGACGAGGATCTTATGGAGCGCTATCTCGGCGGTGAAACAATCGAAGCTGATGAGGTAGCTAGGGCTGTGGCAGTAGGCGTGAAGGAGGGCGATGTGATCCCTGTCCTCTGTGGCTCTGCCGCCCTTGGTGTGGGCATGGAGGAGCTATTGGATGGCATTGCAGCCTATGGACCATCACCTCTAGATCGTGCCCCTGAGATTGGCACGGGGGCCGAAGAAGAGGAAGTGGAATGCAAAGCCGATGCTAAAGGCAAGTTGGCTGCTTTGGTATTCAAGACTACTGCAGATCCTTTCGTGGGCAAACTAACCTTCTTCAGGGTCTTCAGTGGCACACTCCGTTCCGATAGCCAAGTTACCAACTCCAGCCGTAAGTCAGATGAGCGGATCGGACAGCTCTTCATTCAAAAGGGCAAGGAACAGATACCCACAGAGGCGATTATGGCAGGAGACATTGGCGCTGTAGCAAAACTGGCCGCCACAGTCACAGGCGATACCATAGCAGACAAAGGAGCGTCTGTGGTCCTCCCTGGCATTGACTTCCCCAGCCCAACCCTTACTATGGCTATGGAGCCTAAAACCAAGGGCGATGAAGACAAGATTGCTAGCGGCCTGGCTCGTCTGTTAGAGGAAGATCCAACAATCAAGATGGAAAGGCGGGCTGAAACCCGCCAGCTCCTAGTCAGTGGCATGGGAGAGCTTCACCTTGAGATCATGGCCAGCCGCCTTCAGAAAAAATTCGGTGTGGAAGTACAGCTGACAGATCCTAAAGTGCCCTATCGGGAGACCATCCGGGGTACAGCTAAAGTTGAAGGCAAACACAAAAAGCAATCTGGAGGACGGGGACAGTTTGGCCACGTCTGGCTTGAACTGGAGCCTTTGCCTGCTGGAGAAGAGTTCGTGTTCGTAGATAAAATCTTTGGCGGTGCTGTACCCAGACAATATATTCCAGCTGTGGAGAAAGGTGCCAGGGAGACCATGGTAGATGGGATTTTAGCAGGATATCCTGTGGTAGATGTGAAAGTCACCCTCTACGACGGTTCCTACCACGCTGTGGACTCATCTGAGATGGCCTTTAAGATCGCAGCCTCCATGGCCTTCAAAAAGGGCTTCATGGACTCCCAGCCAATTTTATTGGAGCCTGTGATGAACGTTGAGGTCAGGGTACCCGAAGAGTTCATGGGAGATATTATCGGTGATTTGAATAAAAAGCGAGGCAGAATTTTAGGCATGGAGCCTCAAGGCAAAGAACAGATTGTTCGGGCCCAGGCCCCACTTGCGGAAATGTTCCGCTACGCCATCGATCTTCGCTCCATGACTCAAGGTCGTGGCTCCTTTGCTATGGACTTTGATCACTACGAAGAAGTACCAGGGCAGATTGCTCAGAAAATAATAGAGGCGGCAAACGAATAAGTATATGAAACCTGTTTATCTACTCTTCGGCCAGGAGGGTTTCTTGGCAGAGGAGGAAGTGAAAAAGCTAATCGAAAAAATGCTACCAGACGGTAGAAACCCATTTAACTTTCAGGTCTATACTGCAGGCGAAAGTAGCGGCAAAGAGGTGAGGACTGCAGTCCTCACCCCTGCCTTTGGCAGTGGGCCGAAAGTGGTTTTAGTGCGCCATTTTAGCGCCTGGAAAGTTAAAGAAATTGAGGAATTGCTACCCCTGCTGGATAGGTGGCCCCCCCACTCGTTCCTCATTCTCTGGGGCGATAATGTTGACAAGAGAACTAAAGTCTACCTAAGGTTTAAAAAGGCAGGGGAAGCTCGGGAGTTCTCCAAGCTCTCAGCCAGAGAGCTTCCAGGATGGCTCCAGAGCCACGCCCGAAAACAATACGGGCTCAAGCTCACAGGGGATGTAGCCGCCTCCATGGTGAGGTTAATTGGCGATGAGCTCCGCCTTTTAGACAGAGAACTTGAGAAACTTGCCACTTATTTGGGCCCAGAAAATAACCAGCCGTCTGTGGCAGATCTGGAGGCCATCACCTGGCAGGCAGCAGCTGTAAATATTTTTTCCCTAGTGGATGCCATCGGCACAAGAAACCAAAAAAAGGCATTGGATCTTTTAGCGCGAATGCTCCAAGAAGGTACAGAACCACTATCCTTGTTGGGCATGATCGCCTGGCAACTTAGGGTCATCTTCAAAATCAAAGCCTTAGCCGGTAGCAGTCAACAGCAACTTGAGAAGCAACTGCGCCTCCATCCCTTTGTTGTTAAAAAGAGTCAACAACAGGCTCAAGGTTTTAAGTGGAAAGAAGGAGCTGGGATTTTCCAGGCATTATTTAATGCAGATCTAGCCCTGAAAAGCAGTCAACCGAGTGCACGGGTTTTAGAGGGGCTAGTCTTAGAGTTATGTAGTGGGAGAGAGAAAAAGGCTTGAACAAGAAACTATGGCAAAAACAATTGCAAGAGGCCAAAAGGGTAGTGGTGAAGGTAGGTACCAGCACCATCACCCACCCTTCGGGTAAATTAAATTTAGCGAGAATAGAGTCTCTAGTCCGGGAGCTAG
>DIQB01000098.1:42134-50017 GCA_002427165.1 Firmicutes bacterium UBA5473
CGGGAGCTAGTGGACGCAGTAAAGGGGCGGGAGGTGCTGCTGGTAACCAGTGGTGCCATCGGCATCGGTTCTGCCAGACTCGGCTTTACTAGCAAGCCCAAAACCATCCCAGCGAAACAGGCTGCAGCTGCAGTGGGACAGGGACTTTTAATGGAGATTTACGAAAAGTTTTTCAGCGAACAGGGCAAGGTAGTGGCCCAGATCCTCCTCACCCGGGGAGATCTAGTGGACAGGCAACGCTATCTAAATGCAAAAAATGCCCTAGAAACTCTCTTGAGCTATGGGGTGATCCCCATTGTCAACGAGAACGACACAGTTGCTGTAGATGAGCTGAAAATCGGTGATAATGATACATTAGCTGCAAATATCACAGCCTTGATTGGTGCAGATCTTCTTGTGATTCTCTCCGATGTAGATGGGCTCTACACTGCAGATCCCAGAGTTGATTGCGATGCTCGCAGGCTAGACGTAATCTACGAGATTACGCCTCAGGTTGAGGAGCTAGCAGGCAGCGTAGGCAGCGCCTTTGGCACCGGTGGCATGCAGACCAAGCTGGCTGCAGCCAAGATTGCCACCAAAAGTGGCGCTTTTATGGCCATAGCCAATGGGAGTAGAGGTGGCGTCCTCGCAGAGGTTTTAGCAGGAAGGTGTCCCGGTACACTTTTCTTGCCCCAAAATCCTCTGGCTTGCCGCAAGCTTTGGCTGGCTTTCAATCCCCCTGTTTGTGGAAGTGTTTCAGTGGACCAGGGTGCCAAAGGGGCATTGCTCGAGCGGGGCAAGAGCCTCCTGCCCTCAGGTATTGTCTCCTGTGAGGGGGATTTTTTATCTGGCGATCTGGTGTCCATCTTGGGTCCAGATGGCCAAGAATTTGCCAGGGGCCTTGTGAACTACGAAGCCCGTGAGCTGGCTAAAATAATTGGATTGCAAACTAGCCAAATCGAGGCGGCCCTAGGCCGCAGGGGCTATTTTGAGGCTATTCATCGGGATAACCTAGTTTTACTCTAAATGGCAAAGTATAGAGGTGGATTTTTATGACTGAGGAATTATTGAAACAGGCCCGCTCAGCCCATGAGGCCGCAAGGATTCTCAAAACCTGCTCTAGCAGTCAGAAGGACCAAGCCCTCACTGCCATGGCTCAGGCCCTACGAGAGAGGCAGGAGGAGATCCTCGCTGCCAACAAACTGGATCTAGAGCAGGGCAAAGAGCAGGGACTTGGCAGTGCTCTTTTGGACAGACTTGCCCTCAGCGAGGAGCGGCTCTGTGGCATCGCCACTGGCCTCGACGAGCTAGCAGCCCTGCCAGATCCAATCGGAGAGGTTTCGGGGATGTGGAAGCGGCCCAATGGACTTGAGGTAGGCCTTGTGCAGGTGCCCCTGGGTGTTGTGGCCATGATCTATGAGGCGAGACCCAATGTAACAGCAGATGCAGCAGGCTTGTGTCTGAAAGCAGGCAATGCTGTGGTGCTCCGCGGGGGTTCTGAGGCAATTCGTTCTAACCTTGCCATAGGCAAGGTAATTAGTGAGGCTGCCTGCGAAGCAGGCCTACCCCAGGGAGCAATTTCTGTAGTTCAAAATACTGACAGATCCCTGGTTGCTGAGCTAATCCGGCTTCGGGACTATATTGATGTGGTCATTCCCAGAGGTGGTGCAGGTCTCATCCGCACTGTGGTGGAGGGGGCAACTGTGCCTGTGATCGAGACAGGTGTTGGCAACTGCCACACCTATGTAGATAAGGATGCAGATCTGAAGATGGCCTTGGAGATTGCCATCAATGCCAAGGTGCAGCGGCCTGGGGTGTGCAATGCCATGGAGACCCTTTTGGTTCATGAGGAGATTGCGCCCAAACTGCTTCCTACCTTGGGAGCAGAGCTGGGCAAGGCAAATGTCCAGCTGCGAGGTTGCAGCCGCGCCTGCCAGCTAATTCCCGCAGCATCTTTGGCAACAGATGAGGATTGGGCAAAGGAGTATTTGGATTATATTTTAGCGATCAGGGTTGTGTCTTCTTTTGATGAGGCCATCGCTCATATTACACAGTACTCAACAGGCCACTCTGAAGCAATTGTCACAGAGAATTACTCAGCTGCTAGAAGATTTTTAGCTGAGGTGGATGCAGCAGCTGTTTACGTAAATGCATCCACGCGGTTCACAGATGGTGCACAGTTTGGCCTCGGTGCCGAGATCGGGATTAGTACGCAGAAACTACATGCCCGCGGCCCCATGGGCTTGACTGCCCTAACCACTACCAAGTATATTGTTTATGGCAATGGCCAAATTCGTTCATAGGAGAGTTGGGACATGTTACAGCTAACAGACAACGCAATTACAGTATTAGAACGCCGCTATTTGAGGCGCAACTCAGAAGGAGAACTTGTAGAGACACCAGAGGATCTTTTCCTGCGCGTGGCTCGGGCCATCGCCCAGGTGGAGGAAAATTTCGGTACACCACAGGAGGAGATCGATAGTTTAGCACAAACTTTCTATGAGCTCATGTGCAAACTGGACTTTTTGCCCAACTCTCCTACGCTGATGAATGCAGGCCGAGAGCTAGGGCAGCTCTCAGCTTGCTTTGTCCTGCCTGTGGATGATTCCATGGAGGCCATTTTCGATGCCATCAAATATGCAGCTTTGATTCATAAAAGTGGAGGAGGAACGGGTTTTGCCTTCTCTCGCCTCAGACCTAAAAGTGATCATGTCTCCAGTACAGGCGGCGTGGCCAGCGGTCCTATTTCCTTTATGAAAGTGTTCAACGCTGCAACCCAAGCTGTGATCCAGGGGGGCAAACGCCGGGGTGCCAATATGGGCGTTTTGCGGGTTGATCACCCAGATATTTTAGAGTTTATCAGGGCGAAAACAGACGAAAATGAGCTCACAAACTTCAACATCTCTGTGGCCCTAACAGACGAGTTCATGGCGGCTGTAGCAGATGGGCGCCATTACGATCTCATCAATCCCCGCACAGGGGAGAAGGCAGGCTCTCTGCCTGCCGGTGAAGTGTTTGATTTGATAATTGAGGGGGCCTGGCGCAACGGGGACCCTGGGGTTGTCTTTATCGACAGTGTGAATAAATTTAACCCCACGCCTCAGCTGGGGCAGATCGAAGGCACGAACCCCTGCGGCGAGGTACCGCTACTTCCCTACGAGAGCTGCAACTTGGCTTCAATTAACCTCTCTAAGATGGTTTCAGGGAACAGGGTGGACTGGGACAAGCTTGCCAGTACCACAAGAATTTTGGTGAGGTTTTTGGATAATGTGATCGAGGCAAATCAATACCCACTGCCTCAGATCGACAAGCAAACCAAGCTTAGCCGTAAGATCGGCCTTGGTGTGATGGGCTTTGCTGATATGCTGATTCAGCTGGGTATCCCCTATAATTCAGAGGAAGCAGTGAGCCTCGCCGAAGAGCTGATGTGTTTCATTCAAAAAGAGGGCAGGGAGGCTTCAGTGGAGCTGGGTAAGATCCGGGGTAGTTTTCCAGCTTTCTCTGAGAGCATCTACAAAGACCAGTATCCTGCTCTTCGTAACGCCACAGTAACCACTGTGGCCCCTACAGGCACCATCAGCATCATCGCTGGCTGTTCCTCTGGGATTGAGCCCTTGTTTGCAGTTTGCTATGTGCGCAATGTCCTAGATCAGGACAGGCTTTTGGAGGTGCATCCTCTCTTTGCTGAAAAGGTCCGGGAAGTGGGGATCTATTCTCAGGAGCTAATGGAAAAAGTGGCAGCAGAGGGTACAATTGCTCACATCGATGAGATTCCTCAGGAGATCCGTGATCTGTATGTCACGGCCCATGATGTCACTCCCCAGTGGCATATTAAGACCCAGGCTGCGTTCCAAAAGGGAACAGACAATGCTGTCTCAAAGACAGTTAATTTGCCCAACCAGGCCACAGTAGAGGATGTGCGGCAGGTTTATCACCTAGCCTACCAAACAGGCTGCAAGGGCGTCACCGTATACAGAGACGGCAGCCGGGATGCGCAGGTACTAGAGGTTACCAAAAAAGAGAAGCCTCAGGCCTCAGCCCGCAATGCGATTTTGCCTCGGAAGCGCCCGGCTGTAACCCAAGGCGTTACCCACAGGGTGCAAACAGGCTGTGGTAATGTATATGTAACTGTTAATTCAGATGGAGAGGGCCTATGTGAGGTCTTCACCCAGATCGGTAAATCCGGTGGCTGTGCAGCAGCCCAGTCTGAGGCCATCAGCCGTCTAGTTTCGTTGGCTCTGAGGGCTGGCGTGAAGGTGGAGGCAATTGCCAAACATCTCCGGGGCATTCGTTGTCCATCCCCTGCCTGGCAGGCAGGAGAGGTAATTTGCTCCTGTCCCGATGCCATCGGCCGGGTCCTTGCCAACTATATCAATGGTGCAGATGAGCTGTGCGCCGCAGATGAGGTGGAGGAGAAGCTTAATAACTTCCAGGGTGCTTGCCCAGATTGCGGCTCCCATATGAAACACGTGGATGGTTGCGCAGTTTGTATCGCCTGTGGTTATTCCCGTTGTAGTTAAAGAAAGGGAGCCTTCCCAAAAAGAAGGCTCCCTTAAGAATTTCTAATTCTAGTTTTCATGGGTAGTGGCAGTAAAGATTATTTTGGGACAAACAAGGGGGCAGAGCATTTCGCTCTGCCCCCAAGCTGTTTAAAAAACTTGCTATTTTAGAAATGGAAGCTAGCGCCGAGGCTGAGGCAAGATTGCCCTTGGATGCTGATGGGCTTCGGATAATCTGTAGTCTCAATACCCTTCGCGAAGACGCTTCCCAGGGAGTATTTGTAGCTAGAGATGGTTCCCCCTGGCAAAGAGCTGTATTGTCCCTCTATGCTCAAATTAGGTGTGAGCTTAAACCTCACGCCTAAGCTCGTGGTTCCACCGAAGGAGGACCAGGCACTTAGGTTGATGGTGGTACCTGGGGGATGTATTCTCTCGCCGTCATTGTAGCCTTCATCCCCGGGCCCTGCTTTCTCTAGTTTGTTTTGGCAATTGATCAGGTATTTCCCCAGGCCAATGCCACCGAACAATTCCAGATAATCCCCAAGGGGAAGGGAGAGGTTGATGCTGCTGGCCATATTCAGTAGATACCCCCCAGCTGGAGCGAATTCATTTGAGATGAGAAGGGGATTCTCAAACCCCCGCAGGGAAAAGCCCAGGCTGATTTTGAAAAAGTCCCCATAGCTTAAGGGGAGATTCAATGACATGGGCAAGAGGAGACTGGGACTTGCCTCTGCTGAGTCCTTTTGCTCTGCACTGAACGCGTACTCATCCCAATCATCGTCAGTTAAAAGAGCATAGATTGTTTTCCCCCCACCCTGTGTGGTAAGGGGAAGGGAGCCACCTAGTGGTACGTGCGCAGAAAAGCTAGCAGTGGCTCTTTTGGTTCTTGGTTGTGGTTCAGCAGGATACCAAAGCCCCGCTAACTGAGGCGTAGCCTGCGGTGTTGTCACAACAGCAGGCGTTGCCAAGAGCGCAGGCGCTATCGCTAGTGTCTGAGATTGGGGGCTCTCTGTGCTTAATTCGAAGATCGGGGAGAGATTGCTTTGCATGGGAGAGAAAAAAAGATTCCATGGCTCTTGATTAGGGCTTTGATTAACCACAGCTGTGACAACAAAATTATCAAAATAAGCATCAAGGGGGACTTTGCTCCCAGAACTCAGCATCAGGCCCACCTGGCAAGATTGGGGTGCAGCATGGGTTTTTCGAGTTAGATACTTGTTGTTCAGATACACTTCAAGGTTATTGTTGGCCTGGACAATTTTTAAGCGATTTGTGTTGCCACTGAGAGCTAGCCTCGAGCCTTGGGCGATAGTTTCCTTGCGCCCATATTGATATTTATAAACAGCCCAGGTGCGATTTTGGGGGTTCAGCGTGAAGAGGGAAAAATTATCCCCAGCTGTTACATTGAAAACCAGACCTGCCTCACCTGGGTATCTTGAGTCAAATTTCAGATCTACCTCTAGCTGATAGCTGGCTGTAGGCACCCGAGTGGGAGCAAGATAGCTGTAACCTGTATTGGGCTGATTAATTCTCAACCAGTATTCACCGCTTCTGTAGCTGGCACTGGTGCCCTGGTAATTACCTGTGGGCCAGCCACCTCTACTATTTGAGAAGTTATCGGAAAACAGCACCTTAGGCTGGGGTTCCACATAAGTGCCTGAGAGCGTGATTTTGAAATTATCAAAGGTGAATTCAACAGGTGTCTTCTGCCCTGATGCGATCCAGAGCCCAGCTTTGGTGTTTTTTGGCGGTTGATTAATGTTAACGCCACCTAGATATTGGCTGCCTAAATAGAGATCCAGTCTTCTGCCCTGTTGGCGAACTGTGAGCTTGTGGGTGCCCTTTTGACTTAGAGACGAGAGCTTTGTCTCCCGGATCAAAGTGTACCAACGGTTTGATTCTAACCTCATGAGACTATAGGTGTGGCTCGTGGGATCAACCTGGAACAGATAGAAATTGCGATCATCGAGATAATTGAAGATGAGGCCAGCCTTACCCTCTTTCTTCTGGTTCTCTAGCTCCACCTCTACTGTGAAGTCTTGATGGGGGATTGTGATGGGAGCTAGATATTTTAAACCTTGATTTTTGCGGTCAAGCTTAATCTCGTAGACGCCCTTTTTAACCCGATCCCGGGCACCGGGATATGAGCCCCAACTCTGCTCTTTGTCGAAGCCTTGAGTATAGTAGACCCGCTCTTGGCCAGGCAGTGGTCTGGGGGGCTCAGGTCTTGGGGGATCCGGTTTGATTGGGTCAGGCTTTTGGGGGGCAGGATCTGTGACCTTTGCCAGCCAGATCTGAGAGCGCCCCCTGGCGTCTTTTTGCGCAAAGAAGAAGGCATCAGGGCCATACCAGCCAACTAGCTCCATCTGGCCTGAGGCCAACATCAGTCTGTTGTCTCCATTCTTATTTGCAGACCAGAGCGTGGAAATGTTGGAGCTGGCATCTTTGTAAACCAGTCTCTCGCCATTAGTCGACCAGCTATGGCTCGCGATTGTGGAGTGGCCATTTAATGTGAAGAGCAAGGACTGTCTGCCACTACTGTCAGAGGCCCATAGCTGGGGATAGGAGAGAAGTCGTTTTCTGGCAAAGGTAATGACGCCATCTCGTCGCCAATGGAGGCTCGTGATTTGCGAGAAAAAATCTCCGGAAATAATTTTTTTGCCAGTCTCCGATCTTAGATCGAGAATATGTAGGTCTCGTCCCTGTTGGTAAACTAGCTGGGTGCCAGCTGTATTGATCGCGAAAAGCTCAGCTGCCTCTATTAGCTGTTTTGTTTTGCCATCTAAAGTGAGTGAGGTGAGGGTGCCTGGCCCATTTTGTCTGGAGCTCTCAATAAAAGCTAACCAGTTTCCTGTGGGCGCCCACTGGAGTTCGGCAATTTGATTGTAGGTTTCATATAGTTTTCTGGCACCAGTTTGAGATGTCCCTTTCTCTGGAGAGAAGGGTTTGGTGTAGATCACATTTTTTCCGTTTTGGTTTTGGCAATAGGCAACTAGCTTATTGCCAGGGGCTAAAACAGGATTTATCAATCCATCCCCCTCGAAGGTGATCTGTGTTACTTCCAGTGCTAGAGCGAACTGACAGGTTAAAAAGAGGATACATAATGAGAGGAACAATTTACGCATGGAAATCACTTCCTTTAACAAAATTTAACCACCTCAACTATATTATACCATCTCTTTTACCCGAAGCAAAATTTAAATCCCATAATTTAGTGTATGTTTATGCTGGGAAAACTTGACTTTAGGGGGAGATAATGATATTTTTTAAACATAGCTAGCTTCTCAGTAGGCAAGTAATTTTGGCTACTATCTGAAAGGATGAAAATTTTTTACAAAAATTTTATAAAATACTGTTGCAATTGCCACAGAGAATATGTATAATGATAGATGAGATAGTATATAA
>DIQB01000098.1:50224-52311 GCA_002427165.1 Firmicutes bacterium UBA5473
TATATAATGCTTAAACAGGGGTTATCTGGTTTAAGAGGAGGGGTTTGCTTGCTAACTGGAGAAAAAGAGATCGAGCTTGCCTTGACCCGCGCACTCCCCTGTGAGCGGGTCAAATTATTTGAACCTATGGCCAAGCACACAACGCTCCGCGTTGGTGGACCTGCTCGGTTTTTTGTACAACCCACTACAATGGAGCAGTTAAAAAGCGCACTAGATATAGCAAGAGAATATGAGCTACCTGTCTTGATAATTGGCAACGGCAGCAACCTGCTTGTGAAAGATGGAGGCTACAGGGGCATGGTGCTGAGCACCTTGTCCTTAAATCGAGCTGTCTGGAATGAGGATACTGTCCGGGTGGAAGCAGGGCTGCGCCTAAGCACGCTAGCTAGGGAAGCTGCAATCAGATCCCTATCTGGCCTGGAATTTGCCGCTGGGATTCCAGGTACAGTGGGTGGGGCAGTATACATGAATGCAGGCGCCTATGGTGGCGAGATGTCTCAGGTTGTAAAGCGAGTATGGATCTTAGACCAAGCGGGGACTGAGCGTGAACTATCATTTGAGGAATG
Source organism: Firmicutes bacterium UBA5473 (assembly GCA_002427165.1). Taxonomy (GTDB): domain Bacteria; phylum Bacillota; class DTU084; order DTU084; family DTU084; genus UBA5278. The sequence goes on from DIQB01000098.1 coordinate 50,791, forward strand.
CGGGTTTTCCTATCGTACAAGCAACATTGCCAAAGAAAAAATGTTGCTTGTGGCAGCCCAGTTTCAGCTGACAGCGGGAGCAGCACCACAGATCCAAGAGGAAATGAATCGGCTAATGGGCCTGCGTAAAGCAAAACAACCATTAGATTTTCCCAGCGCGGGCAGCTTTTTTAAACGGCCACCAGGTGATTATGCAGGCCGCTTAATTCAGGCAGCTGGCCTTTTAGGAACAGCTGAGGGTGGAGCGGAGGTTTCCACACTGCACGCAAATTTCCTTGTTAACCGCGGTGGTGCCACGGCTCAGGACTTTTTGAAATTGGCCCAGTACGTGGTGGAAACAGTTGAGAGAAAGTTTGGCACAAGGCTCCAAATGGAGGTGCAGGTGGTAGGGGAAGATTAGAAATGAATATTATTGGTAAATCTGGGAAATTTAAAAAGGAAGTTATTGCGAGGAGGGAAAAGAATGGGAAAGAAACAAAAGGAGTTAAGTTTAAGAGAAAAAGTTAGTGCTTTTGGCAATAAACTCTTAGGGCAGCTTTTCGGCACCAGTAAAGCTGAGATCGAAAAAGCTGATAATTTTAGCCAACGGCAACTAGAAGAAATGATGGTACTTTTAGAGGAAAAAAAGCAAGAGTACCAAGATAAGCTATCTTTAATTCCCATGGTTCAGTTAACTAAGTTAGTTGACGAGTCTGTACAATCCGATGATAAACTCCGCACTTATCTAGAGGATGCTTTGGGTATTGAACGGGCTAAACCGCGGGCCATGCTCAGGCGACTAGTTAAGGATCAACTTATCGAAGTGATTTTGATTGCAGATGAGATTCCAGCTTCTTATACCGAGGACCTGTTCGACGAGTATAAGTTTTCCAATAGACCTTCATTTAGAGTTTTTAAGTTCAGCTCCCCAGGCACGGAATTAGCAGCTGATTTTGCCAAAAAATTCCGTAAGGCTTGCCTGGAAATTAACCTAAAAAAGAACGATATCCATAGGATTCACACCAAAGGTTATAAGTTTATTAGCATCGATCCCCTAGAGGAGTATCCTGATATCCACGAGCTGCGGATGACCTACCAGTATCGGATCGATTACATCGATCCAGACAACGGGGATGCTGCCTCTGTCTATGGACTAGCCTATAGTTTCCTTTGGCTAGACTTGGGCAGTGGTATGAGCGTGATCAATGCAAAACACGAGGCAGCAATCAGGGATATGCAGCAGATGCTGCGAGTGGCCATGGAACAAGTAGTGCAGGATATTCGTTTCACCGAAGGACTTATCGAGCGGATCGCCAAGATGGATTATATTCGTAGGGCAAACCTGGTAAGTAGTAACCCTACAAGTGCCCACGATCCTCTTTATGTCTCCATGTCCCATCCAGGGCTGATGCACCTGCCACAGTTCAACGAGCTCTTGCAGCGGGCAAACTACGAGCTGGTGAGTGGCTATTATAAGATTCCCCTGGAGGATGATGAGGCAAACATAGGCGAATATGGTCTTGGCGTGTCCGCACGCAAAGG
>DIQB01000002.1 GCA_002427165.1 Firmicutes bacterium UBA5473
CATAGATCGATAGTCCATTTCTGCTGATTGCAGCCAGTAATCAACTATTTTATTACTCAATCCGATCACCTACCTTTTATTAATATTATACCCTAAGCTGAAATCTAGTGCAAATGAATTTTCCCAATTTGCAGCTACCACCTAACAGTCGAACTCCAGTGAGAAGGGTAAAAGGTATTTTGTTAGAGTTCGATCTCCGTACGCATTTTTTCAGCGGCTCTAACAATATTTTTGAGGCTGGGGATCACTTCCTCTGCTTTTCTTGTTTTCAAGCCGCAATCTGGGTTCACCCATAGCTTTTCTTTGGGAAGTAGCTTTAGCATTTTAGAGAGCACCTGGGATATTTCCTCAGTCGAAGGAATGCGCGGCGAGTGGATATCGTAGACTCCAGGTCCTACTTGGGTTTTGAAGTTTCCCTCTGACAGGGAACTTAGAAGTGTCAACTCCGATTTTGCAGCCTCGAAAGTAATCACATCTGCATCCATGTTCTCAATTTCCTGGAGGATATCATCAAACTCGCTATAACACATGTGGGTATGGATTTGAGTTGTTGGCTTCACCCCAGAATGGGTCAACCTGAAAGCTCGTATTGCCCACTTAAGATATTCCTCCCACTCTTGTTTGCGCAAGGGCAACTTTTCTCGCAGGGCCGCCTCATCAACTTGAATGATCTTAATCCCTGACGACTCTAGCTTCATGACTTCCTCTCGAATAGCCAGCGCCAGTTGATAGGCGATTTTTTCGGAAGATAGGTCTTCTCGGGCAAAGGACCAGTTAAGGATGGTGACAGGCCCGGTGAGCATTCCCTTCACAGGCTTGTCTGTGAGACTTTGTGCATAGGTGAGATAAGCTACAGTGATGGGCTTGTCCCAGGCCACGTCTCCGAAAATAATGGGAGGCTTCACGCATCTGGTGCCGTAGGATTGTACCCAGCCGTTTTGACTGAAGATAAATCCCGAGAGGTTTTCACCGAAATATTCAACCATATCGTTGCGTTCGAACTCCCCGTGCACCAGCACATCCAGTCCCAGCTCCTCCTGAAGCTCAATTACTTCTTGGATCATGGCTCGAATTTTTTGCTGGTATTGAGCTTGGGATATTATTCCAGCTCTGTAATCTCGGCGTAGCTTTCTCACCTCCCTAGACTGGGGAAAAGAACCGATAGTAGTTGTGGGTAGGAGGGGAAGCTTCAGTGCAACTTTTTGAATCGGCTCCCGCTCCTCAAAGTTTGGTTTTCTCGTGAAATCAGATTCTGTAAGCATTTGAACCTGCCCTTCTCCCCTACAGGCGCCTACGGTTTGGCGCAATTTGTGGATTTTTTGGTTTGAAATAAAGGATGACTGCGTCTTATAACCAGGACACTGCCAAAGTTGCACCAGCTCTCCCAGCTCTGTGAGCTTTTCTTGAGCAAAAGCTAATTGAGTTTTATCCGCCTCCTCCCAGGTTTCAGCTTCTAGAGAATAAGGAACATGAAGTAGAGAACAGCTGGTGCTGAGAATTACGCGCTCCTTTTCTAGCTGCGTTGCGATTTTGTCCAACAGGGACAGTTTTCTTTGATAGTCACAGCGCCAGATATTTTTACCAGCTATCACCCCAGCGAACAATAGTTTATCCTCTGGAAAGCCATAGCTTGCTAACAGCTCTAGACTTTTCTCTCCATCTACAAAATCCAGTCCTAAAGCATCAAAGTCGAGGGACAATAAATCTTGGTAAATATCTCGCACATCACCAAAATATGTTTGCAGGAGAACCTTTACTGGTCCCTTTTGTGATAAAATTTGTTGATAAATGGAGCGAAAAGCAGCATTGTCAGCCTCGGTCAGATCTGTGACCAGCATAGGCTCGTCCAGCTGCAGCCAGGCTGCACCCATCTGCCCTAGCTTCGCGATCAGTTCTGCATAAAGAGGAACTATAGCTTCGGCGTAATACTTCCACTCTCCCTGAAGTTTGGCAAGTTTGAGAAAAGTGAAGGGGCCGAGTAAAAGAGGTTTGGTCTCTATACCCAGCTGTTTCGCTTCCTGCAAGTGAAAGAGGACTTGGGGCTGGTTTAATTTGAAATCCATGTCTCGCGTCAAGGTAGGGGTTAGGTAGTGGTAGTTGGTGTTGAACCATTTTTTCATAGGTAGAGCCTTCACATCGCCCCCCTCTCCCTGATAGCCCTTGGCCATGGCAAAGTATGTATCCAGTGGAGAAAGCTCAAGATCATGGAACTCGCGTGGGATGGCGCCTAGCATAAAAGCTGTATCTAATACTTGGTCATAGAGGGAAAAATCCCCACTGGGGATAAAGTCAATTCCTTCTTCGCTTTGGAGCTGCCAGTGCTCTTGGCGCAAAGCGCGGGCTTTATTCTCTAATTGATTTTGTGAAATCTTGCCTTCTAGATAATCTTCAACTGCAAATTTTAGTTCTCGCTTCTTTCCAATTCTGGGATAACCGATAATTGATGTTTTGATCATTTCTTAAACCTCCATTCTTAAATCCAGACAAAAAAATGCCTCCACAACTCGCGTGGAGGCATAGCAAACAAGACAAGCCTATTCTTGCATGCACCCCCTATTCTCCGTAGAGTTTCGGCGCTATAAATACAGGCAGGTCTTCTGACTCAGGTTCACAGATGCCTCTCGCCTTCCCAGTTTCCCAGTGGCATTTGGAGCGCATCTCCCCAATACAGCGGCGGGACCGTGCAGGACTTTCACCTGCTTCCCTATTAAACCAGCCTAGCTGGTCACCTGTATTTAGTTAAGTTTTAATATTGATATCATATCAGCAATTAGAAGCTGTGTCAACGATGGGTTTTATAACTGCGACTTTGTGAGATGAAATGAAGTTGGCTATCCCAAATCGTAGATTCGCTCTGCAACGACAACTTTATATACTATCTAAAATTTCCTCAAACTGTAAAGCTGTCTTCCCAGGAGGAACTTTATTAAAAGCTAAAGGTGGATCTCCTGCTTCTTTCCCATACTTTCGCCATATGGCATCTAAAGGGGTAAAATCACCCTGGATTAAAAGTTCACGAATTGCGGTTAAAAGTCCAAGTAGGGTATCATCCCCCAAATAGGGATCAGCTTCATCGTAATCGTCAGGATCATACTCCAGCTCCGGTGCATAGCCATAATCCAACCTACAGCTGATAGCAACCACAGTCCGCTTTCCGGATGTATAGATACTGATCCCCAAATCATCGCAGTTATTGAACTCATAGCCAAATAATTTGCATTGTAGCTCTTCATCTGCAGGAAAAGCCATGGCCAAAAGCCACCAATCATAAGACTCCGAATACATCAGGTCATAATATTTTTCCATGAGCCTTTCCCAACCGCCAGGAAGATCGTAGCCTTCAGCGTGATATATAAAATACACAGAACGACCTGTAGGGACTGCTCTCCGGGAGAGGGAGGCAACTTCGGCTTTTGCCTCCTTGTCTAGTGGCTTATCTAAAGCATAAAATTGATATGAAGTTGAACTATGATCCGCTATGAAACCCTGACGCGCACTAATGATCTTCATTTCCATCACCCCGCGTTTTTTTCGTTAACCAAAGAGAAGAATCCCCTCCTTGGTTGAATTGTCTCCTAACCAATTTATACCAGGAGGCATTTTATTTTGCAACCCTCAAATCACATGATTACAGGAATGCTCAATCCAACCGCAAATCTCCTCTAGCGTGGCAAAAGGAGCACCTCCTGATGTAGACCCGATCATGTCTTGGATTCCGTAGAGAGTATCGATCAAGGTTGGATAATAATAAGAGCTC
>DIQB01000057.1:0-25706 GCA_002427165.1 Firmicutes bacterium UBA5473
TTTCAATTCTTTGGGCCATTTTTCATTCCGATACTTTCCGATTGTCGGATTAACGAAAGGTAATGCAATACGTGACACACCTTCAGTGGAATCATCCAAACGAAGAGGCAATCTCGCCTTGAAAGCTAATCCTCACAACCAGACTCTACTTTCAAAAAGCTCTCTCATAAAAACAGTCGCCTTTTAGGGTTTAAATCCTGTATCTTAAAAATACAGCAAACGAGGGAGCAACCTATAGCGCTTCCTCGTTTGAATAAGTTTTCCTAAAAATTTATAGAAGATGTAGTCCCTTTGCCCCAAATGATTCCTGAAAGTTTTAATTAAAAAGAATACCTCACTGTAATAGCTGCAGATTGAGCCACAAACCCTAATTCTATCTCGTCAAGGGAAGAGATACTATGCTCCATAAATAGATTGGCATCTCTACCCAAAGAAAAACGTAGACAATTTATAAGCCCATATTTTGATCTAGTTTTTCCAGAAATCGTCATCTCTCTTCTCTCAAGCCCTAATAGATAATTGTTTGACGGGCTAAACTGCCAATCAATTGTTAAGCCTACCACCTGACTGGAAATTAAGCTATTTAATTGTTCCTGAAAATTTCCGTTTTGAATGGAAAAACCTATAGCAGCAGGAAGCCTGAGTAGACGATAGAGGGAATACTCCACTATCAGTTTATTATCAATCATTTGCTGCCAGTTTGCAACTTGCGTATGACCTATTTGCGAAATTTTCCTTCTTTCCACATACAGAGAAACGTTCCTAAACTTTCTTTGAAGACTCAAAGCATATTCCTGTCGCCCCGGCTCAGAGGCTCCTGGCTGAAAATATTCAAACTGAGGTCCTGAATTATTATTTTCAGAGTTAAACGGATTGGAAAAGATGTTTCGCTGAAAATCATAACCTAAACTGAGATCTTTCTCTCCGAGAGGAGCGCTAAAATACTCACCCACTTTACTAAATTTCAGTTTTGCATCCCATTGGGCAAGCCTACCCGATATAGAACATAACCAGGCAGAGTCAATTACTGCTGTAAGGTTTGTGTGATCTTTCTCATGGCTCAGGACAGCCTCGGCCTCGAGTTTTGCCCCTCTATACCCCATAGCAAACTCTCCACCGAAGAGGGAATTGCGAAAAGCATCTTCCCTTTTAAGTTGCAAAATGTTTATAGCTCCCCAAGCTAATCGTCCTAGTTGAAATTCCGAACGTAAAGCAAAGAGCTGGTTGCTCAGTTGAGGCTGATTATGCCATAGGCCCGTGATACTCCCTTCCTTGGCATAGTAGCTGGCTAACAAACCACGAAGGGAGGGAAAACTTTGCCAACCTGAGAGCTGTGCTTTGGCATTGAAGGCGTCAGCAAAACCAGAAGCTAGGTCTACTCTTTTCCCCCATAGGGTAAAAGGAGAGAACTCTGCTGTATAATCTCCTGCATTTAGCTGCATTTTGCCAACAGTCAAATTTAGATTTTGCTTGGCTAAAATCAACTCTCCTTTATCAAATGGACTGGAAATAGAACGTAAAGATAACATTATAGAAAAGCCCTTGGGGTCTTTATGATTATAGTTCAAATCCATAATACTTCGCATAGCGAATTTACTGTTTGCTACCAATCGCCCATCTTCAGTTGCCACGCCGTCTAAAAAGCGCAGACCATAGGCATTCGTAGCTGTAGGAAGGCCAGGGCCTCTTCCAATTTCTCTTCCAAGGCACAATAGAACCTGACCAGAAAAACTATCTGCCTGCAGTTTAGCAAATTCCTGCTGCAGAAGGTTTTCCCTTGCTTCTAATTTCTCCCCCACCTGCCCAACCTGCATCTGGAATTTCTCAACCGTGGTAGCTAATGTTTGACTTAGGAAGGAAGGGAGAAGCAGGATTACCACTAACAAAATTAATTCTCTTTTTTTCACTGCCATCATCCCTTTTTAAAATTGTAGCCCCCACGTTACAAAACCATCTTGTTCAGTTTCAGATAAGCTATAGGCATAATCCAATTTGATTCTGCCAACTGCGAGGCCAATGCCAGCATTAATGCTGTTTTTGGTAAAACCTAGGCGTAAACTTAATTCTTTGGAAAGGAACTTTTCCGCTGCCAAGTGCAAAAAGGGTTTAGTACTTAAATCTGTGACGTCCATAATTAACTTCGTGGTAGGATCATAACTATATACCAAACCTGCGCCAATACTCAGGGGGATTTGATCTGGGTTATAATTTTCTCCCTTTAGCTGATTTAACACATTGTATGCTATTAAAGCATAACCCAGATTCTTTCCTTCCCAGGTGACTCCCAAATCCACACTATAACCACCACCTGAAAAATCCTCTCCTCTTTCCCCAAGCAAACCCTCAAGCTTCAGAAACTTAATATTGGCGCCTAAAGAAAGGTTCTTAAAGCTATTTGCCCAGGAGATGGTTTTCTCCTCCTCGCCATAGGAAAAATCCGCAAATAAAGGTTGGATTTCGGTTGCTGTAAGACCGAAGGTACCAAGCTTAGTTGGCAGGATAAAAGACCAGTGTGAAGCGGGCAAAAGGCCAGCTAATAATAAAACTTGAGTGGTTGAAAGCTGCACTTTCTCACCCCGAGCTAGACCAGCGGGGTTAATTAATTCAGCGCCTGATCCTGTAATATACGCAGAACCAGCACCACCCAAACCCATTATTTTGGCATCTAGCATCTTCGGCGCAAATGTACCTTCAATCTTTGAAGAATTTGCACTGACAGCTGTCGTAATTATAGAGGTGAGAAGGCAAAACATAATTATTTGCCTAAGTCTCATAGTAACCCCTCCCTGTTAAAAGTTGGCGTAATAAGTTAAGGATAAAGCTCTGCCAAGGAAATTTTTGTTTGGATCTGGGTAATGCCTTGCCTCCTGGCTATATGATAAAACTAACGTAATTTTATCAAGTGGCCACCAGTAGGCTGTACATTTAAACCGTACAGAATTGTATTCGCTTATCCGCTCTCCGATCTGAGGTCTGGCTGTATATTTGTTGTAAACGCCTAATGATGGATATAGATGGAGACTAGCTACAGGGATCCAGAAAAATCCCAAATCAGCTCCATCCTCTCCTTCTGCTAGAATCAAAGAACCGTTTGGACGCGGAAGTACATCATGGGTCAAGCTAGAATTTATTGTACCGGTCACTCGCAGAGAACCAGGTTTGAGATAATACTCCGTAGCTAAGCTCCGCGTTGTAGATGTCAAATCGATCGCTTCATTATCATCAGAAAAATTCCAACCCTTTGTATTAGGATCGTCGTCCCGCTTTACACTACGCCGATTTAAATTGGCTCTAAGTTTCAATGCATTCTGCAATGCCTTTATCTTTAGCGTTTGCTCAAATGCAAGTCCTAAGTTTTGCCACTTTTTGAGTGTGCAACCCGGCTCGCCTGCTTGGTCTGAGGATTTTATCTCTTGTAGCAGTTCCACAGAGCTTGTCACAAGCAAATCTGGTTTGGGTCGAAATTCTTTAAGCTGAGCTTGCCAGCCTACTGTATTGCTAGCTAATTCCCCGAACCCTAGCAGGTAATCCTTTTGACTTCCCTTATATTCAAAATCAGGAGCTGCATAAGTGCTCTTTTTTGAGGTGCCAGCATAGTTAGTAAATATCTCAGAGCCCAAACCGAGGTTTGTGACGCTACCATAATAACTTACATAATCCGGACCAATTCTACGGTAGGAAAACTGGATAGGCAGTTTGTGCTTCCCGCTTTCAATCAAGCCATCTATATTCCATTGAAATGCGAAGTCCAGATAAGGAGTAAGGGATGAGCGATTCCCTGTTCTCTCTCCTTTATCCTGAAAAATACTTGCAACCAGCTCTGCATTCCAAGAATACATCTGCCCTGGGAAAATTGTAGAACCGCGTACTGTAGCACCTAGAAGACTGCTTGAGAGAGGTCCCCAAGGCAGCGGGCCTTTTTCGAAGTATTTCATAGAAAGAGGATCATCCTTAAGCAAGGTATATGTGACTCCCAATTTCATCCTTTTGGGAAGGGACACGTCCTGAAGGTAGCCTGCGAACAAATAGCGGTCATATCCCTCCTCACCACTGTATTTTGCCTCACGTCGCTGGGCCCCAATCAGATTAATCCTATATTTGCCAAGCTGCATCAGGGAAGCAGCGACTCCTGCATAAGGAATACTATAAAGTGTCAGCGGGGTGAAGCTTGCAGCTAAATCTCCATAGTCAAAACGCAAAGTACCCAAGGGGGTTCGAAACGAACCTATGCTAGTATAAAAAACACCTTGTTTCATTTCAAAGTTCCAGTTACGATCCGTCTGAGGACTGGCCCCATAGATGTGATTTAATGAATAACCTGTTTTAAATTTTACCAGTGGTGTAACCTGGCTCTCTAGGAAAAAATCAAAAGTATGAGGGATACGATGACTTTCTGCGTAACTGAGCCTTCCAGGACCTGATGCGCGTTTTAATTCTAACCAAGTTCTAGAAGATAAACTTACATTTAACTTGCTAGAATCCTCGGCTACTTTTTGAAATTCATCTACTCGCTGTAGATATCGATTTATACGAGCGACGAGCTCGTCAACCTCAATCCCTGATCTTTTAAGTTCAGAACGACTATCAAAAGCTGTTTGTATAAATTGTGCTGCTTGCGTCATCGTAAGCAACCTAGTCGTTCCCATAGCTTCACTTTGGACAAGGGCATCGACAATCTCCAGCAACGCTATAGCTGTCTGTGGCGACGCTGTTAACATGTTTCTGGGCAACAGCTCATCATGCAATTCCTGTAACTCTCCAGGCAGCATAGCCCAGCCCTGCATAGATTGAAGGAGAAGTAGGAAACCAAATAAATAAACCTGGGGCCATCGCTTCATCTTGCTGCCTCCTTACCTTCTTATTAACAAATTCCCGCGATAAATCACGCTCTTTCCATCACGGGCGGCCGTTAAAATGTAACCGTATAGACCTGAGCGCAGCATTTTACCGTAAAGATCCATACCGTCCCATCTGACTTCATTCACACCGCGGATACCTGACTGTTGCTGTTGGAACACAAGCCATCCTGAAAGATTATAAATAGACAAGGTGACTTCTGCAGGTACAGAAAGAGAAAATCTGAAAAAAGTATCTCCTTTTGCGGGATAATAAGGATCTTCGGAAAGACCTACCTGTGAAATTGCCAATACATCCTCAGCTGGTAGATTACTAACTAAAAACCTACTAGTAGGAGAAAAAACAGCCTCTATACCTTCTTCATAAATAGCACCAACCTGCCAGGTATACCAAGCATCTTTAGCTAAAACTACCTGGGGAATGACAAAATACGGATCTGCTGTGCGCTCATCTATATTGATACCAGGCCCTGCAATTCTCACTTGATATCCACTGCAACCTACAGCTTCCCAAGAGAGCTCTCCAACATAGCCGGGGACCGATTGTTGCAAACCAGCAATTACGGTGCCTGATGCTGGAGCTATAAGTTTAGGTGCCACTAAAGGGGGAATTATCAGCTCTACTGGAGCTGTTGGCGCACTTTCGTATTCAGTAATGCTGATCGCTGTGAGAAAGTAGAAAATAGAGCCCTCCGATAGTTCTCGATCTTGCCAGCTTGTTGTTTGTGTTTTAGCGATAGGCCGAGCCTCAGAAAATAGGGGTGATTCCCCTCTATAGATTTGGTATTCTTTCACGTCAATCCCAGACGGATCCCAGCTAAGTTTAGCCCCTGTTGCGCCTAGTCGCTGAGCAAGAAAATTCGCGGGAGCATTTATCTCTACAATTCCAGCATCTAGGGAAATAGTGACGTATATTGCTTCTCCCTGTTTTACTGTTATCAATTCACTATTGGTATAATATCCCACCATGCTTGTAGTAAGCAGCTGTTCTCCAACAGGTAATGGTTCAATTGTGAAATAGCCTTCCTTATTGCTAGTTGCAGTTTTATCAAGAACCTGAACTCTAACTCCTGGAAGATTTTCACCAATTGCAGTAGTTATCCTGCCCTCCACCCTACCAGCAGCAGGTAAGGATGCTCTTTGGGGCTTAAGGCTTCTGTTCCCCTCAAAATCCACTGCGTAAATGGCAAAGTATGCTGCACTACTCTGAATATCAAGTAAGCAGTCAGTTGCTTTTGTCTGTAGTAGTGGTTGGCCTTCAGGCTCAAAGCCCTCGGTTTGGCCATAAAAAACCTCATAAAAGCTTGCGCCTTTCCCATCGGCTGCGGGTTCTGATGGCTGCCAGCTTAAGCTTGCACGCTCAAGGGAAATTCGCGTGGCACTCACCATTGCTGGTTCATTGGGGTAAACGATAAAATCGGCCTCAATCTCTTCTAAGTTCAGCCTCTTTCCTGGGTAACCAAAAACCCTGATCTTCAGATATCTTCCATAAAGTCCTATTAAATCGCTTTGAACATTCCACAGCAGATTATCACTACCAGGACTAGTAGAGGCTAACACTTCCGAACCGTCCGCTGCAATTACATAAAAATCAACTCTGCGACACAGATAAGAGCTAGTATGGTTTTTCCCAAAAACCCGTGCATACTGAATCAGTACTGGTGCCTTGAAATCCCAAATAAGATCTAGATATGATTGTTCTTCATTTTTTCCCCAAAAATCAACTGCCAAAACTACTTGATTACCACTATCTTTAACACCATCAAACAACATCCGATCATCTGCACCGCTGATAATATTACCTGGGGTTTCATAGGTATAGCTGCCCACAATATAAGACACTGCTCCTGAAGTGGGAACTAATAATAAAAGTAAACCTATAACTACTAATAGTTTCAAGCGCACTGCTCTCCCCCCTTTGTTGGAAGCTCCAACCCTGAGCTTCAGGGTTGGAGCTTACGTCTTCTTCTATCTGAGAGCTTGTAGCTGTTCAATTAAACGAGCAATTTGCTCCCGGTTATTGTAAAGCTCCTTTTTGCTTGAAAAACCTTCCAGTTTTAGCTCGGAGAGGATCTCTTCAGCCTGGGCTACGAGGTCACCACCACATTCTCCTATCCTCTCCACTTCTTTTTGAAGCAGCATCAAGTAATCGTAATCTTCGATTCCATCGCGAAATACCTCCCACCTGATGGAGCTGAGGGCTCCATCCTGATGAGGATAGATAAAATGTGCGTTGCCATTGACTCCTGCCACCATGGGATCCGACCAAGGATCATCATTCCCATATCCACCCACAGCATTCCAAAACAGAATACCGTTGAAACGATATGCTGGAAGTTGCCAGAAAAAGTTTCTATTAACAAATTGTTCATTCTCAAGATGCATAAAAGGTGCGTTCGCATTCCAAAACTCATCGCCTGCAGCTATACGCTCGTCAACAAAACTGCTTTTCTCAAGCATCCTACACCAGATATTAATGGCACCATATAAAAGTTTTGGATCTTCATCGTAAATTGTTCCCAAAATCTTTATGTCGGGAACCCGAGCATGAATTTCATCGCTGTACTTTTTTACTTCAGGATAACGACTCGCCGGCGCTTCATCATAAGGAGAATAGATAAATGCTAAATCAAGCAAGTCCCGCGAGCGTAGTTCATCACATATCTCTTCTAGATTGCTAGCTCTAGAAGGAATGGTAATAGTATTCATCCCCATTTGCACAAGCCTCTGTGCCTTCATGGCTCCCTGGGCGGGGTTGCTCCAATTTATTTGCTTTTCCCTTGGAGAGACCCTGTTTCTCAAGAATAGCTTGAGTGTTTCTTGATAAAAATCCTGCGGAGTGCCCTTATAGCCAACCTTGGGTAGAACTTGATTCATTCGTTCTGCCCACATCCCTATATCTGTTTTCAATCCAGCTTGTGCAGGCAGTTGGAAATTATAAACTTCCAATTCATAGGGAAAAGTTGCAATCAGGTTATTTCCTTGGAAAATCTTAATTTGACTTTGATAAAGACCGGCTGTTGCATCAGGGGCTACTCTTAAATTAACCCACCACACCCGATTCTCTCCAGCAGGAATATTTCCAGTGTTCGTAAGCAAGAGAGGATCTGGGTAACGACCTATAGGAGTACTTCTTCGAAAACCGGAAGGTACGATAGTATTGATATAATCTACGAGATTAACCTCAACCTCAGAGACTACCTTCCCCTGCTGATCCACTACTGGCTCTACAACCACTTTTACGAGGGAAAATTCCTCTTTCTCTGCACGAATTGCTATCTGAAAAGATTCTGCCTCTGCCTTTGCGGCAGACACCTTTATTGTATCGCCAACTGACCCTTGAACCTTATCCTGAGGAAAATAACGAATTAGGCTATCTCCAGTCCAGATGCTAAATTCGTTATCTTTCAGCAGTAGGTTTTGCTCAAGCACCCGCGGCTGAATATACTGATAGGGGCCTATGCCTTTAGCCCAAGGCTCAAAGCCTGCTGTGGGTTCTTCTCTTTCAGTAATGGGATCGTATAGATCTATTTCTGTTACGGGCCAGATCTCGGTACCGAACTGCATAGGTTTGCCATCCTGATATAATTGAGCTGTAACTTTGAGGGATTCACTTTGGTTCTGATATGGGATGCTGATCTTTTTACCAACCGCAAGCTGTACTTCTTGTTCTGGTAGTTCAAATGTCTTCTGAGTTTTTAGATCTACTGCCACCGCTTTTACAACGGCTGTTCCTAAATCTTTATTAGGCAATAAATTCAAGTTAAAGTTCTGAGTATTTCTTTCAAGTCCTGCTGCAAGTTCGGGGGTGACAAAATCAGCTCGAGGCAGACCGGAATTAATTGCATAGGAAAAAGTTGTGGACCAACTCTCCCCTGGCTCTAAGTGAATTGCATTGTATACCCATTCAAGAGAATGAAAACTGTTCCAGTAACTAAAATAAAGTCTGAGTACATTTTGAAAATCCATATTGGCATAGATTAACTCACCGGTTGAATTAATCCCACCAATCCAATTGCGGCCTGGCTCGTAGAAGTAGTCAGCTCCTACTGGAAACTGTTTTGGGCCATTTGCACGCACCATAAAAGTATCTTTAGTCGCAATTACATTATGGATCCAGGGAGAAAAATCATGCCCATTATTTCCTTCATTCACAAAGGACAGGTTAACCGTGATGATCCTCTCGCCGCTGCGAAGAATAAATTCCTTGATCGCTTTCAGCCCTAAGTTCTGATCACCCACAGCAGTATAGACTAATTTTACTCGAGCTTCTTTTTCAGTGGCTACTTCCTCAACAAGCTGAAAATGTCCTCGATCCCATTCATTTCCTGGCCAGGTCTGATTGGCCAGGCGCAATGTCCCCAGGCCTCCCACATCACCGAAAGAATTTCCAAACTTATTAAGGAGCTCTTTATTAGTGGTCTTGTCAATGCAACTATCAACTACACCGCCCCGCAGAGGCTGAATAATCAATTTAAGATATTGGTTTTCCATCAAAAGATCCTGACCTTGTTTTTCTAAGATCACCTGGGCACTTGTAGGTAAAACAAGACCTATAATAAGCAGTAAGGCCAAAAAACATCTACGCATTCCCATCCCCCTTACACTATTCTTTACCAAAAACTTCTACTTCTTCCAAGTTGAGCCAATGTGATGTCCAAGTTGTGACCCTTACAAAACGAGCCAACTCATCGGTTTTTATTTCTACATTCCAGGTACCTATCTTTTGGGGGAGTTGATCTTCTGACAGGTCAGCAACTGTTTGGTAGTCAATTCCATCTGAGCTTACTTCAAATAAACAGCGCACTATATTATAAAGTTCAGAGTGATTTAGGCCATGGAGGACAATCCTCTCCAGTTTTCTTCTTTTCTTAAGATCCATGTTGACTGTGACATATTTTTCTTCATCAGCTTGCCGGAAAAAATCATAACAAACCACAGTTTTGTTACCGCTATTGAGGACACCATCTGTAAGAAGGGTATTATATTTGTCTGTGCTATGATCCGCCCAATAACTACCTGCTGCAACTTCATAGCTTACTCCCTGTACTCTGGCTAAATTGATGGACCCAGCTGCAGTGCTTACTTTAACTTCAGGTTTAATTACTGGTGTAGCTGGTGCTTTGTGTGCTGCAGCAACTGTCTCACCTGTGGCGATCCCAAATATCTCTACCTCTTCAAGGTTTGTATAATTGCGTGTGTTGACAACCAACCGCACAAAACGTGCTTTTCCCTCAACTGCTTGTTCTATGGAAAACTTTCCTGAAACTGGTTGCTTTAACTCCTCACCCTCAGCTGGCACCTGGCCTATCAGGTTAAAATCCAGGCCATCGTTACTGGCAAAAAAGGAAACTGATTTCACACTAAAGAGCTCAGTATGGTTTTTGGCCCAAAGAACGATTTTCTTTAGCTCATAACTCTTTTTTAAGTTGAAATCGATGACAACATATTTTTCTTCATCAGGCTGACGGAAAAAATCATAGCAGACAACATATTTATTGCCAGAATCAGTAATGCCGTCAACAAGCTTAATATTGTAATCGTCAGTACTATGATCTGCCCAATGGGAACCTGCACTCACCTCATAGGTTACACCCTCAAGTTGCGCAAGATTTACCAGCTTCCCTTCACCCGATGCCGTCAAACAGACAATTCCACTTAGTAACAGCATTAAACCCAAAGCGGGTAATTTTTTCATTTTATTCCCTCCCTTTATTTACTCAGTTCCGCAAGAATCTTATCTTGTAGGAGCGCTTTCATCTTGCTATATTCCTGATACTCAGGTTCATCCCAGCTGGTTGTTAAGACGGGTTGTAACAACTCATCCAATTTTGCTTTAGCTTCTGCTTCGCCATATTGCTGTGTCCATATTTGGCGAAGCAGTTCCACGTAACGTAGATCGTCAATACCCTCACGAATGGATTCCCAACCAACTGAGCCTTTTAGCTCATTACCTTCTACTCTTACCACATACCAATCCTGAGAAGTCCAGTTATAAGCAAATCCCATTAAAGCTTCCACACCAAATCTGTAAGCCATATAGCCATGGTAATAACGATCAAAGGGGAAACTACGAATTTGTTTGTAGATCCATTTGGTATTGTCTATTACCCACTGTGGTTCGACGTCTTCCCAATAAAGATCTTGTTTGGGCTTTCCTGAGAGGGCCTCTTCCAAAAAATTGTATCCTATACAGGAAAGATCTAAATTAGGACTTAACGTATAGGCACCTGCCGGGGTTATCGTGCTGAAAGATTTTGCTCCTGCCCGCTTCAAAAGAGCAAGATATTGCTGCTCTTGTTCCATTTTATCCGGATATGGATGAGGTTCATCTATTGGTGCAAAATAAAGATCCCAGCCTTTTGCTAAAGCATGTTTGTTAATATCACAAATTGTCTTAACAAAAAGGTTGTCAAAGGCCTCCTCACCCAATTTCGCACCACTGATATTTTCTATCTGCTTGATCAAAGGCGTGAGAATCCCAAACATCATGGGACCTAAATTCAAACCTTCCTTCTGGTAACCTTCGATTACAGCATCAAAACTAGAATAGTCTATTGTCAGTTCTCCTCTTTCAAGAGCAAGCTGAGGAGTTGCTGTATAACAATCAACGGAAACAAAGCTATAACCGTGTTCCTTCAAATCCTGAAGTTGTGCTGTAACCATAGGCGTGCCAGGGCGTTCTGTAAACCAGGCGCCGAAGCGAACTGGAGATTCGGGCAATGTAATGGGGAGAACCTCAATCGAAATTGGCAGGGAAGCCAACTGTTGCCCACGTCTGCGTAAGCTAATTGATCCCTGATATAAGCCTGCCTTCACGCCATCAGAATTCACTGTGAGCCAAATCTGCCTTGACTCTCCTCCTGGTAGATCGAATTCCGAAATCGAAACCAACATCTGGGGGGTAATTCCTTGCCTAGCAGCCCCTAAACCTGCTTGCATTTGGGATAACATCTTATAACGTTCAGGTGTGTTCTGCGCTGTCCACTTTTTATATTCCACCAACTGCAATCTAATCTGATCCTGTGGAAAAACACTACCCGCTCCCACCAAGCTCCCAACCTCTACAGTGATATCATCTAATGCTACTGGAGAAAAACAGGCAAAAGTTACAGGTTCGTACTCGTTTTGCGAAAGCCTCACATTCAAAGGCCTTGCTACTTCCTTTGGCATAGGTACTGACCAGGGATAGATCGCATCCATAAAATCCCGGCTCCAAAGCACTACATTGCCTTGTTGCTGAGCAATCGATAATTGCTTGATTTCAAGTGGATAATCCTGCAAAAAATCAGGTAAACCCGAGCAGCTTAGTTGGATTTTATTCACTCCCTGTTTTAGCAGGTGTCCTATACGAAAAGTATAGACGTAATTTTGTTGAACAAAGTCTTCTTTATTGATAAGTTCGTTTGCTCTGTAAAGATAGGAAACCTTGTTATATGGATCGCCAGCTTGTGCTGGTACTTTGCCATTCCAAGCGATGTAATCGCTGTCATAGCGAACAAACCACTTACCATCTTTAAAAACCGGTTCTGGGTTATTATTAGGATAAGCTACATTTTTAATTTCCCCTTCCCTATTGATGGGACCTGCAGCCATATCAACCAGCTGGTCGTTTATCCTCAAAGACAGCAGATGACTTCCCCAGCTTTCGCCGCCATTGATTTTCAAGCGTACTGTAAGCCACAGATAAATTTCTCCATCTAATTGCTCAACTACAAAAGTACTCTCTTGACTTTGGCCTTCATAAAGATAAGCATTCTCATCACTATAAAGTGTTTCTATTGTTCCCGCAGCCCAAGAGACTCCAACAAAAAAAGCTAGGATAAGTATTATGAAATTTACTATTTTGCGCATTCTTTTTCCTCCTGCTTTCAATAACTCAACTGCAAGCTGAGGTTAAAACTATCATCGAAATGTTGCTGACTGTTGAGTCTTTGCCAGATGGCTGTAAAAAAGCCTCCATTTATATTTCCTATTTGCAACCCCAAAGCAGAACCGCTGATGGATTCCTCATGAAATGATTTCCTCCAACCACTGAGGAGTACAACATGGTGGGATAAGGGCACATCAAGCCCTATAGCCAGTTCCTCAGGTCCTTCACCAGCTACCAGGTAGCGCGAGGCGAGTTTAACACCAGTTGGCAAATCTTTTTCGATTTTTACTAGCCCAAGCTCCTTGCCATTATTGCTTTGAAACTGCAAGTCCATAAGGGTACCTCTCCCCTTCCACTGGAAGAGGATTGATCCATTTTGTCCGTCCAAAGGAGATGGGTCAGCATCTTGAAACAGGTATGGAGAATTATTAGCTGTAAAACTATAAAATAGCGCTTCTCGATCCTCCCAGCTGAGGCCTAAACTTATAGGCCCCCATGTTGATAGCCAATTTGCCCGCCACGCTTTACCCCTTTGGGGAGCAAATTCTTCATGTAAATTATCTCGGAAACGATCAGGGTTGTAGCTGCTAGTGGCCATCTCCAATTCTAATGAACCTATATTACTAGTTAGTCTATAGTTTCCCGAAAGGATGACTCTCTCGGAGGTGGTATTAGCTTCCTTTACATGTCTGAGCCAAATAAAACCAAACTCCCCAAATCTACTTAGGATTTTCGGCATACAAGCAAAGGTAAATTCCAGGCCGCCGATTTCCTTGCGAGCTGCAAGCATTTTCAAGTTGGTCCCTGGCTTTTCTTCTACTTCAAATAAGACTCCTTCAAGTTTAACCTCTTTGAAATGAGCAATCTCCTCTGCCATCTCCCGTCTTATCGGTAGACTAAAAATGGAAGGTATGCCTTGAAGATCCACAGCTTTCCCTTCTAACACCAAAGGAGAAAGACGGGTCCAGTATGTTCCTGCTTGGGAATGTAGTTTCGATGTTTTTAAGTTAATAAATATTTGTTTTACCTCAGGGTTGGCTCTAGCCTGGGAGGCAAATGAAAAGGGAAACTCTAATTCTGTTCCAAAAGTAACATTCTCTAAAGGCCGAGCTACCAGGGAAAAGTTAAATTGCTGCTGGCTTTGACCAAGCCCTTTTTCCAAGCTATAATCCCAAAGACCTGTGCCACTATAGAAGATTTTTTGATTGATCTTCTTTTGGGCCTCTGTGAGCTTTCGCTCCCCTTTTGCTAAATTGCCTAAAGCTGCATCTAGACTTTCCTCAAGCTCCCATAGCTCAGCTGCATAGGTAAGATGAAGGGAAGATATGGACAGTAGCATTAGAAGCACTGAAAGGATATATGCACAAATTTTGTTCATTCCGTCACCTCCCCTTTAGAAGCTAAGCTGATAGGTGAAAATATTTGATTTACCCATACTGTTGTTACTAAAAGCGTAATCAATATTTATATTTTGAAAGGTAAAACCAACGCCAGCTGTAAGATCTGTTCCTCTAAGCCCACATCTTATTGCAATTCCATCCAGTAGTTGATATTCAAACCCTAGTTTGAGGGTTCTTGCCTGACCTTGAAAGTCTATTCCTAAAGCTAAAACCTGACTACTACCAATCCAGGCATATCCCAGAGAATATTCCCTTGCAACTCCAGGGGCAGGAAGGCTTATTAGGTCCCGGGTAGCTATTCCAAAACGACTGGCGTTATGGTTAAAAATAAGACCAAGATCTAACCCAAGACTCCATTTTCGGTCTGTTTCCTCTGCTGACTTAAGGTAACTATGATATCCTTTCGCACTTAATCCAAGCTGCAAAGAATTTATCTTTTTGCCAGTGCCAAAGGCAAAAGTATCTTCCTGATAACTATATCCCCAGGTATTTGTGGGCTCCAGCCTATTCCAACTTACAGCCCACCCCCTCCCTTTTTGTCCTGCGCCAAAGCTCAAGACACTATGAGTGATTCCAAGTCCACCGAGATCATATTGTTGGGTTATTAGCTGTCTTGATTTTATTTCTGCCAGGCCTGCTGGGTTCCAATAAAGAGATAGGATATCATTAGAAATTGCAGTATAGGCGCTGCCCAATGCTATAGGGCTTGCGCCATAGCCTTGGTGAGGAAAGCAGCCATCGAAGCTGCTATCCCCACTTGCAAAAACAAAGCTTACACTGAGGGTGAGAAAGAATACTATCCTAAGCAGTATCTTTTGGATCATAGGGCAATCCCCCTTACTTATTGATGAGCAGGAGTGCCTTGGCCTCAGCTTGTCTTGGCTCCACCTGAGCATTAGTTGCTGCTATCTTCACGAGATACACTCCATTGTTAACCATTCGGCCTGCTGTATCTAGACCATCCCACTGGTAATGAACTGCCCCGGAAGGCAATGTTCCAAGTTCAATTCTCTTCACCGGCCTGCCACCTGAATTAAAAATAGAAATAGTAACAGTTGCAGGCTGATCCAGTATATAACCAAATATTATTTGCTCCCGGTTTGGATTAGCTGGGTTCGGATAGATTGTCAATTTTCTTACATCTAGGCTATCTTCCTGGATTGTCATAACCTGAAAGCTCTGTATAGATGTAACCTCTGTTTCAACATTATTGCTGAAAACTGCCCTCACCCGCCAGTACCAAGTTCCTTGAGGAAGGTTTTTCAATAAATATTGCGGTTCAGCAATACCCGAAATAGTTGTAGCATTTTCCATAGTTTTGTTGCGACTATATTCTAGTATATAAGTAGCATTTTCGGCTACTGCAGTCCATTTTACTTCCACATCGCCCACAACAGGCAGATCTCCCTTTGGTCCTATTGGGGAAACCTGAGGAACTGAAATTGCCTTAGCTGAGGCATAGACAAGATCATGTTTATTTTCATTTCCTGCCTCATCGCAGGTTGTTATAGCGTAGTAATAAACAGTTCCACCGATAATGTCTTTATCTTCGTATTGAAGAGTTGTAACTCCACTAGCTAATAAGTTCCCTGAAATGTCGAAGTTATCCACATCAGAACGATAAATATTGTAATATGAAGGTAGATCCTGATCCTCTTCGTGGGGCTCTGGTGTTTCCCAGCTAAGTTTGATTAAACCAGGACCATCCGCTGTAGCTGACAAACTAATCAAAGGATTAGGAGCAGTAATGTCAGCGACCATATTTATGTCCCACTGTTTATTTTGGCCCGGAATTAAAGTTATTTCTAATTTTTCTCTCCGGTACCCCTTAAAATAAGCTATTATTGTAAGGGGTACTTCTGCTGGTATCTGAGCGAACTCGAATTTACCTTCATCTGCATATTTAGTTATTCCATAGCCATCTATCGTGATTTCACACCCATCGAGTATAACCTGTTCACCCTCTTTAGTTGTTCCTACAACGCTACCCTTGAGCGAAGCGACAGGTCCCACTGTAGCTTCATCTGAAGCTTCTCCTGGAAATCGATCCTCGCCAACTGCTATACAGGCCACTACCTTGTAATAATAGCGATTAAAGTCTATGCTATCTTTGAAATAAGGTGTTCGTAGTTCATCTGCAACCAAGTTTTCCTGTATAATCTCTACATCAGGAGTCGTTGATCTATAGACTCTATAGATAACCCCTGAACCTTGTGCCTGCCAGCTAAGTTCAACCTGGGTGGCATCAATACGTTTAGTAGTAAGGCTTGTAACCTTTCCCGCTTGCTGTAAACCGATTACTTCGACTTCTTCTATGTTCAGGCGGCTTGCCGTGCTCGGTAGTGCCCAAGCCAACACCCGAACAAATCTTGCTCCTCTCCAGCCAACATCCCAACTTGCATTCCATAAACTGGGTTGATTAATATCGGTAACTTCACCCAAAAGATCGAAATTAATGTTGTCCTGACTGATATAAAAACTGACCTTTTCTATATGATAAGAAGAACCATGATTTTTTCCGTAAAGTGAAATTTCTTTAATAGGGAAATTCCCTTTTAGATCAAAATCAACAGCAATATAAGAATCGCTGGGAGATATATGCCAAAAGTCGTAACAAACTGTAACGTTAGTACCATTATCAAGGACTCCGTCTATCAGTTTTTTACCATCATCCTCTGATACAATATTAAAGTGTTTTCCAGTACTAACATTATAGGTAACCCCTGGTTCCTGGGCCAAATTCAATGTTCCTGCGGTTTCATCTTTGGTCAAGATTAACACTAGATTTTCTTCTTGACCAGCCTGGGCAAAAACTGTACTATATGCACGATAATAGCCTCTTTTTTCTATCACAAGTGTAAGTGGTGCTTCCCGGGGGGGAATTGCAAAAGCAAACTGCCCATTAGCATCGGTTGTTGTAGATTTGTCTAGCTCATCTAAGAATACCTTTGCATCCGCTAAAGGGGCGCCTGCATCAGTGGTAACGGTACCTCTAATAGTTGCTACTGCAGTTATTTCCTGAGTTTCAGATGGAGGGCCTTCATTTTTCGTTTCCTCATCAGGTCCCATAATGTAGGGGACAACTACATAATAATAAGCCTGTCCATCTACAGTATTGTCAATATAAGGGGCGCTATTAAGATCATCGGCAATTAAATTGCCAGAAACTAATTCGACCTGAGATTCGTTTGATCTGTAAATCCGATATAAAAACCCCTCACCAAGGCTATCCCAGGTTAACTCAACACTTGAAGAAGACAATCTCTCAGCGACCAAATTCTCTGGTGCGGGAAAATCATAAACTTCCAATTCAGTTAGGTTAAGCCAACCTGCACCTGGGGTCCATGCTGTGATTCTAACATACTGAAAAGAAGTTCGTCCTCCAACAGGACATTCTATCGACCATAGTGTACTCCCTATTCCACCTTGCACTGGCAGTGTTGCTAGTTCCTGGTAGTTTAAATCGTCTGAACTAATTTCAAATTTAACACGATCGACTTTATATGAATTAATATTCAAGTTTTTACCGGAGAGCTTGATCTTTGATAGGTTATAAGATGTTCCTAGATTCATATCAACTTTAATATAGGATTGCTCGGGTGTCTTACCCCAAAAATCGAAACATACTATTGTATTGCCCCCATGTTCTACATTTCCATCGATCAAAAACGTCCCTGTATCAGTACTATGATCAACACCAGAGCCTGCTGTGAACGTATAACTAACTCCAGGTTTTCTAGCAACATTTTCCACAGCTGCAAAGACTATGCTACTTGTGAAAGTCAATATCAAAATCAATGATCCAAACAAAATTCTGGATTTCGAATGCTCCATCACTATCACCTCCGTAGACTTAAAAGCCTTCAACTGGGCCTGCCTTATCGAATATGTCTTTTTGAACCTTATCTGCACAATTCTTCATTTCTTTGGCAGGGTCTGCATTTTTATTGAGTAAAACCGCTTGAATAGGCTGCACTAAATATTGTTTAACTTTATCCCAGTATGGAAAGTAAGGTTCGGGTCTTGAGTATTTGCTCTGCTCCTCTACTGCAGTTGACCATTGTGCAGGGAAGTCCACATAATCTGATTGTAATAAGCCCTTCCAAATTGGTGTTGCAGGAGCAAGGATTCCATACTTTTCCTGTAGTTTCCAGCGTTTGATCATCGTCTCTTTGCTAACATTATATTTAATATATTCAAAAACTGCCTGCTGTTTTTCTTCGCTTATTGTGGGGTTGATAATATATACCCTAGGTGCCATCTGGCTAACTGACGTTCCTGATGGTCCTGCTGGAAGGGGGGCAAGACCAATATGCTCCGAACTAAGACCTAGCTTCAATAATTTAGGCATATCTTGGGCGTAAAACTTATACATAGCGCTCCTACCTGTAACGAAATCATTGATCAACTCAGAAATATCTTGGAGCACGTTGTTTTGAATAACGTCATGCTTCCAGCGTAGATCCTTATAATACTGCAAAGCCTCAATTCCTGGCTTTTCCTGGAAGGTAGCTTTCATGATTTTCGTTTTAGGGTCTACCTTCATAAAGTCTCCGCCTGCTTGCCAGACATAATCCATAAAGTGCCAGGCTGCAAAATCCATACCAAGCATCCCAAAACCGTACCGGTTTTCAGCTTTATTTGTTAATCGTTTCGCATATTCAACTAGTTCATCCCAATTTTCAGGAGGCGTTTGTGGGTTCAACCCCACTTTCTGATAAACATCAGT
The DNA here is from genome assembly GCA_002427165.1 of Firmicutes bacterium UBA5473. Taxonomy (GTDB): domain Bacteria; phylum Bacillota; class DTU084; order DTU084; family DTU084; genus UBA5278. The sequence goes on from DIQB01000057.1 coordinate 18,859, forward strand.
CCTATATGCCAAAAGCATAATGTAGTACTCACGAGGCAAACCATAATACCTACCATCTTTAATAACAGGTTCTAACATATTAGTATATATTTTATCTTCTTGTCCCCATTTTTTAACTAAATCTGTAATATCAGCAGCAAATCCTTGTTCAATGTAAGTACGGGTATCAACACCTGGGATATCGGCCATATCTGGACCTGTCCCTCCTGCCATGGCTGTAGCGAAGATTTTTCGCTCTTCGCCTGAAGGTGCCGAGCGCCTTATGACATTAATATTAGGATGCGTCCGATCGAACTCCTCGCGAATTTCCCGCTCTACTTTTATATCAGGTGAATCGCCAATAAGTTCCCCTTCCCAAGTGACGATTGTCACAGCTTCATCAGTAGAAGCTTTCTTTTGCTTACAACCAGAGATCACTACAATACAGAGCGCTAAAACTAATAGTAAAACAGGGATCTTTCTTTTCACCTAGCTTACCTCCTCTTGAAATTCTTGTTTGGACGATTCCCTTATGATCAATTCACCTGGCAAAAGCACTTGCTTCTTAGCTTTCTTTCCTGACAATAGCTTAATTAATAATCCTGCAGCCTCTTCCCCTAATTTATCCATAGGAAGCCGCATGCTGCTGATTGGGGGATCTAGGGATGAAATCAGTGGCACATCATTGATACCAACCAATGCTACGTCTTTGGGGACACGAAGCCCTCTTTCTTTGATGGCCCGCAGCGCACCTGCGATCAAAAAATCTTCACCAAAAAAAGCTGTGGGGTGGTTTGGAAGCTCTAGAAGTTCACTCGCTAGCTTATATCCCTCCTCCTCTGACCAGTCTCCAAATCTGATGCACTGTAATCCTCCTAGAAACTGTTCTGAAGCCTTGCGATATCCCTTTAGTAATGCACGGTTAATCCAAAAATCCTCAGGTCCACTTAAATATGCAATTCGCCGGTGGCCTGCTTGAGATAAATGTTCTGTAATATCCATGGCGACTTTTTCATAATCTATGTTTACCACATACCGTTTTTCATCTGGTTCGCGATTCAAAAGCACAAAAGGTATGTTCTGGCTTTCTAGAAACTTAATCTCTTCCTCAGTTGTCTCCTGTGTTGGAATTAATATTCCGTCTAAATAATTCCGAGCAGCTACTTCCCCTTTATTTGTATCCTCATCTGTCAGAACTAAAAGCAAATTATAGCCTTCTTCGGCGGCAACCCTAGTTGCCCCCTGAAGAACCTGAGACAGCGTTGGATGCATAGCATGCTCCATCTGAAAAATATAAAACCCGATTATTCCCGTTTTCTGTCCGGCAAGAGAGCGGGCAGCAATATTGGGGCGGTAGTTCATTTTTTTTGCGAGCTCTTGGATCTTTTGTTTTACCTCTACACTAATTAAATTAGAATCATTCAAAGCTCGCGATACTGTTGGCTGGGAATAACCAGATATTTTAGCCAAATCATTAACCGTTACTTTTTTCATTTTTACCACCTATAATCTTCATTAGAACACATTTCTTTGCATTCGGATGCATGCGTAGCTAAAAAAAGATCCCATTTTTAATTGTTTGTGTATAGCCATATGTGCATACGAATGCACTGCATTTATATTATTCGCCAAGGATTTCCAAATTCCTTCTGTATGGTTAAGATTTGTTAATTTGAATTTACGCTTTTCGTTACAATTCCTTCCTATGCCCCTACCCCTTAATCCCTGTCATCACAATTCCCTCGAGGATATACTGCTGGAAGAAGACGAACATTAGAATCACAGGCAATGCTCCCAGAACCAAGCTTGCCATCACTATATTGGGCTCCCCTGCACTGTTTTGTAGCTGATAGAGCCCTACCATCAAGGTCCACAGTTCCTTCTTCTGGATCACAATAAAGGGCCACATAAAATCATTCCAAGAGCCCATAAAACCCATGATCCCTAGCACTGCAAACACAGGCTTGGAAAGGGGCATTGCGATCTTTGTGAAAACATTCATCTCTGTGGCACCATCGATCCGGGCTGCATCCAAAAGCTCCATAGGCAGCTGATCAAAAAAACCTTTGAACAGGTACACTGCAAAACCCGAGGCGCCTGCAGGCAGAATTAGAGCCCAGAAGGTATTGAGAAGATTCGCATGTGGAAACGGAATCCCAAACAGAGATCTGAAAGGGAATTCTTTCAAGATCAGGTAGTTGGGGATGGTAAGTACCATGCCTGGAATCATCATGGTCCCGATAAAGAACAAGAGTAGCACCCTGCCCCAAGCAGGTGAGACCAGCCTTGAGACAGCATAGGCTGAGAGCGAACAAACTAGTAACTGCCAGGCTACAGAGAGAATCGCCACAACCAAACTATTGCCGAAAAAGCGGCTGATCGGCATCTCACCTAATGCTGTATAGGCCTTTCGATAGCTATCGAAAATAGGAGAGAAACTTCTGCCCACAAGAATGCTCCGGGGCGTGGAGGCAAGATCGGCTTTAGTCAATACTTCTGCTGCCACAACTCGCAGTTCACTCTGTTTTGCGGGCGGTGGTGTAGGCTCTATATTCTTGCCATCAGGGTAAAAGCGACCACCTAATTCTTTGGAGATACCCCCGGCTCCCGCAATCCAGTCTTGCCTTTCTGTGGCTTTTGAGACTGTAGCTGCCTCCCATAGCTTCTTTGCCTGAAACTGAGGTGCATCCAGTTCATAGACAAGTTTACCATGGGCAAAAAATTTTGTTCTAACCTCTTTTACATCCGGCCTTTTTTGGAGAAGATAGAAGCTTGCGAGAACTGCATCTGCCTCTAGCTGTTTTTTTGTTGCCCCCTCTGGAGCATTGAACTGAAACTCCACCATAGTAGGCCTAGGCGGAATCAGTTTGGGCGGGAGTTTATAGATTTCAATGTTATCTTTGAATGAGGACGAGAGCATCCACAAAAACGGAAAGATCTGCGTTACAGCTCCCAAGATCAAAAGAATATAGATTGTGATTAAAATACCCCGATTTTTCGAGTCTTTTTCTGATGGTTGAATAATAGGCATTCTCTAACCCTTCCTTTCTAGGAGTCTGGATCTGTCTTGAAGAAGCGAACCTGAAGCCAGGTCAGCACCAAAAGGAAAACAAAAAGCATTACAGCCATGGTGGTGCCATAGCCCATGCGATAAAAGTTGAAGGCCTCCTCGTAGATATACAGGGCTACAACCTTGGTGCTATTGAGCGGTCCGCCACCTGTGTAGACAAAGGGCGCTTCAAACATCTGAAAGGCCCCAATCAGTCCCATAATGAGCATGATTCCCATCATAGGCACGATTCGAGGAAGGGTGATATACCTTAATTTCTGCCAATAACCTGCTCCATCGATGATTGCTGCCTCATACATGGATTTTGGTATCCCCTGAAGAGCTGCCAGATAAATAAGAGCAGTGTAGCCTGGGGCAAAAAAGCCCGGAAGCACAAGACAGAGCTTGGCAAGTTTGGGGTCATTGAGCCAGCCCAAAGGCTGGGCGCCCAAGCCCTGCCTGATAATGTTCAAAAGACCATAGTCTGGGTTATAGAACCATTTCCACAGCACAATTGTTACCATAGCCGGCATAATAGCAGGGATGATATAGATGGTGCGGAAGACCACATTCCCTCCCCTAACCTCATCTAGAAGAACGGCTAAAATTATGGGGATGAAAAAGCCCAAAAGACTCAGGCCCACAATTGTAGCTGTGTTTTTCCACACCAAGTTCACCATGGGATCTTGCAAAGCACGGGTGTAATTACCAAGCCCCACAAATTTTCCCGGTGGATTCATGATGCTATAGTCGTAAAAGCTCATGATAATTGCTTTTACCATGGGGTAATAACGAAAGAGTAAAAAGGTTAGGATTCCAGGCAATAAAAAGAGTACTGCTGCCCATTTGGGTTTATTAAAAGCGCTGTAATGTTTTTCCTGCATCGCTATGGCACAAGGCCGTTCCCTCCTTTTAAGATTGGATGTTAATGTAAGATATCTCCTAATCCCACTTTCACTCCAGCTGACATGTACTTGTCAAAAAGCAGCTTCCATGGGTTGCTATTTTCTAGCAAAACTCCTTCATCGCAATCAACTAGATTTTAATTCGTTCTTCCTCTTGCATTCGAATGCATAAGCAACTAAAAAAAAGCGCTCCCCCCCATATGGTAATTAACGAAGCCTGGTTTTCCTTTTTGAATAAAATGCATACGAATGCACTACAGTATTATATTTCTCCATAGACTTCCAAATTCCTTCCGTTTGATTAAGATTTTTTAAATCTTTTTTTCATCTATGTAACATGAACTGTAAAAGTAATACCTCAAACTTCAAATTTTGATTCCACTGCATTAAAATTGAGCTTTTTGGGAGAGACTACCCTTGGGAGGTGTTGTCGATGAAATCAACCTCTACTAGCTGGCTTGTGGCCGGCACTGGAGCAGTTGTGTCTGCTGTTGGCTGGCGCTTGTTGCCCAAAAAAATGGGGGCTGGAGTACTTGGCTTTGGACTGGCTCACGTATTGTTGGGACTTGCCGACCGCATGCGACCCGCGGTGAGACAATAGCCTCCAGCTCGGGCCTGGGGCCCGAGCTACAAAATTTCAAAAACACAAATTGCATAAATTACCTTCTGGGGGAAAAGCTAAAGCTAGGAGGTGAAGAAGATGGATCGTTTAGCTTTGGTGCTAGTGATTATCGGAGCACTAAATTGGGGTTTGGTTGGTCTTTTTAGTTTTGACTTGGTGGCTGCAATCTTTGGCTCAGGCTCAACCTTCACCAGGATAATCTATACATTGGTTGGACTATCTGGCCTGTGGAGCCTCTCGCTCCTGTGGCGAGAGCGATCACAGACCGGTGGCAAGTAAGAACTGATAAAGAGGCTGCTAGAGAGCAGCCTCTTTATTCAATCTTGAAGATATATTGGTACCAACCGCTGAATTCTTCCTCTCGGGCAGCTAGAGCTATAGCGCCGCAGGCTGGATCCAATTTGGGCACAATTGGGTTGGCTCGGGGCATGCTCTTTTGCAATTTTAAAAGAACTTGCCGCAGAAGTGGTCCCCCCTGGCGCAGAACTCCGCCTGTGAGGACAATATCTAGCTCTTGCTCAAGTAACCCTAGCTTTTGGGCGCAGGTCACTGCCATCAGTTCCAGCTCATCTGCAGCGCTCTCAATAATCTGACAAGCTAGCATGTCCCCCTCCCCGGCTGCCTCAAGGACTATAGGGGCAAGGTCTGCAATCCGAAAACGAGAAGAGCGAGGGTATTGTTTGCCATAGACATAGGAGAGAATCCCATCGAAGCTGTTGCAGCCAAGAAAAGAGCAGACTTTCGATGCCATAGAGGTTGAACGTCCCCTGCCATCATACATTTTGCCAATAGAGCGCAAAGCCTCCCGGCCCAGATCAAAACCACTTCCCTCATCACCGAAGGCAGCACCACCGCCGCCTGTAGCAGTGCAGGTGCCCTCCCGATTGCGACCCCACGACAGAGAGCCTGTACCTGCTATTAGCAAAATCCCAAACGATTTATCACTGCCGCTGGCAAAAGCAATCGGCGCCTCTCCTAAAAAATGAAATTCTGAGTTCGGCAGCAGCCCCTTGAGGGAGTCGGCCAAAAGCGACTGGGCAGCTGGCACCCCAAAGACGCTTCGCGTCACCTGCTCTCCGGAAATACCACAGCAAGAGAGGGCTTCCTCTATGGCCCCCATAATAGATCCATGTACACATTCTGCATCATCGAAGAGCTCATTGGCAGGGCCGCTTTTGCCCTCGCCGATGATGAAGCCATTTTTATCCGCGATTAAGGCTTGGGTTTTTGTGCCCCCACCATCCACACCTAACAAATATCCCAAATTAAAAAACACCTCTTCCTATTCGAACCCATACTCAATTCTCATGGCAATGATCTCGCAGGTAGTTCTCAATTGCGAGATCCATAATCTCCAATACTGCTTGAGATAATTCCAATGCCCTATTCGCCACCTGCAAGCTTTTCCCTTCTCTCAAGAGCCCAGTTCCAGGTGGAAGCCAGTCTCCTGAAAAAACTCCTCCTCTAGCTTCTCAATATTTTTGGGTGGTTGTTCGAGGCTGATCCTAACCTTAGCTTGCGCTCCCAAATATGAAGGATTCTTTTTCAAGATGCCGCCTTCTTTCTCCACAAAACTTCTTGCTAGGCTTAAAAGTGCCAGTTGATTGACGCTAGATCCCAGCTTCAGCCGCCAGAGGGTCTGGCATTCCAGCTTGTCCAAAAGCTCCCTATAGCCGGCCCCCACCTGGGGTGTGATGAAGGAAAGCTCAATATACCGCCCATCTTCGTCTTGCTTGAGGCTTTTTTTGTGGGGCGGATATTTTTCTCCAAGAAAAGCCTGTTCAATCAAGGCTAATGCTTGATTTTGTTCCAAAGGCTCTGTTGTGCTCTGGATCTTCAGCTCCTGCTGCTGTTTGTATTCTATGGAAAGGGCATGGCCTGTCATCTGAAGAAAATCAAGAGCTATCTCTCCGGATACCTCTCCGCTAACTTGGGCTCGGAATGAATCCTCCTCTGGAAAATATGAGAACTTCAAAAGCTGCACCGAACTTGGCAAAAGTCCCCGGAGAACCTCCTGGGCTGCTTGCAGATTCGTGTTCTCATTTAGCTCCACCTCCCAGCCTGTGACCGAAGCGAACTGTGCAAACTGCATCTTATATTGCTCTCGGGCCAGGCGCGGGAACTTAAAAGTTAAGATCACCTGTCCCTCCTCAAGGCGTGCTCCTTTTTTATAAAGACCTGATTGAGGGGGAAAATACTCATCCACTAAAGCCAGCATCTGATTCATTTCAAGGGGCCCATCCTCCTGCTTTTGTTCAATCTTCTCCGGAGGCAGAGGACTGAACAGAAAAGG
>DIQB01000057.1:25960-27406 GCA_002427165.1 Firmicutes bacterium UBA5473
CCTTGCCTCGTCCTGAGAAGAAGAGCCTTGCCAGATCAACAGCAGCTGCTGGGGGCTTGTGGGAAATGTGTGATCATGATCGAGGAGATGTTCCCACAAAAGCTCAAGCTCCTCCTCGCCTGGAGGCTGCGTTTTCTGCAAGGAGGGGAGCTTCAGCTGCTGTTTTTGCTTCCTGGGATTATGGAGCTCCAGCTCTATAATCTGTCCGTTTGAGGGCACCTCCACCTGCCCCCAGATCTCAGCTTGAAGGTTCTTTGCAAGCTCTTCTGTGACAGTTGGCTCCCCATGGACTAAAAAGAGCCTCTTTGGAGCCAACACATGGGCAAGGCCAATTAGCTCTCCACGGTCTGCATGGGCAGAGAGATTGTATTTTTCTATTTTTGCAACTACAGGCAATACTCGCTCCCCTAGCTGGATCTTGCGCTCCTGTTGGGTCTCCATCAAGTTCAATAGCGCCCTGCCTGGCGCTTCTTCATCTTGATAGCCTGTGATTACAATTAAGTTATCCTCGCTTCCTATAAGCTGCTCTGCATAATATTGGCTGGGACCACCTGAGAGCATGCCGCTGGAGGAAATAATAATGCAGGGGTCTTTGCTTTTGGCTATCTCCTCTCGGGCCTGCGGCTTTCTGGGTACAGGCTGAATCTCTTCATTGAAGAAAATCTCGCCATCCCGCCAGACTCGCTTTGCCAGGCTCGGGGGCAGATAGTTGGGGTTGAGCTTATATACCCTGCAGATATCTCGCACCATGCCGTCTACCCACACTGGGCACTTAGGGAGTGTGCCTTTATTCATGGCCCGCTGTAGAATCAAGATTACCTCCTGGGCCCGACCTAAGGCAAAGGCTGGGATCAGGACTTTGCCTCCCCGTTCAATTACCTCCCCAACTGTTTCCGCAAGGCGTTCCTCCTCGCCTTGCCTGTTGGCATGGAGTTTATCTCCATATGTGGATTCGAAAATCGCTACATCAGGCCTTAGCTTGCCAATTGAAGCTCCATTGACTGTAAGTTGCCTTGCAAAGGAGATGTCTCCTGAATAAAAAAGGCTCCCGCTACTGCTTTTCAGCTCCACACAACCAGCACCTAGGATATGGCCCGCCTGGTGAAAAGAGAGCTGGATTTCGCTTCTGGGAAGCATCAGGGGAGTTTGAGGGAATAAACAGACAATACGCTCTAGCATCTGCTCCACGTGCTTTTCCGCATAGATGGGGATCTCCCCCTCGTTATCCATGATCCTGAGGCTGTCGTAGAGGAGAACCCGCACCAAATCAGCTGTGGCATGGGTCATAAAGATGGGAGCCAGAGGGTATTCTCGGCTGATTAATGGCAGAGCACCACTATGATCTAGGTGGGCGTGGCTGAGGATGATGGCATCCACTCCCTGATCCTGAATTAGCCGCAGATCCGGAAGTGGATCTCGAGCTGCCCCCATCCTGAGGCCACAGTA
>DIQB01000057.1:27580-37403 GCA_002427165.1 Firmicutes bacterium UBA5473
AGGCCACAGTCCAACAAGATCCGTTTCCCTGCTACTTCAATTAAATAGCAGCTGGCGCCAACTTCTCCTGCGCCGCCGCAAAATGTCACTTTCATAAGCTCACGCTCCTTATGCTAATAATAGCATAGGAATATAAGCCTGACTAGTTTTTTAGTACGAAAGAAATTCTTAAAGTCAGCAAGCTAGATGCTTATTATATGGTATAATGGGCAAAAAGGCGATTAGAGCTTCTCAGACTCAACGCTACTGGTGGAGGAAGAAAAATGGTAACAATAGACAAAGTTTACGATGCGCTAGCGGTCCTCAAAGATGTGGTACGGGAGACGGATTTAATTTATGCCCCAAAGATCAATCCAGAGAGTGAGATCTATCTGAAAACCGAAAACCTACAGCACACAGGCTCCTTTAAGATCCGTGGAGCATACTATAAAATCTCGCAATTGAGCCCCAAAGAACGAGAAAAAGGCGTAATTGCCTGCTCTGCAGGGAATCACGCCCAAGGCGTGGCTTTAGCTGCAACTAAAGCCGGAATTAAATCTTTGATCTGCCTGCCGGATGGTGCTCCTATCTCCAAAATTGAGGCCACCAAAAGCTACGGAGCCCAAGTTCAGTTGGTAGAAGGCGTCTATGATGATGCTTATAAAAAAGCCTTAGAGCTAAAGCAGGAGCGTGGTTATGCCTTCATCCATCCCTTCGATGATGAAAATGTGATGGCAGGCCAGGGAACAATTGGGCTGGAGCTGTTAGCCGAGCTGCCGGATCTTGATGCTGTGATTGTGCCCATCGGCGGTGGTGGGCTAATTTCAGGTGTTGCCACTGTGATTAAAGCACTCAAGCCCCAGGTGAAGGTCTATGGGGTGCAAGCTACAGGTGCTCCTTGTATGCTTAATTCTGTGGAACATAAGAGAATAGAATGCTTGGAGCGAGTCTCAACAATCGCCGATGGCATTGCAGTAAAAGAGCCTGGCAGGCTAACCTTTGAGATCTGCAGTAACTTAGTAGATGAGATTGTGTCAGTTACCGATGATGAAATCTCCACAGCCATCCTAACCCTGATTGAACAGCAAAAGCTAATTGCCGAGGGTGCAGGTGCGGTTTCTGTGGCTGCGGCCTTATTCAACAAAGTTCCTGTTCGGGGGAAGAAAGTGGTCTGCTTGGTTTCAGGCGGTAATATTGATGTGACCATCCTCTCTAGGGTGATCAAACGCGGGCTTTTGAAATCCGGGCGCTATTATTCCCTTACAATTGAACTTGTGGACAAGCCCGGACAACTGAAAGGCGTTTCCAAAATCGTGGCGGATCTGGGGGCAAATGTGGTTTCTATCCACCATGAGCGGGCAGGAGAAAGTGCAGATATTAACGGTTGTTTTCTGCGGATTGTCTTGGAAACCAGAAATTTTGCCCACATCGAGGAAATTAGAACTGCCCTTACCCAAGCTGGGTATCATATTGCCGGATGAATTCCTTTCCAAAACTTGCTGCATTTTTCAGTACAATATGGTACAATGGTAGAAAAGCTACTGAAACAGAACTATAAAAATCCTAGCTCCAATTTAAATTGAAAGAAGGTGTGCCTATGATTTGCAGGAAAAACTTCCCGGTTAATGAAATGCTTATAGAGGGAGAGTTTACAGATCGCGTAGATATACTTTTAGAGCTTGAAGACTGGTATCGTAACATCGAAAGAGGTCTTTCCTCTAGCCTAGCCCTCCTTGCTCCTCGGAGGATGGGTAAGACTGCACTTTTGGATCGCCTGGTCAATACAGCCTTTGGCAAAAACTACAATGTGGTGCCCTTCTATTTTAAAATGATTAGGAAAGGTACTACCTTGCGCAATTTCCTATTGGATTATTATAGCACCTTCTTCAGGCAAACCATAGCCTACCTTCTTCAAGATCCTATGTTGTATCGACGCGATGATTTGGGGCTGGAAGATCTTATCGGGCTACCCTCCACAGATGAACGCATAAAATTTATCCAAGAAGATTTTATCAAACGTTTCCTAACAAGATATAAAGCTCGCGATTGGAGAGATTCGCGCAACCATTGGCAAGCTGCGATTCGAATTCCTGAAAATTTAGGTTCTCTTTTAGGAATCAATTTCGCCATTATCATCGATGAATTTCAAGATCTAAAACACTATATCTACGATGCCGCCTCTGAAAAAGAAATTGACCCTCAAACAGATCGCCCAACGGATCTGACAGCAACCTACGATCGCCAAGCCCTCAGTCGCAATGCCCCAATGCTGGTCTCGGGCTCTGCTGTAAGTATGATTTTTCGCACAGTTATGGGCGGACCCTTAGGTGGCCGTTTTAGTTTCAGATATTTAAAACCTATGTCCATAGAAGACGGTGCAACACTTGCGAAAAAACTGCTACAGTTTCATAATCTTTCTCCCGATAACGAACTGGCTCTCTACCTTAGTGCCGAGCTACGTGGCCACCCCTACTATATTAAATGTTGCGTGGAATCCAAGTATCCAAACAAAGATTTCAATTCAACTGGGGGCATAGATAAGATTATAGATTATGAAGTAACCAGGGGCGAGATCTATGCCTTTTGGGAAACACATTTTGAGGACAACCGAACACTAGTTAATCAAGATGATGATGAAGAACTGGGCAAGAAGATTATTTATTATTTCACAAAATACAACAACGCTGCTGTCAAAATCGATGAGATTGCGCAAAAATTAGCTGTATCCAAAGCTAAAGTGGAAAAGAAGATCGAAAAACTTTACCAAGCAGATCTAGTTTACCGCAGCAATTTCCAATACTATACCTTCAACGATATCATGCTGATGCGCTATATCCAAAACCGTTATGCTCATGAGCTAGGAGATGTGGAAAAAATAGATCTTAGGGAACAGGGCTATTTTAACTACATTTAAGGTAAGCTGTTGGAGATGGTTGTACAAAACCTCTTCTCAAGATTTAATAACGAAACAGTAGCTGGCTTTCTCTTTGGACAGACAGAGGACATTATCACTCCTAGATTTAAAATCCACGGTGATTTGGTAATCAAGCTCCCTACTTCTGGCCAGTATCAAATAGATGCTTATGGAGAATATGGACAGGGAAACAAACACACAATCTGGGTTGCGGAATGCAAGTATCGCGAAGCCGAACCTATGAATGCCGGGGAGGTTCAAAAGTCACTCCAAGCAGCCCAGGCTGCAAAAGAGGCACGCTCTGCATCAAATGTGGTCATTTGGCTAATCTCAACGGGGGGGATTTACACAAGATGCGCTAGCGCTTATCGAAAAAAATGGATTCCTTCACTCAGCCGGTGAGGAGATCTACGCTTTAGCCAAAGAGTTTGGGATCGATATTAAAATCGCTTAAAGCACAATTCCTTCTGGATAATTCAGAAGGCATCGTGCTTTAATATTCAAACATCCCCAACAAATGATTACGTTAACATATTACTGCCTTAAAATGAGCTTGCCACGAGCTTCTTTACTTTCTTGGCCTCTAGAGTGAGTGCTTCCCAATTATTTTCTCTGATCATATCTAAATCCACAAGTGAGCCACCCATTCCAACACCTGCTGCCCCAGCCTTCATAAAGTCTAGTACATTATCAGAGCTGAGCCCACCTGTAGGTATGCATTTTAAGCCAGGAAATGGTCCTCTTAAAGCTTTCAGATACCCCGGTCCTAAGAGTGATGCTGGAAATATTTTAACAAGGGAGGCTCCGTTTTGCAAGGCCAATACCAGTTCAGAAGGCGTGAGGATCCCGGGAATAAGTAGCGTATCTCTTTCCTTGGCAAAGTGCAGTAGCTCCAAATCCAAGTGAGGGCAAAATATAAAATCTGCACCGGCTTCGATGGCTGTCTTGGCATTCTCCAGATCCAAGACTGTCCCTGCACCTACAAGCCAATCTTGCCCTAGTGCTTTTAATTTTTTGATTGATTGGGCTGCCAGGGGAGATTCAAAGGTTACCTCAAAGCTGGATAATCCCCCTTGAAATAATGCAGAAGCTACATCCTCAATCTTCTCTTGGGCTGCAGTCCTCAGCACAACTGTTACTTGACGCTCTAGTAACTCTTCTGTTGCCTTCTCTGCCTTCATCGTTCCACTCCCTCCCTCCTGCCTAGAAATAACTCCAGTTCACGAAGGGTTGGAAGTCCTTCGAGGTCTCCGGGGCTACTCACCACGCAAGAAGCAACTGCTTGTCCAATTTGAATGGCCTCTTTTATATTTTTACTTTCCATCAAACCATAGAGCAACCCCGCAGCAAATCCGTCGCCTGCGCCTACTGTATCCACTGGATGGGACACAGAAAAAGCAGGCAAAAACGTGCTTTGCTCTCCTTCTACCAAAAGCACTCCCCTCTCCCCTAATTTTACAACTACCATCTCAGGACCAAAAGAGAGGAGGAGGCGACCGAGTTTTTCCGCTGCAAGATCCTCGGGCCAGCTCTTATCCCAACCAAAATCCTCGCCCCAAAGGGCTATTCCTTCATCAAGTCCAGGTAAAACAATAGTGGCAAGACTTGCAAGCTCTGTTATTGTATCCTTTGCCTCTTTTGCAGACCATAGCTTAAGTCTTAGGTTTGGATCGAAGGTAATCTTAATTCCTTTTCTTTGTGCCCTCTGGGCTATTTCAAAAGTAGCATCTCGGCATGAATCACTTAAGGCAGGGGTAATCCCTGTCAGATGAAGCCAAATGGCATCTTTGAAAATTCCATCCCGAATTAGCTGCGGTGATAAGAAACTTGCTGCAGAAAGAGAGCGATAATAATAGCTATTGATTTGCTCTGGCATTCGTCTTTCTTTGACGTATAACCCAGTAGGCTTCTGGGGATCAAATTGCACATTATTTACATCGATACCCTCACCCCGCAAATAACGAAAAATCCACTGCCCAAAAGGATCGTCACCTAAACGCCCAAACCATTCTACGTTGCTGCCAAGGCGTGCCAGACCCACAGCCACATTGACTTCTGCACCGCCTAGGCGACGGCGGAAGGTATCCACCTGGCCTAGAGGACCGCTTTGCTCAGGATCTAAAACAATCAGGGCTTCTCCCATGGTCACAACTTTACCCATCTTCCTCACCTTCACAATGGAAAACACTTCAATTCAAAAGGAGCAAGCTCCACCTTCTTCTCTGCCAAAGCTACGGCAATCTTGCCTTCGATCCGTACCTGCTGGGGATCAAAGCCAGTATTGACTAGCACCAGCAGCAACTCCTCTTCACCTTGATAAAGGAGCGGCATCACATTCGTACAATCCTCTAAGAGCAAAGGATAGTTATCATGTGAGAGCCAGGAGATGATCTGTTGCAGTTGTTCTTGGCGGCACTTTATGTTCCAGTTATTTCCATCGAGAAAAGGTGCAGCGAAGATACAGACTCTGCCGCCAAATTTGTTTTCATAAAGAATGGTGCCAGGACCCGTGCTCTTTTTATCGATGTCTAGTAGTTCTGAAGCAATTATAGCGCCTTTCTTCGGCGTAAAAAGATAGGCCGAAAGGGCACCATCTTCGCCATTGAAAATTGGCGTGTATTGATTGAGGTATTTGGGATTGAAAGCGTCACTTGAGAAGCTTTCATAGCAAGGGGCCAAGTACTGCTCCTTGAAACTTGCGCCAATGCAGTCAGCGTAACCTCGCTGGCAGAGATTCTCGGCAGCGACCCGATCTAACAGGAGACCTTTAGCTAGCAGCGCCTCAAGCTCCTCGTCTGTATAGCAGCGCACTAGGTCTCCTTCTAAGCAATTGATCTCACCTTTGGTATACTGAACAGGCAGCCCCATCCGCAAGAAGCTTGAGTCTAGCTGTTGTACAAAGCCGATCTCCTGCGGACTGTTACTTCTGTTTTTGAGCCGATAGCTGATCTCCTCATGCCAAGGAAAGCCAATTCCCACGAGTTGTTTGCCTTTGGTGAGGCTATTGAGCTTAGTGTATTTTGCTTTGTTCTCTTTGAGAAGCTCAAGGTATTCCATGCTGTATTTGATTGGGGTTTGGTAATGGTCGAAGATATTTAAGGTAAGTTCTGAGACGCCCAGTAAAGCGTGAATGCTCAGATGCAGATCTAAAAGCGTCCTGCTTTTACTGAAAATATTGCGAGGAAAGTTTTCAACCTCGCTCACATAGTACACATCAGCCCCTTGATTGGCCATGGACTGTGCAGTGCGGGTGTGCATCCCCACAATTCCATCTTTAGCAGTATCTTGATAAGCGCAGCCAGGAGGTCTTGAGAGGGGTTTGTTTCCGCCCGCTGCAGCTCGCAAAAGCTCCTTTATCTTCCGCCCTTGCATGGCATCTGCCGCTACCCCTGAGTTCATAAGCCCAAACATGGTTTTTGGGTTTTCAGCATGGATCGCCCGCTCCATTTTCGAGATTGCTACAAGTTGCCCCGCATAATTCGCATCTAGCCAAGCCTTCCTTACTTTCAGGCTTTCTTCGTCATTGCGCACCACATGGGCTAGTAACTTCCGGGAATCAATCTCAACCCCCAACAGCTCCGAAACCCTTTGCGCATGGAGAGCACAAAAGCAGCCAACTTGACCGCCACTGCGATTGACACTGCGAAAATCATCGTCAATCATAATCTTTTCAAAATCGCATTGTGCATATTCACCCATTACTTTGGCTATGTAATCCTGCCAAGCGGGATCCAAGATACAGGGTTCATGGGCAGATTCTTGGAGCGAGTGGCCCATAAATTTTTGAAAGGGAAACTCAAAGTCAACTTTACAGTTACAGCCATGACCTACGCTGGATTTCACGTAAAGACTGGTGCGAATGCCCTTCTCCTTCAAAATAGGAACCACTGCCGCATAAGCCTTTTTCATTTTTTGGTGATACTCCAAAGTCTGGATCACAGGGGCAATGTGGTAGGGCTGCTCGCAAAGAAGTACCTCTTCAACTCTTCCATAGTGACAGGCCCAAATCAGGTCATCCATTTGCTGCTCCCAAGAATCTGGATGAATGCAAACTCTAAGGTTATAAATCACCTCTAAAGCCTCCCCCTCTATTTTCAAACGCAGCTCAAGCTACTATAATTTGATGGTAAACTCGTCGTAACCGTGCCTTGAAAAGTGAATTTTTCGTGTTGTCTCCTTGCCTTCATGGGAGACTGCCAGCTCATATTCACCATAGAAGCCTTTGAAGTAGAGAAAAGACTCTGTGCTTTCCTTTTCAAGCTCTGTGCGCCACTCGCGGTTGATCAACTCGTCTAGTAGCTGGTAAGATAGCTTTTCGGAAAAATCACTTTTGAGTAAGCCGCCAAGGTATTGATCTTCTGCCCAGCCACCGCCAGTTGCCATGGCACAGTTGTCTCCCAGATTCCAATAAACAATCTCCTCCACATCCTTGTGGCTGAACCAGATCCGATAAAGATTTTTCAGTGCTTCTGCTTGAATTTCCTCTCCATTTGCACCGTAACCTGGGATTGTGATCTCTGAGATGGAAAGAGGAATTTGAAACTGACCATAACAGTCCATTACCCGATAAAGATGCAGTGGATCGTATGCTGGGATTGAAACGTCGTAAAGATGCTCTGGGCGTGCAAAAACATGATACTGTAGGCCAATTTGATCGATCCTGCAGCCTTTCGTAAGTAACCTTTCAATTAGAAGGTAATAAGGAGAGAGTTCTTTTTTGAATTGGATCCAGGCACCACGTGTTTCATTCACATTTAGCTTGCTACTTGCGAAAAAGCGATCAGCCTGTTTGAACACCCACTCGGGATAATCCCCGCGGGCAGGTTTGAAGCTGCGGTAATGGGTCTCGCCATGAGGCTCATAATCATCTAGTGGCACTGATGTCACTTCATTCACGCAATCAAAACTCTGAATCACGCCGTCATAGCGCTCAGCAATCTTTTTGAGGCGTCTTGTAAGATAAGGCTTCAGTTCCTCGTAATTATCTGGTAGCCACTTGGGCAGCAACACTGGCCAATAGAGGGGATGCCCTTTCACCTCAATGCCTTTTTGTTGACAAAACTCCAAAATTAATTCTGGTGCTGGTCTGCGGTCAATAAAAATACTGTCCTTTTCAAAGCGCATTTTCCCATCTTCAGGTTCAAACGCATCCCAATAAAAAGGGGCAACTGCCAAGTTGAAGAGTTTGGCAAATTTCTCCTCATACAGAGCGTTCTCCTCGTCTGTGGGGAAACACTTATATTTAAAAATATTGCAGCCAAATTTAAAATCATGGGTCAGCTGTTTGATGGTTACTTTAGCACCATAAACTGGCTCACCATCGCTATCAACGAAATTCAAACGTGCATATCCTTTTCTGTTTGCCTCAATGCCGGAATGAATTTTATCCTCCATCAATTCCCGTTGTTCATCAAAGTTTTTAAACAATCTAGCCTTATCAATCATTAAGCTCTACTCCTTTACTTTTATCGCATCTTGCTACAAAGCTGTTTGGGTATCGTCTGGATTGCCCTCTTTTGCTAACCAATACTCCTCTGACCAATCCAGCTGGCGATATTTCTCGCCTCTGGAGTCTTCCTGTATGAATTTAACAAGTAGATCAAGCATCTCCTCAGACCATGTGTTTCTGTCAATCTGCGCTGTTGTAAAAACATTTTCCGCGATCATTTCGAAACCGAAGATGTCTTTAATATGAGTTTTTGCAGCTCCATCCACAACCTCCGCCACAAGATGGCTCGGAATGAAAAGCACTCCCCCGCCGGCGCCAAACACAATATCCCCAGGAAGGCAGATGGCATTTCCTATGCGTGTGGGTGTATTGAAGCCTGTCATAATTACGTCGCGAATGGGGGTCGGGTCTATCCCGCGATAATATACCTGTATTCCTTCCACCTGTTCCATCTGTTCAATATCCCTTATTCCTCCCCAAACAACGCCGCCGCCAGTTTTGGTCTTTGCTTTAATTGCAGTTGTAAGATTACCGCCTAAAAATGTACCTTTGAAAATTTTATCATACATATCGACTACTACAACGTCACCTTCAACAAGGCTGTCTATTACCCATTGATTGTAGTTACCCTTCCGTCCCTCTTCTATTCCCACTTGAAACATGGTTTCGTGGAGATCTGGTCGCGTGGGGCAGAAGGTGCAGGTAACAGCCCTGCCGATCAGCTTTCTGCCGTCATCATGTAAGGTTTTCAGTCTTCCCTCGAATTGATTTTCAAAACCTTTGACAAAAATCGGTTTCCATACTTCCTCTAAGGTCATACCTTGTAAAGCTGCCAGGTAATGTTCCTTCACCTTCGGCCGACCATCGGGAAAACGCTCCCCTTTCCACTGGGGCGTAATTGCTATGATTTCCTCTCTCACATTAAAATTCATCAATGCATCCCTCCATTGCGGCTTTAATCTGTTCTGGTCTCATCTATCTTTTCCGAAGCTTATCCAGCTTAAAATTGTCTTAAGCTTCTACAATAAATTCATCCAAGCCATCTTTTGATAAATGTAGGTCTCCTACTTTTTTGCCATTAACGTAAATATCGTACATTCCATAAAAACCTCTGAACGTAATATATGATTTTTCCTGACTAGAAACTGTGAGATTTGTACGCCACTTGTTATTTATCAGTCCATTTAAAACTTGATATGCTTTCTTTTCATGATAATCTGCATCTAACAAACCTGTTGAGGGCAAATTTTCTGTAGCTCTTTTTTGAGTCAAAACTCCATCATCTGGCAAGTTCCACCACACAAGTCCCTCCACATTTTTGTGACTGAAACAGACTTTATATAGATTCTCAACGGCCTTTGCCTGTAGATCCTCATCAATCTCATCGGAAATTTGTGACGGAATTCCAATCTCTGAAATGTGGATTGGCTTTGCAAAACTACCGTAGGTATCCAAGACATGGTATAATTTTTTAGGATTAA
>DIQB01000060.1 GCA_002427165.1 Firmicutes bacterium UBA5473
TTTTGGTAGGCGCGATTGGTGGTTATAGCATCAAAAGCATCAGCTATAGCTATGATCCGGGAGAGTAAGGGAATTTGCTCCCCTTCAATTTTATTAGGATATCCCGCACCGTTGTACCATTCGTGGTGGTGCCCCGCGATAGTTGCTAGTTCCTCATACCCTGAGATGAAAGAGACAATCTGTTCGCTGTAGGAGGGGTGTTGGCGAATCACCATCAGCTCCTCGAGGGTAAGCTTACTTGGTTTGTTCAAGATCGAGCGGGGAACCGCAATCTTCCCAGTATCGTGCAGGAGCGAGGCTAGCTTCAAAGTCTCCAGCTCCTCCTTCTCAAGCCCGCAGGCCTTACCAAGATGGGAGGCATATACAGCCACCCGCTCTGAGTGGCCTCTAGTATATTCGTGTTTGGCATCGATCACCTTCGCAAAGGTGTGGATGGTGATCTTGATATCTCGTATCTCCTTGTGGCCCCCAAGATCTTCTAGGGAATCTCTAATCTCCTGGATCCTCTGACCTAGCCAGGCGTGATCGTGGAGATTTTCTAAACAGGAATCCTCTGAGAGGACACACATGGCAGCATCTAGATATTCCCGTGGGTATTCATAGCCAACGCGCTCTTTTAGTACCCAAAAGAGCTGAGATCTTGTCAAATCTGGGACTTCTTGCACTATGGTTTCGATGGAATCGGCAATACGAATAATGAGCCCACCCTTTGAGATCTCAGCTCCTCGTTTGCCAGCTGGGTAGCCAGAACCATCCCACCACTCGTGGTGATCGAGAACCATTTGGGCAGCTGGTGCTAAACGAGGGATGCTCTCTAAGATAGCGGCTCCGCGCTTGGTATGGCCAATCAGAAAGGGCAGACTGAATTGTGGCCAGTATCGCTGGCTGTGGATGACATAGTCAGAGTAGCCAATCGCCCCAATATCGTGGAGCAGGGCAGCATAGAAAATTTGCTCCCCAGGTGGGGGAGTAGGGAGCAGCTCTGCGATCTGGTGGGCTAAAATTGCTACCCGCCAGGCGTGATATAACTTTCGATTTTCATCTAGATCCAAGGCAAAGGAGAGGGCGGCGATAATATCGGCAAAAGTGTTGTTTGCGCAATACTTCATAGCATGACTCCCTTACTTGATTAGCTGCATTATTTTTTAAATGTATCACTATAATAAATTCGGCAGCAGCCACTTTTTTCCTTTGTGTTAGGGGTGTGTTAAAAAATTAACCCACCCCTTTATTATCGCACAATCGCGCCTTGAGTTAATGCTCTAAGCTTACTCTTCGATTTGGAACTCATCGCTCAGGCGCGAGAGCTGCGTGGCCATCCCCTTCAGTTCATCTGCAGAGGCGGCTATTTCCTCAATTGAGGCTGTCTGCTCTTCGGTGGAGGCTGCAATCTCCTCGCTTCCCTGGGAGATTAGAGTGCTGCTTTCACTGAGCAGCTTCAGCTCTTGGGCTAAAGTGCCGATGGAATTCATGATCCGTGCAAAAGCTTGCTCTGAGCTATCAATAGCCACTACACCTTTTTGCACCTCATCAACATTCAGTTCCATGTTCTCCTGTGCTTGGGCAATCTGCCTTTGAATATTCTCCACAAGCTCCGAGATCCGAGCGGCTTCCCCTTGGGTGCTTTGGGCAAGCTCCCGGATTTCCCCTGCAACCACAGCAAAGCCCCGGCCTTGCTCTCCTGCCCGGGCCGCCTCAATAGCTGCGTTTAAGGCCAAAAGGTTTGTTTGCTCTGCTACCTTGGTGATAGCCTGGACAATATTGCCAATCTCATCTGAGCGAGCCTGGAGCGTAGCCATGGCACCGGAAAGAGAGCTTGTTGACTTTTCGATGTTTTGAATCTGAACGCTGGCTTCCTCCATTGTGCTGGCACCTTCTGTTGCCTCCTGAGAAACGTCCTGGGCAGAACTGGTGATGGCTTCGATGCTAGCCTCTATTTCCTCAGCTGAGGAGGCAAATTCGTTAGCACTGCTTGCAACCTCTTCAATAGCAGCACTTGCCTGACCTGTGCCTGCTGCCACCTGTTCGCTTGCCCCCTCAAGACCGTGCACAACTCGCTGGATCTCTCGAATCATCTTCTGTAGGTTGCCAGCCATGGTATTGAAGTTCAGGCTTAGCTCTCCCACCTCGTCGTTGCTCTCAACCTCAGAGACCACAGTCAGGTTGCCACTAGCAAGGAGTTGGGTGAGATCGCTTAGCTGTTCGATGGGTCTTGTAATGCGGCGGCTTACAACGAATACGATCAGCCCACAAAAAGCCAGAATACCAAGGCTCACCAGGGTGATAATATTACGCTGCTGGCGGATGGGTTTGGTGATTTCTCGGTAGGGTGCTCGCAGAACCAGGGCCCAATCATAGCCTGGAATGGGCATGTAGGAGACGAAAGTATCTTCACTCTCATACTCATATCTAGCGCTGCCACTTTTTTTCTGGCTAATCCCAGCGGCAAGCTTGGCAAGGCTTTCGCCGAAGTCATGGTTGATGTTTTTGTTTAAAACAAGGCTGTCATCGGGATGGGCTAGTACTGTCCCCTTTGTATTGACCAGATAACCATAACCCTGATCGAGAAGCTTCATGTCTGCCACAAGGGAGTTTATATATTCGGTAGTGAGATCTGTGGCCAGCACACCTACAATTGTCCCTTGGGCATTTTTGATGGGAACTGCCACCATAATCAATTTTTGGGAGCTATCAGCGCCACTGACGATGGGATCGCTCACTGTGGCTTTTCCAGCAATTGCGTTTTGGAAATAGCCTCGATCCAAAACAGCTAGTCGGCTGCCATCGGTACCTAAAAGCTTGCCCCCAGGATCTATCACATTGAAGCAGGTATAATCACTTGCTTTGATGATCCGCTGAAGGTAATTTGCTTGCGACTCCCAATCCATACTTTGCACAGTGGGGGAGGAGGCGATGGTGGTTAGTTCTTGAGTGATGGAATTAAGCCATTGACTGATCAGGATAGAGTTATCTTCCACCTGGTTTTTTGCTTCATCCTCCATGAGCTGATGGACGATTTTGCTTGTGTTGGAAAAGTTGAGAATACTGGTGAGGGCGATGCCAAACGTCAAGAGGGAAAGGAAGATCACCAGCAGCCTGATGTATAATCTTTGTTTTTGTTGCACAACAATCTCTCCTAGTCAGTTAATAAAAACAAGTATTAAGCCTGCCTGATAATAACCTTAAAAAAGCAACAACCATGAACTGTCAGTTAAATTAATCTGAAAAATAGTGGAGTGTTTTCTGATCCCCCCTTGCTTTGCGCACCGCAGATCTAGGAGTGATGGACTAGAGCGAAATAGGCAGGGCCACATTAGATAATTATCGGCTGCCTAATCCCAGGAGTTAAGTGACTTTTAAAAATATTTTTTAATTGAAGACATTTGCCTGGATGGAATATTGAAGGTCTAAAGCAGCATATTTTGATTAAGTCGTCCATTTGATTGAAAATCTCTTCTGTCTTTGCTATACTGAATTCTAGATGGGTTAATAATCGCACAAATAAGGGGGGCGAGATACTTGCTCAGGACAGAAGGATTGACAAAACGATACGAAGAGCTTGAAGCGGTAGTGGACCTGAATCTCCATGTAGAGCGGGGGGAAACATATGGTTTTCTAGGACCCAATGGTGCAGGGAAAACCACCACTATCATGATGCTTCTAGGCTTGGAGCGGCCAACAGAGGGGAAAATCTGGCTTTTTGGCCAGGAATTAAGCTCTGATCCTCTCACAATCAAGCAGAAGATTGGCGTGGTTTTGGAGCACCAATACCTCTATGACGAAATGACAGCTATGGATTATCTTAGGTTCTTCGCCCGATTGTATGAGGTGGAAAATCCCGATCATAGAATCCAGGAGTTATTGGACCGGGTTCAGCTTCTCTCCAGGCGAGA
>DIQB01000031.1 GCA_002427165.1 Firmicutes bacterium UBA5473
CCGCTACTTCAGCGATTATTGGCCGATTTTCGAAAGTACAGGTGTTTTAATCCCGGCAGAAGGGGAGCCTACACTTTTAATTGGACCTGAAAGCGAAGCTTTTGCCCTTGACCGCAGCAAAATTGCACGGGTGCGGAAGATGATGGAGTATCGGGAGTCTGCAGAGCCAGAATACCCGGGGCTAAAGGTGGATACCTTTTCAGAAGTGGTCGCAGAGACCTTCGGCAATAAAGTACCTGAAAAAATCGGGATTGCAGGCTGGTCCATCTTGCCGGTGCCAGTGTATGAATCTATTAAAAAGGCTTTACCTAATACAGAGTTTGTCAATGCTAACAAGCTTCTGGCTCAGCTTAAGATGAGAAAGACTGAAAACGAGATCGCAATTCTCAAGGAAGGCTTTAGAGTTAGTGCCCTGGCTATGGAGGCAGTCTTTGCAGAAATTAAAGCCGGGATGACAGAGCTTGAGGTTGTAGGAATTGCCCAAGGTGCCATGTATGCCAATGGAGCAGAGTATGAGGCACATCCGCTCTACATCTTAAGTGGACCCAATTCCAGACACGCCATCTCCCGTCCCACCCATAGAGTGATTCAAGAGGGAGAAGTTGTGCAACTGAATATTGGGGCCAGGGTAGGTGGCTACTCACCTAGTATTGGTCTTCCTTACCTTGTGGGCGAGGTCTCGGAAGACGTGAAACGCGCGGTTCTTTTTGGCCTTGATACCCATGAGAAGACAATTGAGCTGATTAGGGCCGGGGTTGTGGCCTCGGATATTGCAAAGGAAATTGAAGAGTTTGTAATTGCAGGCGGCTATGGTGACAATCTCCTCTATGGTCCCTGCCATGGACTGGGGATGCTGGAAGTGGAAGCTCCCTGGATGGAGAAGGATAGCAACTATCGACTCGAGGCTGGTATGACCTATCAGGTGGATACGTTCCTGCAGATGGAAAACTATGGTTTCCGCTGGGAGCAGGGGGTACTAGTAACAGATAACGGTTGCGAGCGGCTTGCAAACTGGGATCTCCGCTCTAATTGGGAGAAAGCCTGTTTGAATAGATAAGAACCTTAATATAGAAAAGAGGTTTTGATCGGTGTCCTTTGATGTGATTTTGGGTTTTGATATGGAAACTGATATTGGCAGCTGGACTCCTTTCTACGAAGGGCTGGTTCAGGGCACACCACGGATCTTGGAGCTTTTGGCAAAACATAATGTAAGCGGAACCTTTTTCTTCACAGGTGAGGCAGCCAAGCTAAATCCCCAGGTAGTAGAAGCGGTGGCAAAAGCGAACCATGAGGTTGGCTGCCACAGCCTCTACCATGAAACGGTAGGAGATGAACTCTTTCCCATCCCAGGCGTAAAACCAATCTTACCTGAGGAAACATTTTTCCGAATCAAGAAAGCAACAGAAGTTGTGGAAGGAGTTCTGGGGGAGAAGGTAACCTCCTTCCGTGCACCCAGGCTTTGGGGAAGCACTGCCATGGTAAATGCTCTGGAGGACTTGGGTTATACTGCTGATGCCAGCTATCCTTTGTATTTTTATAAAGAGCGGTTGGTTCCCTATCGCCCCTCAAAAGATGACTGGACAAAAGAAGGAAATATGAAGATCCTAGAGATCCCAAACTTCGCTGATATGACCATAGAGAGTAACGATGAGTATGGTAGAGATCGGGATCAATGGCCACTGTTCAGAACAGAAGGCGCCGAGCGACTCTTGGTGCACGTTGATAATATGCTTGAGTTTTACAAAGAAAAGAAGCTCCCCTCTACCATCTGCCTTTACTTACATCCTTGGGAATTTCACGAAATGCCAGAGGGTCTCATCCACTATGGCGAGGGTTCAGTGCTACCGGATCCATTCATCACCAAAAATTGCGGTGAGGTGGCAGTGAGAGAGTTAGATAAACTGATTGGTCAGCTGAAAAAGCGGGGCGGCAAATTCAGGCAGGCAAGAGAGTTAGTACAGTAAAAAGCTATTGGGGTGGTATTGTGGAGCGGAATTATGAGTTTCGAAAGCGACTTGAGATTGTACACCAGCCTGATTTGCGGCAAGAAAATGTAGTTTTAGAGCCAGATGAGCTACTGATTGAGGATGGTTGGACCATCCTCATAGGTAGCCAGGCTCCACAGCTGGTTATAAACGTGGCAAAGGATCTGCAAGACTACCTTTTTACCAGTATGAATGTTTCGGTTCTAATTAAGAGAACCGAGGAGCTTGCAAATGCTGCCCTGCAGGGTGAGAGTGTAATAATTCTGGCCACAAAAGATGAGTTGCCAGATTTAGGGGTGGAATTATCAGGCTCTCGCAGCTATAAGTATATATGTTCCCCAAAGCGGGTTATTATCTGCGGTAACGACGCCCGGGGTGTTGGTCAGGGCAGCTATTATCTAGAGGATCTCATGAACCTGCGGGAGCTATCGGCTCTCAAGTTCGAAGACACAGTTCGGGAGGCTCTCTTTTCGCCACGGATGGTGCACTCAGGTTTTGGTCTGGATGAGTACCCGGACTCTTATCTGAACGCTATCGCCCACGCTGGCATGGATGCGATTTTAGTTTTCGCCAAAGGTATAGATGAAACTCCCTATGGCTATCTAGATTTTAACTATCTCATCCATAGAGCCAAAAATTATGGTCTTGATGTTTACCTTTATAGCTATCTTAAGAGCGAAATGCATCCAGATGATCCTGGTGCCCAGGAATATTATGAGGGTACATATGGCGCGCTCTTTGAGGCTTGCCCTGAGGCTAAAGGTGTGATTTTAGTTGGGGAGTCATGCGAGTTTCCAAGTAAAGACCCCAATACTACTCAAAAAATGAGGTATGATGCGCCCACAGATGGTCTTCTTAGTACCAAACCCAGTCCTGGCTGGTGGCCGTGTGTGGATTACCCCCAGTTTCTGAATCT
>DIQB01000041.1:0-156 GCA_002427165.1 Firmicutes bacterium UBA5473
GTGCTCTTGGCTCATCTTTTTCCCAACCTCGTCAAAAAGGACCCTCACAATTGGTCTTGCTGGATAGCGCTTGTTCACATCCACAACAACCCCTGAACTGCCATCTGACAAGTTTACAGTGCTGCCCACAGGATAGAGGGCAATGTTCTTCACAAA
>DIQB01000041.1:445-8115 GCA_002427165.1 Firmicutes bacterium UBA5473
ATAGCCTCAGAGGGCGGAATTCCATTCTGATAGACCCGATCTGCAGTAATTGCATCGTAAACATCGGAAATAGCGGTAATCCGGGCTAGGAGATCAATCTCATCCCCTTTGAGTTTCTGAGGATAGCCAGAGCCATTGATCCGCTCATGGTGCTGATAGACAATCAGGGCTGAGCGATGAGGAATGCGCTGATTTCGCTTTACGATCTCATAGCCAAAGGAGGCATGTTGAATCACTTTTTTATATTCTTCAGCTGAAAGACGACCTGGTTTGTTGAGAATCTCCTCGGGGATCCTCACTTTACCAATATCATGAAGCAATGCTCCCAAAGTTAGCTGCCTGAGTTCATCTTGGCTCAAGCGCATGGAGATCCCGCAAACTAAGGACAGGATTGCCACATTCACGCAATGACCAAAAGTATAATTATCAAAGCTGCGGATATCTGTAAGGCTGATGAGCACATCCTGATTCGCAAGGACCTCATCGATAATTTTGCTAGCAATCTGTTCCACAGAATCCACATTCAGATTCTTCCCCAGCCGCACCTGATTCACGGAATTGCGCAATGTCTGGATGGCCAAATTGCGAGTTGCCTCAGAGATAACCTCAGGTATTTCATAGTCACCCAGCTCATCTTGAATATAGATGGAAGGGATGCCCAACTCCTCTAGCCGCTCTATAAAGCGCTGCTTGAGAGAAACACCACTGTTGAGCAGGATCTTGCCCTCATTAGAATAAATTGGCCGAGCCACAATCATGCTCGGCACTAAATTCTCCAATCTAACCCTTCGCAATTAAGCATACCTCCTTGCTAGGGAGGCAACAGGCTCAAAAGAAAAACGATGGGCAGGGCTGGGACCGTATTGGGAAAGGGCAGCTAGATGTTCCCGGGTTCCATAGCCCCGATTACGCTCCCAGCCGTAGTAGGGATACATTACAGCCAGCTGATCCATGAGCCTGTCCCGGGTCACTTTCGCCATAATTGAGGCAGCAGCGATGCTGTAAGATACACCATCACCACCCACAATAGCCCGCTGAGGTAAGGCCAGATCCCGAATGGGCAGATTCCCATCTACCAGCACATAATCCGCCTTGCCCAAAGCACGCAAAGCTCGCCCCATAGCCAGGAAAGTAGCAGCAAGGATATTTAGTCCATCGATCTCTGCTACCTCTGCCAGGCCAATCCCATAGCTCACAGAACCCTCCAGCACTGCGAAGAGTTCAGAGCGTTTTTTAGCAGTCATTTTTTTAGAATCTTGTAAAGCCGGCAAGTTAAAGCCCGCGGGAAGCACTACAGCTGCGGCAACCACGGGGCCTGCTAGAGGCCCACGCCCTGCCTCATCTACACCTGCGATGCTTCGGTAGCCTAACTGCCTGGCATTTTCTTCATGTAGCCAATTTGGCATCTTTTTCCCTCCTACAAGAATATTTCGCCCTATAGCTAAATAATTCCTCCCAAGAAAGGAAAAAGGGACGTCTAAGGCTCCTCTATAGTCCACCTGCCAAGCTTGCCACTTTGAAAATCTGCCAATACCCCCACAGCGGCTCGACTCAAATCTGGCTGGGCTCCCTGGCGCAGCCAACCCTGTTTGCGGGCGATTGCCTCCAGCTCCCCGCCTGGCTCCAGAGACGTGAGATCATAGCGGCCAAGGACTGCCTTGGGGCCATGGGCCATGAGCCAGCTCAAAAGCCAGCTTGCAGTAAGCTCGCTCTCCCCATCCACGACTCCCAAAGCAGCTAAAGTTGGGCTTTTCAAAGAGGAGCTGCCCGTGAGCACGCCTGGGGTATCTAAAATTTCCAGCCTACCGATCCGCACCCACTGGGGCCCCCGGGTGATCCCAGGCTTGTTTCCCACCTTTGTGGCTCTACGGCCCAAGAGATAATTGAGGATGGTGCTCTTGCCAGTGTTGGGTAGGCCAACTACAGCAACCCGCAGCGGCCTTCGGCCAGAGATCTTGCTCTCTAAAATGCGGCGCAGGGCTCCCATTCCAATGCCCTCTTTAGCATCTACAGCTAAAGCAGTATAGCCCTGGGCCGCGAGATGTGAAACCCACTTTTGTGTTTGCTGCGAATCTGCAAGACTTGCCTTGTTGAGGACAACAACAAGCTTGTGCTCAAAGCGGGCTGCCACCCGCCGATCCCAGGTAGAGTGGGGCGCTCTGCTGTCTAGCACCAACAGACAACAGTCCAATACCTTAGCATACTTAATAATCGCCAGCTTGCCCTTTTGCATATGTCCAGGTATTCCTCGTGTCATAAGTACCTCCTCTCACACAGAAAAGCGGCGCTATTGCGCCGCTTTGTCAAACTGCAAAAATGTTTCCGGTCTTTTCAAAACCGTCATCTTAGTTGGAGGCCACCAGCGAAAACAGGCCCTTCCCACTACATTGCCAAAAGGTACAAAGCCTACGTCGGGAAAGCGACTGTCTTCACTATTGTTCCTGTTATCCCCCAGAACAAAGATATGCCCTGGCGGTACATAGACAGGTCCAAATTCTCCATAGGTGAGGCTATCTAGGTACCCCTCATCAAGTCTTTGACCATTGACGTATACCTTGTTCTCCCTGATCTTTACCTCATCGCCAGGGACACCTACAACCCTTTTGATGAACTTGCGTTTGGGCAAAACAGGGTACTTGAACACAACCACCTCGCCCCGCTTGGGTTGGCGGAAGCGGTAGCTAATTTTCTCCACAAACAAGCGCTGCCGATTATGGAGGTTAGGTTCCATGGAGCTGCCCTGCACCACAAAATTCTGGCCGATGAAAATAATAATAATGGCCGCTAAAATGGCTGCAGTAACAAATGACTCCACATATTCAAGAATCTGTGCCTTGACGGCTGGCGTCACAGCTTACGCCCCCTATCTTTTTTCCTTGATCCTAGCGGCCTTACCTGAGCGGCTGCGCAGGTAGTAGAGTTTGGCTCTCCGCACCTTACCGCGTCTTGCCACCTCAATCTTGGCTACCCTTGGGGAATGGATGGGGAATGTCCTCTCCACCCCTACACCGCTGGAGATCTTCCGCACGGTGAAGGACTCATTAATGCCCCCGCCTTGCCTTTTGATCACTACGCCCTCGAAGACCTGAATTCGCTCTCGGGTTCCCTCTACAACCTTAGCGTGGACGCGAACAGTGTCTCCAGGCCTAAATTCAGGGACATCTTCCCTGAGAAACTGGCTCTCTACTGCCTCAATTAAACCCACTTTTGCTCCTCCTTCAAAAGACGTTCATGCTATTGCAGCGGACCGTCTTGATAACAATAAAATTATAGCACAGTTGAAGGGAATGTCAATTCTCTTTCTCCTCTTCTTCCCTTACCTGGGCTAAAAGTTTTAGATCCTCGGCCGAAAGGGGCGCTGTGGCCAATAGATCCGGCCTCAATGCGAGTGTGCGGCGCAATGCCTCTTTGCGGCGCCACTGGGCAATCTTCCCGTGATCGCCGGAGAGGAGAATTTCGGGCACGTTCAAACCCCTAAATTCTGCAGGCCGGGTGTAGTGGGGATATTCTAAAAGCCCCATTGAGTGGGAATCCTCAAGATGGGATTGCTCCTCACCTAAAACTCCATCCACTAGTCTGCTGATGGCATCCACTAGCACCATGGCTGGCAACTCTCCCCCTGTGAGCACGTAATCGCCTATGGAGATCTCCCGCGTCACAAGTTCTGTCCGCACCCGCTCATCCACGCCCTCATAATGGCCGGCAATCAGAATCAGATGCTCCCTTACAGCAAGCTCCTCCACTAGCTTCTGGGTCAGAGGCTGACCCTGAGGCGTGAGGAGGATAACCTCGCTTGTAGAAGTTTTAAGTTCCTCCACAGCGAGAAAAATTGGCTCTGGCTTCAGCACCATACCAGCGCCACCACCGTAGGGGGCATCGTCTGTGATTTTGTGCTTGCCCGAGGCCCACTCTCTGAGGTAGTGGACACGGATTTGCAGCAAGCCCCGCTCCTGGGCCCGTTTGAGGATGCTTTCAGAGAAGGGTCCTGCAAACATTTCCGGGAAAAGAGTTAAAATATCAAACTGCATCTTCGCCACCTAATCCACAAGCCCTGGAAGCAGGTGCACCACAATCCGTCCGGCTGCAAGATCCACTTGGCGGATCACCTGGCGGATGGCAGGCAAAAGAAGGTCTTCACCGTCTCGGGCTACCACCCAAACATCATTGCCACCTGTGGCCATCACTTCCCTGATTTTGCCTAAAAACTGCCCCTCTTCAGTGTAGACAGAAAGGCCCATGAGCTGATAAATGTAATATTGATCTTGGGGCAAGGGCACCAGCTCCTCCTCCCTAACAAGGAGGAAGACTCCCCTGAGGGCCTCTGCCCCAGCCCGATCCTCGGCTAGCCTCAGGATTGCCACGTTCCCATGAAGGCGCGCCCCCTCTACCTGGAGCAAGCGTGGCCCCTCAGCTAACTCTAGGGCAACCTGCTCTGTGGCAAGGAAGCGCTGAGGGAAGTCTGTGAGGGGAGAGACCCGCACCTCACCCGCGAGCCCCTGGGGGGCCACTACTTTTCCAATCCGCACCCAACCCTCAGGTGGGTTCATTCTACGATCTCCACCACAACTTTCTTGCCTTGGCGTGTGGCAGCTGCCTTGGCCACAGTGCGGATAGCTTTAGCGATCCTGCCCTGCTTGCCAATAACTTTCCCCATGTCATCTGAAGCAACTCTGATCTCTATTATCACGGACTGGGATCCTTCAATCTGAGTTACAGAAACAGCATCTGGCTCATCCACCAGTGCACGGACAATTAGCTCAACAAGTTCCTTCAAAGATGATCACTCCTTTGTCTTCGAATCATGGAACTTCTTCATCACACCAACCTTACGCAAGAGACGTCTTGCTGTATCAGTTGGCTGGGCACCCTTTTGAAGCCAAGCGAGAGCTTTATCCTCATCAACCTCAATTTTCTCGTCCTGGGTTAGGGGATTGTAGTAACCTAGCTCCTCGATGAACCTTCCATCCCTAGGTGAGCGGGAATCTGCCACTACCAGACGATAAAAAGGTTGCCTTTTTGCACCCATTCTGCGTAGACGAATTTTCACTGCCATTCAAATCACCTCCTTTCACTGCAGGCCAAAGGGAAAGCCTTTGCCCCCTCTGCCTGTGGTAAATTGCTTCAGTAGTTTTCGGGTCTGTTCAAAATCTTTCAGCAGCCTATTGACATCCTGAACCCGGGTGCCACTGCCTGTGGCAATTCTCCTTTTCCTGCTGCCATCGATGAGATTGGGATTTACCCTTTCCTTCCGGGTCATGGAGTTGATAATTGCCTCGATCCTATCCAAATGCTTCTCGTCTACCTGAATATTTTTCAGAGCCTTGGACCCTGCCCCAGGCAGCATCCCCAGGAGCTGATCTAGAGGCCCCATCTTCTTCATCTGCTCCAATTGTGTCAGAAAATCATCCAAGGTGAACTGGGCTTTGCGCAGGCGGCTCTCCATCTCTTTAGCCTTCTGGAGATCCACTGCTTGTTGGGCCTTCTCAACTAAGGTCACCACATCGCCCATTCCCAGAATCCTTGAGGCCATCCGATCTGGATGGAAGGTTTCTAAGGCATCCAGTTTCTCGCCTGTGGCTGCAAACTTAATTGGCGCTCCAACCACCGAACGAATGGAGAGGGCTGCGCCACCTCTGGCATCGCCATCAAGTTTTGTGAGGATCACACCATCTAGACTTAATCTATCGTTGAAGGTTTTGGCAACCTCCACTGCCTCCTGGCCTGTCATCGCGTCTACAACCAACAGAATTTCATCGGGACTCACCAACTGGTCGATGGCTGCAAGCTCCTGCATCATGGTCTGATCAATCTGCAGCCTGCCTGCAGTATCGATCAGGACCACATCCTGGCCCTGGGTTTTTGCATTCTCTCGGGCGGCCTGTGCCAGCTCCACAGGAGATGCTCCAGGAATATGAAAGACAGGAACGGAGATCTGCTTGCCCAAAACCTCCAGCTGCTTTACTGCAGCTGGTCTGTAAATATCTGCGGCTACAAGCAGGGGTTTGCGCCCCTGTTTCCGCAAAAGTGTTGCCAGCTTAGCTGCAGTGGTGGTCTTGCCTGCGCCCTGGAGGCCACAGAGCATCACCACAGTAGGTGGGGTTGGTGCAAAATTCAGCTTGCTCTCCTTCTGCCCCATGAGCTCCACGAGCTCGTCGTAGACAATTTTAATTACTAACTGGGCTGGGGTAATGCTAGAGAGGACCTCCTGGCCCTTAGCCCGCTCTTTAACTTTAGCTGTAAAGTCCTTTACCACCCGATAGTTAACATCAGCCTCCAGTAACGCCAGGCGCACCTCTCGCATGGCAAGATCAATATCTGCCTCTGTAAGTTTGCCCCGGCCTCTGAGCCGACGAAAAGTTTCCTCAAGCCTTGATGTTAAATTTCCAAACACCCTCTCACCTCCATCTGCGTATCTCCTCTGCTAACTTCAATATGCGTGTTGCTGGGGGCTCATCTAGAACTTTGGCCAGCTCCTCCAATTCCCCTGCACTTTTCTCCAAGGCTCTCTCTCGCTTGAGGCTTGTCTCAATTAAGCCCAAGGCCTCCTCATAGGACTCCATGGTCTCCTGGGAGCGACGAATAAGATCGTGCACAGCCTGGCGGCTGATGCAAAGCTCTTCTGCGATCTCAGCTAAAGAACGATCCTCATCTCCTTGGAGCCTGCAGGCAAGAAGCTGCCTTTCTGTGAGCAACCTGCCATAAAAATCGCAAAGTAAACCCAGTCTTGCTATTCGTTCCATATCTACCGCCTGTAAAGTATTATTCCTTTACACATTATACAGGAGAAAAAAGGGAGCTGTCAATCCCCCCAGAAAAATTATTTTGCAAACTGCAAAAAAAAAATCCTAGTGGTGTAGCTATGTTAAACCTTTTTCGGACTTTCCCAGAAATGAACCGGTGTCGACCACACTTTCAAAAAAGCAGGTTAGCTTGGGGTTTCCTCAAGGGCGATTTTAATTGTGGGATTGCCGATTGGCGTGGCTAGGGGTAAAGAGAGAACCTGCCCCCTTGTCTTCAGATCTGCTGAGTTGTCAACAAAAACCTCAGGCGTGGAGATATCACAGTTGTAGTTGTGCTGCAGAAGGCCGCTGACTGCATTCCCACTGATGATATTTGCAACTTCAGCTAAGGCCGAGGTAACGAAGCTGTCCGGGGAGTCAATCTCAAGCCCACTCATGATCCTCACCATCTCCAGGGTCATGCTTTGAGGAAACTGATAGAGAACACTGCCCCTAAGATCCCCTGTGATAGAAATCAGCACCTCTACTGTAGGTTCAGTCTGCTGTGGGTTGTCAGTGCGAACAACATCCAAATCCAGCATTAGCTTGAAAACCTGAAGCGTGGCCTGGTAGAAGGGGTTGACGTATTCTGCCCTCATAGGGCGCCACCCCCTTGCCTTGCCCAATGTCCGATTGCCTGATCTTGCGTTGCTACATGATTGATCAGCCAGGCAAGCAATTTCCCTGCAAACTTCTGCACCAGTTCCTCCTCATACCCCAGCTGTGCAAATTGCTGTTCAAACTCCACTACTTCCCCGGCAAAGTCACTGTGGATTTTGCTGTGGTCTCGAAGGCCAGGATATTGAATCTGCGCCTGGTATTCTTCTTCTGCGCGGAAATGCTCAACCACATAAACCTTC
The DNA here is from genome assembly GCA_002427165.1 of Firmicutes bacterium UBA5473. GTDB lineage: Bacteria > Bacillota > DTU084 > DTU084 > DTU084 > UBA5278. The sequence continues at coordinate 8,085 of DIQB01000041.1, forward strand.
ATAAAATCTAAGGTTTCCCTAACCTTATCCA
>DIQB01000041.1:8269-8592 GCA_002427165.1 Firmicutes bacterium UBA5473
AACCTTATCCAGCTTCTCCTCCCAAGGGTTATCAGAACGCAGGGCAACGATAAACTCCTCCACCCTCCGAAATAGCTCTTGGTGCTGCTCATCGATTAGGGGCACCCCAACTTTATATTTATCCTTCCACATCACCTTACCCCCTCGTTTTTTTACTGTGCAAACAGGGCGTCCACAAATTCCTCTGGATCAAAGGGCCGCAAATCATCTGTACCCTCGCCTACACCAATAAACTTCACAGGCAGGCCCAGCTCTTTTTGGATAGCCAGAACAATGCCGCCTTTAGCTGTACCATCTAGTTTGGCCAAGACCAGGCCTGTGAC
>DIQB01000041.1:8709-9025 GCA_002427165.1 Firmicutes bacterium UBA5473
GGCCTGTGAAAGACCATTTTGACCCGTGGTGGCATCTAAAACCAATAGCACCTCATGGGGCGCACCCTCTTGTGAGCGGCCCATCACCCGCTTTACCTTCTCCAGCTCTGCCATCAGGTTCACCTTATTCTGAAGTCTGCCTGCAGTATCAACAAAAACTAAATCCACATCTCTTGAGCGTGCCGCCTCCAGAGCATCAAAGGCCACAGCAGCCGGGTCCCCTCCCTCTTGGTGGCTAATGAACTGTGCCCCTGCTCTTTGGGCCCAAATCTCCAGCTGTTCAATAGCCCCAGCTCGGAAGGGGTCAGCAGCAGCC
>DIQB01000127.1:0-6400 GCA_002427165.1 Firmicutes bacterium UBA5473
GGGGCAAGCCCGCGTGGTTCTCTGCTACTATTTCTATTGCAGACATTAAATGAGGCACCACAAAATTTGTGGTGCCTCTCTAAAGCCCTGAGGGCTATTGTTGTCTGGGTTCTAGAAGAACCGCAGCTGCAGCCGTTCGCTGGTAGTTCTATAGTCTAAGGGTACGACCTCTCCTGATTTGTTAAAGACAGCCCCCCGACCGCTTTCCACTGCAGTCAAAGTGTCTCCATCTAAAAGCTGCCGTACCTTAACTCCCTCAACCTTACGCAAACGACCATCACTGTGTGGACGAAATTTCTTGAAAAACATTTTCCGTACCCCCTTTTTTATAATTATCTCTTTCTGTGATTTAACTATAACATGGAGGTGTATCAGGAAAATATCAAACCAGTTAAAGAACTGTGAGAATATGTTAAACTTGTGTAAAAATGGCAGAAAGCTTTCCCTGTAACTACCTGTTAGCAACCCTTTGCTTTCCTAGCTGTTGGATTTTTTCTGCCACTCGGAATTTAATCTTGACAGCTGTTGTTTTCATTTTCACAGGTTCTTGAGCCTTTTGAATATCGGAAAAGCACATAGGTGGAAATAAGACACACCACCAATTATGCCCTACCCCATTTCCAATCACCAAACGCAAAGAGCGATAGCGGCCTTGGGGAACTGTAATCTCGCCATATCTGCGGTCTGGGAAGTATTGCCAGCCATATTCTGCCCGTACAGGATAAGAATAACCCTCTTTGGAGAGACGGGCCCGGGCGATGGCCTCTATATAGTTGAGGCTGGCATTGATGGTCCGTTCTGCGGACTTATCATCCCTACCCATGGAAAGCATGGGTGTTGCAGCCTCAAGCACTGCATCGCGAACTTTAAGTTTTAACTCTTGATCTTGGGTGCTATTGCTATTTGCAATTACATGGAGCCGAATGAGATTGTTAGGATTATAAGCGGTAACCTCCTGCTCCCGCCAGCCAAAGAGGGATGAGACCAAAAAACAAATTAGGCCGGCCACAAGGAGCAGACCACCGCTGAAAATGAGCCTTGTGCGCAACGGCTTCACTCCTTTCTTATACATGGCGCTTCATATGCCGCAGGGCTGCCTTCTCAAGCCTTGATACCTGGGCCTGGGAGATGCCGATCTCCTCTGCCACTTCCATTTGCGTTTTCCCCTGGAAAAAACGCAACGTGAGAATCATCCGCTCCCTTTGACTGAGGCGATCTAAGGCCTCGCGAATAGCTATGCTCTCCAGCCAGCTTCCATCCTCGCTGCGTTCATCTGAGATCTGGTCCATCACGAAGATTGGATCCCCTCCATCATGGTAGATGGGCTCAAAGAGGGATATTGGATCCTGGATTGCATCTAGGGCATAGACTACCTCTTCTCGCTTCAAATTAAGGACAGCGGCAATTTCTGCCACAGTTGGCTCCTTACCATTTTTACTTACCAACTGATCCCTTACTTGCAGCGATTTATAGGCGATGTCTCGCAGTGAACGACTAACCCGAATTGGGTTATTGTCCCGAAGATACCTGCGGATCTCACCGATGATCATAGGCACTGCATATGTGGAGAACTTCACGTTCTGACCTAAGTCGAAGTTATCGATGGCCTTCATCAGGCCGATGCAGCCCACTTGGAATAGATCATCAACATATTCTCCGCGGTTATTAAAGCGCTGAATCACAGATAATACCAAACGTAAGTTCCCGCGAATTAGGTCCTCCCGGACCCCCTCCTCCCCGTCTCGGAATCTTTCCAACATGCCTCGGATCTGTTTGCTAGTGAGCATCGGTAGCTTTGCTGTATTAACACCACAGATTTCAACTTTATTAGGTAACACACCCTCTCCCCCCACACTCTGTCTTCAATCACATTATTGCCGCACCCTGCCTTCTTTATACATCTGGAAGGGAAGAGAATAAATCTTTTCTGCACAATCGCAAGACTCTTTTCCCAATGAAAAAACCACCGGCTGTGCCGGTGGTTCTTATTGCATTTTCGCCATCTCGTGGCGGAGCTTTTTGATAATCCGCTTCTCCAATCGGGAAATATAGGATTGAGAGATTCCCAGCTGGTCTGCAACCTCCTTTTGCGTACGTTCCAGACCTGTAGAGAGACCAAAGCGCAGATCCATGATGTGTCGTTCTCTGCCACTTAAGTGCTCCAGAGCCGTAGCTAGAAGCTTTCGATCCACCTCTTGCTCGATCTTGCGGTAGATCACGTCCCCTTCAGTGCCCAGCACATCAGATAAAAGAAGCTCATTGCCATCCCAGTCGATGTTCAGTGGCTCATCGAAGGAAACTTCAGCTTTGGTCCTATTGCTACGCCGCAGATACATCAGGATCTCGTTTTCAATACAGCGGGAGGCATAGGTAGCCAGCTTAATTTTTTTGCTGGGGTCAAAAGTATTCACTGCCTTAATCAGGCCAATAGTACCGATGGAGACTAAATCTTCAATCCCCACACCAGTATTTTCAAACTTACGGGCGATATAAACCACAAGGCGCAAATTATGCTCAATCAGCACACCTTTGACACCTTCGTCACCTGCAGAGAGGGACGCTAAAAAGTGGACCTCCTCATCAGGGGTCAAAGGCGGTGGCAGCACCTCGCTGCTGCCGATAAAATAAATTTCCCGATGGGGAATCAGCCCCAGGCGAATTAAGAGTTGCACGCCCACCAGACGAAGCCAGAGCTGCAACCTTTCCAGGGTTCTTTTCGGCAAGGCAAACCTCTCCCTAAACAAGCTTTTTGCGTTTGCTAGAGGCAAAAGATTACGTTGATGAGGGTTTTATTGCATCTGGCCAGGAGCTCTCCATGGCTGTTTGCAAAAGCTCCGGGTGCATTAGCGCCCTGTATTCTCCATTGGGAAGAAAACTGCGCTGATAAATACCAACAATTACATCCTCCACCTGGTGCTTGGCTTTCCCTTGGGTGAAGTAGACTTCATCTGGACGAAAGCCGATGAGCATACCATGTTCACGCCCTAATGAAGAATAGGGCAGGAGGCGAAACCGCTGGGCCCAGGTTGTGTCTGCCAGAGCTTGGGAAAGCTGAGAAAAATCAAACTCGCGGCCCGTGACAACCTTTAGGAAATCTTCTGGCAACAGAGGCGCCAGCACCTCAGCCTCAACTATGATCACAGACTCCCCTGTGAGAGGATCCCGCAGATGGTTTGCTGTATCCAGCAATGCTTCCACCTGTACCTGTCGCTCCCCTAGCCTCACTGTGATGGGAACGTGAAGCAGTTCCTGCCAAACCACCCTGTGCACCACACCCCACCCCAACTCTGCCACCACCAGGATCGCCGCGATGGCCGTAACATACTTCACAAGGGGATTCTCCCCGAACATGTAGCTTGCAACTAGCCCTGCGCCACTGGTCACAAGGCCGATCAAGATGAAGTAGCCACCAACAGAGAGGAGCCGCCTGGGCTTTATGGGGCCAAAGGCCACCTGCAGCATGCAGATGAAGACCCCAAGCATAACAAGGGGGCTCGCAAAAAAAGCAAACCCCTTCCACAGGTGCCAGCTAGAGCCCAGATAAGCAAACTCATAGAGGGCACCCAGGGCAGCAGCAGATGGCATGCGCCAAGGTGGGCGCCTTATTTTCGTGATCTGGGCTGTGGCCCACAGGAGGAGAAGATTAACTAGGAAATCTCCTAGCAGCCGGAGCAATACCTCATCGAGGTAGATGACAGTCTGCATTAATTATCACCTCGAACGCTTCTCCTCTATATTTTTCAAATTCCCGCTGCCAATTCCTCCCTTATTTACCATTGCGGAGAAATTTTGGCAAGTCCAATCCAGCCTCCTTAAATGAAGGCACAGTAAATCCATCCTTCTCGAATTTAGGCTCATCTACAGCTTTCTTGCTATCAAAGCCTGTGGCGATCACAGTGATCACAATTTCTTCCTGCATGGTTTCATCTAGCACTGTACCGAAGATGATGTTGGCATCCCGATCCGCAGCCTCTGTAATAATATCTGCAGCCTCGTTCACTTCAAAAAGACCCAAGTTGGAATTGCCTGTGATGCTCAAGAGCACTCCCCGGGCACCCTCAATTGAGGCCTCAAGGAGTGGACTTGAGATTGCCATCCTGGCTGCCTCCTGGGCCCGGTTCTCTCCAGAAGCCCTGCCGATGCCCATCAAAGCTGAGCCTGCATCGCTCATAATGGTCTTCACATCGGCAAAGTCTAGATTGATTAGGCCTGGGATGGTGATGAGATCACTGATCCCCTGCACGCCCTGGCGAAGCACATCGTCTGCCAGGCCAAAGGCCTCAGTGATTGAGGTGCGCTTCTCTGCCACCTGAAGTAGGCGATCATTGGGGATCACAATCAGGGTATCTACATGCTCTCGGAGCTTTTCAATCCCCTGTTCTGCCTGGTTTTGCCTGCGCCTACCCTCAAAGGTAAAGGGCTTTGTAACCACACCAACTGTGAGGGTACCCAGTTCTCGTGCAACCTCAGCCACTACAGGTGCCCCACCTGTGCCTGTGCCTCCGCCCATGCCAGCGGTGATAAAGACCATGTCGGAGCCCTCCAAGGATGCCCGGAGTTCCTCCCGGCTCTCTTCGGCTGCCCGCTGTCCGATCTCAGGATCTGAGCCTGCTCCGAGGCCCTTGGTAAGTTTGCCCCCTGCCTGTACCTTCTCTTGGGCCTGGCTGTGGAGCAGGGCCTGAGCATCAGTGTTCACAGCGATAAATTCCACACCTCGCAGGCCTGTCTCAATCATCCGATTGATGGCATTGCTCCCGCCACCGCCAACGCCAATTACCTTAATTTTTGCTACACTACCAGAGTCGTTTTCAAATTCAAACATGTCTCTCAACTCCTGCCGACTATTATGGATATGTTCAACATTAAGTAGTTATTTTCCTTTATTTGTTACGAAAGATCCTCTTTTTTTTCGCGCCAGTGGCGGGTGATCCCCAAAATCATATGTCTGCGGATAATACCCAGGTTATTGAAAATCCTAATAGAGAAAGCAACTGTGGCTCCTAGCACCAGATCCACGCCTAGTTTTCCACCTAGGTAAGTCAGGGCGATGGCAAGGAGAATGTTTGTGAAAAAACCACTGATGAAGACTGCATTATCGAAGTTATGATCTAAAGCGGCCCGCACCCCGCCGAAGACAGAGTCCATGGCAGCGAGAATCCCCACAGCCATATAGTTACTGTAGGCGATGGGCAAAGAGATCTGCCAACCCACCCCAATGAGGATACCGATAAGAAGGCCCAAAATGGGTAGCCACATAGCCGTTCCTCCCTTAGTGTTGCTTCTCCTGTGCATAACGGAACCTGATGGTCCCTTTGTAAGGAGGCATAATAATATTGTCCTTCTGAGCGATGGTGATCTGAATCCCCCAGGGCCGCATGGGCTCTAGCACTCCCCCACGCATCTCAAGGGAAGTTTTTAGGACATCAGGATCACCAATCGCCAGCACCTCAAAGGGAGGTGTCACCCGGGTGGAGTTCACCAAAATCGTGGGGCCAGCGCAGCGGATCTCAGAGGTGGAGATCAAGCGTTGCCCATTGATGGACACAGCCTCTGCCCCTGCTGCATAGAGCTCATTGACCACCAGCAGCAGATCCTCGTAGTGGATCAGATACATATCAGTGTCACTATCATCCTTGCCCTTGAGCTTGCTGTCATCTAAAGTGAGGATAATGCCAGGGCCTGTAAGGGACGTGAGACCACCCAAAGTTCTGAGCTTGCGCAGCTCCTCAACTAAACCTTTAGAATCTCTCTCGTTGGCTTTAGCTAGCTGCTCCCGGAGTTTGTCAATCTCCCGCTCCAGTAGCTGCCGCTGCTCTTCAGACTGTTTGTATAGCTCAGCGAGAGCTTCCGATCTCCCCATAGAGGCAGGGCCTTTAGCCTGCTGTGTGCGCAGTTGCGCCACAAGAAAGATCCCCAGCAAAATACAAACCAACGCAATTGATACTTGCCAGTTGCGCACCAGCTTCCCCTCCTCCCTCACCTGAGCACCGGACTTTTCGGGGCACGCAGGTCCAATAACCTCCCTGCTTTATCAGCCAGCTCCCCTGTGAGTGTGCTCAAAACTGCTGCTTTCTCATTTAACTGGTCTGCAGGCCCCCACCATACCTCCACCCTGGAGAGGGTAAGAAGAATAATGTTTTTTGGATCTTCAACACTAACCTCTGCAATCTGATGGCTCAAATCCTCGCCCAAAGCTCCACAGATAGCAGTAGCATCAGCAATTTGGGGCTGCTCAAGTTTCGCGCCTGTCCGCACATAGCTGGGGCTTTGCCCTGTGATCAAGGGCAATTCCACTGGCTGGTTGTCCCCCAATACCCCCAGCACATAAGCACTCTTATCCAGCTCCAAAAAAGAGCCACCATAGGAGAGAATGGCAACTGGGGCGGCACTAGCAAGCCAG
>DIQB01000127.1:6568-6852 GCA_002427165.1 Firmicutes bacterium UBA5473
CTGGCTTGCTAGTGCCGCCCCAGAGGCCTTTGTATCCATGGTGAAAATATTGCGGCCCATGGATAGGTCCGCAAAGCTCAAAATTTCCTCCCGGGTAAAATAGCTGTTGCCCTGCACCACAATTCCTTTAACTGTAAAAAAAGCGGAATGCAGGAAGGAATAAAGAGCTAGCATCACCAAAAATAGCAGAAAAAAGAATGTAAAGCGCCCCTTGCGCCTCTCGCGTCTATCCACCCTCTCCCGCAACAGGACCCCACCCTCTCTAGTTTTCTGAACTCATTATA
>DIQB01000127.1:7147-7377 GCA_002427165.1 Firmicutes bacterium UBA5473
AGTAACAACGCCATCCCACCTCTCAGATCCGGCGCCTCAACCTGGGCGCCAGAGAGCTGCTCTATCCCCTGCACCAGGGCTCCTCTGCCTTCCACTCGGATCTGGGCTCCCATCCGCCGCAGTTCATCCACGTGACGGAAGCGGTTATTAAACACAGTCTCCACAACCAGGCTAGTCCCATCAGCGATAGCAAGAAGCGCTGTGAGCTGCTGCTGCAGATCTGTAGGAAA
>DIQB01000049.1 GCA_002427165.1 Firmicutes bacterium UBA5473
GCCTGGCCTCTAGAGGAGATAGTAACAACAGCCACAGACCCCCTCTCCTGGAGCTCTGCAATTATAGCATGGCCTAACTCATGGTAGGCGATGCGCCTGCGTTCCTCCTCTGAAGGGCGCCGGGTTAGCTTTTCCCCCATGATTACCTTATCAATTGCATCGCGAAAATCCGCCAGCTCAATCTCGCTTTTCCCTGCCCGCAGAGCGCCGATAGCAGCCTCATTGGTCAGGCTTTCTAGGTGAGCTCCTGAGAAGCCAAAACTCTCCCGGGCCAAGGCCTCAAGGTCAACATCAGCTGCCAAAGGTTTACCCTGGGTGTGGATTTTCAAAATCGCCAATCTGCCCTGAGTATCTGGCAAATCCACCTTCACTACCCGATCGAAGCGGCCAGGCCGCAATAATGCTGGATCTAAAAGATCTGCTCTGTTTGTGGCGCCAACAACTAGCACCTGTACGTCTTCATGCTCACAGAGACCATCCATTTGCACCAAAAGCTCATTTAAGGTTTGATCATATTCCAGATGGCTGGTGTGCTGACCACGCTTGCCGCCTAATACTTCAATTTCATCGATGAAGATCACAGCTGTACTTTTACCTCGATTTTTAGCTTCCCGCTGTGCTCCATGGAAAAGCTCTCGCACCCTTTGCGCTCCCACACCTGCGTACATTTCCACAAACTCGCTGCCAGATGCAGCCAGAAAGGCTGCATCTGTGTAGCGAGCTGCGGCCTTGGCAAGAAGGGTCTTCCCTGTGCCAGGAGGTCCGCTCAATAAAATGCCCCGCAGGGGACGGATGCCCAAGGCTGTGGCCTGATCCTGCTGCACAATAAATTCCAATGCCTCTTGAAACTCGCGTTTGGCAACCTCCTGACCACCAATATCAGAAAAAGTGATCTGGCCTCTAGCATCACTTTGGCCCTCTCCCACTACGTGAAATCTGCGTGTTAATCCCTTGCCTCCAAGCATTAGCAGAAGTAAGCAAAAACTCCCCCCCAAAAGTAGCAAGGGGAGGATGTTAACCCCCTGCATCATAAGAAAGAGCACTGAGGCGATAAGGAGGCCACCTAGAAATTCCCGCTTCATAATTCTCCCTCCCCCACCTCTACTTGTGCTGCTGTGACCTGGGACCCATGATCCTGGCGAGGGAAAATCTCATACAGATAGCTCTCGCCTCGCCGCAAAGTAAGGTAGATGGCATTTGGTCCCACTGCAACCTGAATCTGAGCACCTGCCTCCTGTGCAGCCCCTGTCCAGTAGGGACGCATGGTTTCAAACTCCCCGCGACTGGCTGCTTGGGCCAGGCTTAAACTGATTTCCTCTTCTAGTTGAACTAATTCCCCGTCTCTGTCATCTTCGATAGCCAAAGTTGCGTCTGGCCCCAACAAGTTCTCAGCTATGCTGGTAGCACTCTCAACTGTGGCTTTGAGGTTGGCCTGGGATTCCAATTTCAAATAAACTTTATTTCCCCCCAGCCTTACTTCTCCGATGCCCTCTAGCGCCTTGATTTCTGCCACGGCAGGCCTGAGCACAAAATTATGATAGTAAATCTTTTGCCCGCCCCAGAGCAAGACAAACAGGCACAGGGACCAAAATAATGCCAAAGGCCACTTAACCCCGTCGAACCATTGCCGCCAATTCAAAGTGTTTCCCCCTTCCCTGCTGCTTACAATTATAACATAGAAGGCCCCGGTGGGAGAAAGACGCTTTTTGTTAGCTATGCCAAAAAAAGTAAAAGCACCAAATGTGGTGCTTTTTACTTTTATAGCTTAACTGCTACTTGAACCTTTTTCCCATCTAAGCCTACGATCATCTCTTCTATGAGGCAGGTGGAAATAAACTCAATAACTTTTTCGCGTGCCTTTTGGATTAATTCCTGCTCGCTTAGGGTGGTTAGAATACTTTCTTCATCTTGAGCTACTGCTAATGTGACAAATAGTATGCCTTTGCTTTCTGCTACTTCCATGCTACCTCCCCTTTCGTCACACGACGCCACAATCAGTCCCACGATTCTTAACCGCTCCGCTAGGGACACAATTATGTAATTCGCTAGATAATTGTTAATTCCTGTTTTCTAACTTTCTTTTGCAAAGAAAAATAATAATGGTAATAGTAACTATTATTTAGCTTATGGGTGTTGACTTCTATTTATCCAAAAAAACTTGGCGAGGAATGGGGTAGCCCTCCAGAGAGGTTTACCCTCTCAAGAACCCACTTTCCTTGCCAAGTTTACACAGGACACAGTACTGATTGGGGAAAACTTGCCCTGTGCAAATTTATCATAACGCAAATATTCTTCTGTGACAATAGCCCGGGGGGGTGTTTTTCAATGGAGAAAAATGACGGCGTAGGGGCGGGAGTTTTGGAACACTCTATAGGGGGAGGTATAATATGATGCTACTTATATTGCTTTCTTTTGGTCCTGGCCTTATCTGGCTCTGGTTCTTCTATCGCCAAGACAGAAGACCAGAGCCAAGTCACCTCATAGGCAAAACTTTCCTCTGGGGTACAATTTTTGTACTACCAGCAGCAGCTGTGGAATCTCTCTATGGCAAACTCATCTCCCAGCCTCCGAATCTAGTGGTCTTGTTTTTAATCTCAGTGCTAGGCGTAGGGCTGGTGGAGGAGGCCGCCAAACTTGGGGCTCTTTGGGCTGGAGCCGGGCGCCGGGCTGAGTTCGATGAACCTGTAGATGGAATCATCTATGCCATCACTGCAGCCTTAGGCTTTGCTGCCCTGGAAAACATGCTCTATGGAGTCCGCTTTGGCACGGGTGTGATACCAGCAAGAGCCCTGATTACACTCCTTGCCCACGCTTCCTTCTCTGGTATTGCAGGCTTTTGGCTCAGTCGGGCACGTTTTGAAAAATCCTCTCTCTGGCCCGGGCTGGCCCTAGCATCTCTCCTTCATGGTAGCTATAACTTTCTTTTAGCTAGCAAACTGCCCAATACTTTAGCCCTAATTTTACTTGTGGCCAGCTTCCTCTATTTGCGACAGCTCATAGGCAGAGCCAATGCTCTGGGGGATAGACTATGAGAGCTATTTGGAAAGGGGCACTGAGCTTTGGCCTGGTACACATCCCTGTGCGTTTATATCCAGCAATTTCCCCCCAAAAACTCAGCTTCCGTCAGCTCCACAAAGAATGCCATAGCCCCGTCCGCTACAAAAAATTCTGCCCCACCTGCCAAAGAGAGCTAGCCGAGGAGGAGATCAGCCGGGGCTACGAATACCAAAAGGGAAAATTTGTGCTCCTTGAAGACGAGGAGCTGGCCCAAAGCTCCCCAGATCACCAAAACATTCAAATCAAAGCTGTCCATGCCCAAACTGAAATAGAACCCATCTACTTCGATAAAACCTATTATCTAGAAGC
>DIQB01000066.1 GCA_002427165.1 Firmicutes bacterium UBA5473
ATAGGGGGCTTCACAGATGCACAACGACATCGAATCCATTCTTCTTTCTAGAGAGCAGCTTCATGAGAAAGTGCTCCAGCTGGCAGCCGAGATCACAGAGGACTACCGCGGAAAGGATCTGTTGGCAGTATGTATTCTCAAAGGCTCGATTATCTTTTTCTCTGACCTGATTCGGGCCATAGAGCTGCCACTTGAGACGGACTTTGTGGCCATCTCAAGCTATGGGCATAGCACAAGTTCCAGCGGTGTGGTGAGGATCTTAAAGGATCTAGATCAGAACATTCAAGATCGGCATGTATTGGTGGTGGAGGATATTATCGACAGCGGGCTGACGTTGAAATACTTACTGGAAAACCTCTCCTCCCGCAAGCCAAAAAGCCTCCATGTCTGCACACTTTTGGACAAGCCCGAGCGCAGGACAGTTGAGATCGAAACAGCTTATAATGGGTTTTCCATTCCAGATCGGTTTGTAGTGGGCTATGGTCTGGATTATGCAGAAAAATATCGGAACCTCCCCTACATCGGTGTGTTGAAGCCTGAAATCTATCAAGATTAGAAAGGAAGAACTCTATGCGGCAAACTGTAGTTGTACTTGATTTTGGCGGCCGAAATAGCCAAACTATTGCCAGGAAGATCCGCGACCTTGGCGTCTATAGCGAGATCTGGCCAGCAAATACTCCCCTCTCTCGCCTCTCGCAGGCAAAGGCGATAATTTTAGCTGGGTCCTCTGACGCAAAAGCAGATTCCCAAATCCAAAAGCTTGGGATCCCAGTTTTGGATCTTAGAAAACTTGAGCCTGAGGAAAAAGCATTGAGGAATTTTCTCTTTGAGATTGCCCACTGCGAGGCATCTTGGACGCCCCAGTCTTTTGTTCAGGAGTATCTAGAGGCTATTCGGACGCAAGTAGGTGATGAAAATGTGATCTGTGCTCTGTCGGGTGGTGTTGACTCTAGCGTGGCTGCCACGTTAGTGCATCAGGCAATTGGCGATCAGCTTACTTGCATTTTTGTGGATCATGGCCTTCTTCGGAAGAACGAGGCAGCGGAAGTGGTAGCCACCTTCGCCGAGCGGGGAATTAAGCTCCTTGCCATCGATGCCCAGGATCGGTTTTTAGAGAAACTCAAAGACGTATCAGATCCGGAGCGGAAACGGAAGATTATCGGTGAGGAATTTATTCGTATTTTTGAAGAAGAGGCCAGAAAGCTAGGTTCCATTCGTTTTCTGGTGCAGGGGACATTGTATCCCGATGTGATTGAAAGTGGCACCGACGGAGAAGTGAAGGTTAAGTCCCACCACAATGTGGGTGGATTGCCTGAGGATATGGAGTTGGAGCTTTTAGAGCCCCTGCGGGAACTGTTTAAAGATGAGGTGCGGCAGGTGGGGCTCGAGCTGGGTCTGCCACCTGAGATGGTGTACAGGCAGCCTTTTCCAGGTCCAGGGTTAGCTGTGCGGGTTATCGGTCCTATCACTTCCGAGAAGCTAGCAATCCTCCGGGAGGCTGATGCAATTGTGCGCGAAGAGCTTGCAAAAAGCGATCCGGGGCGGGAGATTTGGCAGTGCTTTGCAGTTCTGACCAATACCCGGGCTGTGGGTGTGAAACGTGATGCGAGGACGTATGATTATGTGGTGGCTGTGCGGGCTGTGAGCAGCTCAGATGGGATGACTGCAGATTGGGTGCGGGTTCCCTATGACTCATTGGCTACTATCTCTACTCGCTTGATGGAGCTTGAGCATGTGGGTAGGGTAGTTTATGATATTAGTGCAAAGCCACCTGGAACTATCGAGTGGGAGTAAACGCCAAAATGCCCCGGAACCAAATCAAAGGTTCTCGGGGCATTTTTTTGAATGCGGCAACATTATCCCGAATCAAGATTTTTTATGACAGTTCAGGGAAAGGGATATGCAGCAACCGCATAATATCCTTCTCGGACTCCAGCACCCGCTCGGCAATAAAATCCACAAACGGCCTATCGTCCTTATGGGCGCGTTCCAGGAGGCTAATATATTCCTGGCGCAGGACCGGAGGAATGACAGCAAGCATATAACCTTTCTGAATAAGGGCCGTATTCATCAACAACCGGGAAAGCCTTCCGTTTCCATCAATGAAGGGATGAATGAACACGAACCGTTTATGCAGCAACGCCGCGAACTCTACCGGATGATAGTTGTCGCGTTCGGACGCCACCCATCTAAACAGCTTCAACATTTCCTCTCCTATCCTCTTCACATCGCACACATCATAATCGGATCCAGTTATAAACACCGGACGATCACGGTACCGGCCGGCTTCTTTGGAATTAATTCCCGAATAGAACATACGGTGCATAGTAAGGGCGTCGCTCTCGCTAATCCGACTGCTGCCAAGCAGCGTAAACATGAAGTCATACGCCTGGGCATGTCCCAACGCCTCGAGAGTATCCCGGAGCGGCTTTCCACCAACGGTCAGTCCGTCTTCCAGAAGGACCTTTATCTCGCTAATAGTAAGGGTATTCCCTTCAAGAGCATTACTGGACCAGGTGAGGCCTATACGATAATATCTCTTTATTTCCTCAAGCAGATGACCTTCAAAGGGACGGAGCCCATCAATTGCCTCTTTATAACGGTCTATTTTATCAATTAGCTGCATAGAGCAACACCATCCTCCACTTTATGCGCGATAATAATACCACTCGTTACTTCGGTAGCATTTTCAGCACCACACCAAGGACAAGTCTATGCTCTCTCGCTCTTTCAAAGGCAACTTTATATTCTGCAGCCTGACGCTTCGGCTATTTTCTTTAATTCATCAACTGTAAAGCTCTCCAATGGATTATTATACCTCTTTTGGCCATTGTAGATACGCCCTTTCTTGATTACATTATGGCAACCTTTCTGCGGCTCTTTCTGTATCGGGCAAACCCGTTTCATTTATATTTCTTCGCTCAAGGCGCACTTTAATCCTTTGATAATTATTTTCTAGTGCAAGCCAAAAGCTTGCAGGGGTTTTAAAAACACTTTCCAGAGCTTGTGCAGTCTGCGCTGTAATAGGTACTTTTCCAATAATTATTTCACTTAAGATTTTGGGGGTACAAGCTAGTCTTTTTGCTAATTGAGATCGATTCATCCCCATAGATTCGAGATACTCTTTTATCGTTTCTCCAGGAGGGATCGCTATTGTGGGCTGAAAACCTTGAATCCTCTCACTTATAATTTTAATCACCTCCAAGCATCTTCTCCTCTAGATTCACTGCAAATTTCAGACCGACATTATATAGTTCCATTCAACACCAATACAAGCAGAATACATGAAACCAAAACAATAGCAGAGACCAACATGACACCTGGATTGAATTTTTTAGTTTGTTCGCCTTGGATTGACTCTGAAATTAAGTTACTTTTACGCAATGTGGTCACTATTGGCTTGTAGAGAAGCATGGTAATTGCCAAATTCAGACCGGCCTTCAAAAGATTGAAAGGAAGAATTGCTGGAACCAATAACTTAACCACCGCTTCTCGTGGATAGCCAAGATAGATCGGAGTGATAATATAATTCCACAGCAGCATAACAGCTGTCATCAAGATAGAGCCTGAAATAAGACCGCCTATTGCACCTTTTAGCGTTCTGTTTCTTTGATAAATATAGGCAGCTGTACATGCAAAAGCACAGGTGGAGATAACATTCATGACGAAGCCAATAATTCCAGTATCGCTTACTGTAAGCATCTCCACAAAGGAGACTAATAAAGAGATAACGAAAGCCGATAATGGTCCGAAGATAAATCCACCTATTGTGATGATGACGTCTTTGGGATCGTATTTTAAGAACAGTACCACCGGTATCCTTCCTACTGCCATTACTATGTAAGAAATAGCACTGAGCATGGCCAAAGTAGTGAGTTTGCTTGTTTTGTTCATTGGTAATTCCCCCTAAAAAATAATAACACCTGAAAACTATGTCTTTCAGGTGTTATTTAAATAGGTGTATCCGCAGAAAATAGACACGCCTTCTCTTATCCAGACTATACTGTCGGTTTTGGAATTTCACCAAATCCTGTGCTTGCGCACCTGCGTTTTCACGCTCGCGGACTATACCGCCGGTCGGGAATTTCACCCTGCCCTGAAGACATTGTTTTCAAAAGTTCTAGAAACATTATAGCACCTATGTTTTCTTTTGCAAATACTTTGTGAAAAAATATTGCAACCTCATCAGGTGCCAGTTGAGCTTAGCTCATGCTTTAGTATTTGATATTTAATTTGAAGCGCGGATCTTGGTGAGACGTTTTTCGCTATAGCCTCCTCATACTCTGCAACCCATGTCTCTTTTGCATCATACATTTCAAGCACTCTGAGGAGGACATAAAGCTTGGGTTCATTACGTGCTGGATAACTTTGCTTGAACCATTTTGCAGCCTGCTCATATTCGTAGAGACTTGCATAAAGAGCAAATCCGATAAATGCAAGGTTTTCTCGCCATACATCCTGACTTTCTTTATTTTTATAACTCTTTTTATATAAAACCTGCACCTGCTCGATGGCCAACTCCTTCAAGGGTGGAGTTTTCAGCATTTCAACTACGACCCTATCTAGGCCGCTGCTGTTAGTACCCCAGCCATATACTTCTGCTGCCGCTGAAATAATTTCTGCCATAGTCTCCTTGTCGGCACCTTGCTTCAACTTTGCAGCAATCACAGAGCTGAGGAACATACTTTGCTCTACCCCAACTGAAGCGAAGGGATCGTTTGAGTTAAATAGTAAATAAGAGGTAGCATAACATAACATCCTGTAGAGTTTATCCAGTAGCTCTCCCACTCGCTTCGGTTCCTCATCGGTCCAGGGCAAAAGCTCTTTATAGAGCCTTTTGACAATAAACCGCCACTTAGGCCGATTTTTTTTATGGATTACATTATTAGGAGCAAAGTAATATTGATTGTATGCATCATCCAAAAATTCCAGGGTCTCGTCCTCAATTTCCTCAAGATCCCTGCGTGCAGGTTCCCTCTTCTTCGGCCCTGGAAACTGTAACTTAACGATGCTATCGATCTCTTTTTCTTCCTTAATTTTCTTCGGGAGCGCTTTGTACATCTCCACCACAAGAAGCTGCAGTTGCGCCTGATCGTATGTTGCAATAGTATCCCTCAGTTCCCCTACTTTCATCGGCTTCACCTCGTGTTTCTTCCATCTAGTAAATAATAAAAGCCCACTTCGGTACGCGTTCTCTGCCCCACTTTATTGCTGCCGAAAGTACTCAATTCAAGTCCCCTAATTGATAGAGAACCAAGGCCGGTGCCACAATTGCAGCTGTCTCTGTACGCAGGATTCGAGGGCCCAGCGTTACGGGCCTGGCACCATATCTTTTCGCCTCGGCTACCTCGCCTTCCGCGAGCCCCCCTTCAGGACCGATTAGAATAATCACCTTGCCGATACCCTTTTGTTCCTTCAGCACCTCTCCGATTCCCGCTCGCCTCTCATCCTCCCAGGGCACCAAAAAGAGCGTTTCATCACTTTGCTCTTGCCCCTCGAGCCATTGGGATAATTTGAAGATACCCTCCACTTGAGGTACGATGCTACGACGACATTGCTTTGCAGCCTCAAGTGCGATCCGCCTCCAGCGCGTTAACCTTTTTTCAACTTTGCTACTGTCCAGCTTCACAACAGAGCGCTGGGTATCTAGGAGCACAATTTTCGAAACTCCGATCTCCACAGCTTTTTGAATAATAAGCTCCAGCTTCTCCCCTTTGGGCATGCCTTGCAGCAGGATTACCTCCAAAGGAGGCTCTCCCAGGCCCACTGTGGCATCGCGGAGGGTGCAGAGCACCTGGTTATCTACGAAGTCAGAAATCAGGGCTTGATACTCTTGCCCCTCAGACACTATAATAATTTCATCGCCCTTCTCCAGCCGTAAGACATTTCGCAGATGATGAGCATCAGATCCGCAAATCCAAGCCTTATCCCCTTCTATAGCAGCTTGGGGAATAAAAAAACGCCTTTGTGTCACATCAAATTCCTTTCTTGGGCAATGTAGCCGGTCTTTCTAAAATCTACAATAGCAAATATATAATTAAAATTCAAGTTCTCAAAGTGAGCAGAGCAGGCTGGCTCTGCTCACTGAATTCCCGGATCTAATTTGCACCATTATTTCATTTTCCCGAGCTTCCCTTAAGTCTAGCCACCTATTTAAACTCATTTTCCGACTAGATGGT
>DIQB01000017.1:0-254 GCA_002427165.1 Firmicutes bacterium UBA5473
ATTGAGAACTTTTGACTGTCCAGTATATTAAATACTAAGCTTTTATTGAATCTCTATTACAGACGCTTGAAATAAGCTCTACCTCACTGCAATACTTTCCGGTTTCACTGCTATACCTCCCAAAGTCCCAAAAAACAGTTCTAAACGTACTTATCAGGCTTGTCCTCTCCAGTTATTAGTTCAACATTCAGTCCCCCGCGAACCTTATTACCAGATTGGCTACTATGCTCTTTCCTTGCAACTAGCCCACAAAT
>DIQB01000017.1:567-2335 GCA_002427165.1 Firmicutes bacterium UBA5473
CCACCTGGGTACAGAAACTGATCCAACGACGCACCAAACAACCGTTGTGTCTCGCGATCAAGCCTCTCCAAATGCTCCATAAACTTAAGCTTAAGCTCCTCTTGCATTTCAAAATCTTCGGGAAGCGAATTTGGTATCACCAGCACAAACCGCTTCCGACTCTCCTGCCCCTTCTCTTTCCCCTCATCTTCACTACCCAAAGAATCTATTTCCGAATTCAACATCTTCTTGAGCGCATCTGCAGGCTTTAATGTAGGATTACTCTTCAGCACCTTCACCAACTGCTCAGTCTTCTCCCTCGACAGCTGATACTCCATCACCAGATCAAGAACCTCACAGATCGTCTCTTTCTTAAAACCCTTTACAACTACTACACCCAAATGCCCTATAGTCAAAGGAGACTTATTCTTATCATAGAAGTTACCAATCACAGCCTCCTGATACTTCGGATCAACATCTAAAATCTTCGTCCATTGCGTAATCGTCGCTGGGGACACACCAAGTAGCTGGCTGACCTTCTTCTCCTCAATATGCTTTTGCTTCAGAAGCTCTACAACATAAGCCTTCGCGAGCGGATCCAGATCCTTTCTGTGAAAATTCTCCGCGAGTTGATAGTCAAGCGACTCCTCAAGCTTGTCCAAAACAAGACAGGGTATGCTCTCACATTTTGCAATTCGCGCGGCGAGTAACCTCCGCTCCCCGGCAACTACCATGAATCTATCAGGGCCGATCTCTTTTACAATAATGGGATTCACCAAACCTACCTCACCAATACTGAAGGCAAGGGAGGCCAGCTCCCCGTCTAGTTCCGAATCCCAAAGACCTTTTCTGCGAATTTGTTCCTGGTCACACTCAAGCTGCGAGAGCTCGATCTGTCTTAACTCCATCGGTTATTCATCCCTTTACCCGTCAATCTACCAAGCTTCCATTCTAGCCAGCCTCTTAAACGCTGAAGTTACAACCTCTTATGTATATTAAAAATAACTAGTCGTATAAACCAAATTGCAGTGCTCCCCTCTCTACTTTTAAAGCTTGAGATGGGCTCTTATTTAGTCGCTGCAACTTGCTCCCTTGCAATATCATCACCAGACCCTGAAAAACACTTATTATCCACCAATTCCACAAGCTCAATCAGCTTATCCCGAACTACATCTCGGCTTCCTTGCTTGATTGCAAACCTAATCATTTTTTCAAAGTCCGCTTCAAACTCTTCAAGGTCCCCGGGCCTTCCATTAATTAGAGACCAAACCTGAGGGTGTGTGGTCTTGGCCATAGTCTCAGCATTGAAGCTCAGCTCCTCATATAACTTCTCACCTGGCCGAATACCAGTATAGGCTATCTTAATCTCCCGATTGGGCTCATAGCCCATACCACGGATTAGCTGGCAGGCCAGCTCCTCAATCCGCACAGGCTCCCCCATGTCCAAGATAAATATTTCGCCACCGGATCCTAAAACTCCTGCCTGTAATACAAGCATTACAGCCTCAGGGATGGTCATAAAATAGCGCGTCATCCGAGAATCTGTGATGGTCACAGGACCACCTCGCTGGATTTGCTTCCTGAACTTGGGCACCACGCTCCCCCGGCTGCCTAAGACATTGCCAAACCTCACTGCCATAAATTTTGTGGGGCTCCCTTGCGCAAGCTCCTGAATAACTACCTCTGCCAGCCTTTTCGAGGCTCCCATGACACTTGTGGGCTTCACAGCCTTATCTGTAGAGATGAGGATAAAGCGCTCTGTCCCAAACCTATCTGCAGCCTTTGCCAC
>DIQB01000017.1:2473-3006 GCA_002427165.1 Firmicutes bacterium UBA5473
AACCTATCTGCAGCCTTTGCCACATTCATAGTTCCCATCACATTGTTCGTGATGGCCTCATCAGGATTGCGCTCCATCAGGGGTACATGCTTGTGGGCTGCTGCGTGATAGACAATCTGGGGTCTGTATTTTTCAAAAAGCCAATTCATCTTCTGCTCTTGGCGGATGTCTGAAATAATCGTGCGCAATTTCAATTTTGGAGCTAAATCCAATAGCTCATTTTCAATCTCATAGATACTGTTCTCGCCCCGGCCAAGGAGAATAAGCTCTTTGGGATGCAATTGCGCAATCTGACGGCACAGTTCCGAGCCAATAGAGCCGCCTGCACCTGTCACAAGCACTACCTTATCTTCTATGTATTCCGCCAAAGGAGCCGGGTCACTATACTCAACCGCACTTCTCCCCAACAGATCTTCGGGTTTTATCTCCCTCAGCTGCCGGATAGAAACTCTTCCATTGGCAATCTCAAAGAGGGCGGGCACGGTCTTGACCTCAAGGCCGGTTTTTTTGGCCAATGAGGCGATCTCCCGAAG
>DIQB01000017.1:3301-5750 GCA_002427165.1 Firmicutes bacterium UBA5473
TCATCGCAGGTACCCTCAACCCGCACCCCCAAAATCCGCTGGTGATATTTGAGGGGATCATCATCGCAGAAAGCAACAACCTCAAACTCACGGTGACCTAAAAATTCCCGCATCAGCATGGCACCTGCAGCACCAGCACCAGCAATAATCGCCCTTCGAATTTCCCGGGGAGACTCTGCTTTTTTGTTTTGCAGCGTGGCCGCAAGCTGTAGCCGAAAGAGCCCCACAAAAGTCGTATAGAAAAACCAATCCAGCAAGATAACGGACCGGGGCAAAACCGGAAAACACCTCATATAAGCCAAAGCCGTAATCAAAAGTGACCCGCTTGCTGTAGCTTTGGCAATCAGGATAAACTCTCTGCGCCCTGCATACTCCCACAGTTGCCTGTAAAAACCGAAAGCGTAATTCACAGCTCCTCGAACCAAGGCCACAATCAAAAGAATATAACCCGAGCTTGAGGGCAGAGGTCCCCCTGGAAGCTTACCCTCGAACCTCACCAGAAATGCCACAGGCAGGGCACAGACCGCCAGCAGCATGTCCACAGCCCATGGCCAATAGCGATAAAAATAGCGATGTAATCTTTCCCCCACTTTAGAACCCATAGCAAGGCTCCTTCATCAGAATTTAAGCACACAACTCAGTATACACTTAACTAAGGCAAACAATTGATAATCCAAGAGATTAATCCCAGAATGCCACTATATTCACTCTCTTCAGCTGCCACCTCTGCTGGAAAAGAGCCCAACCGCAGGGCCCAGTAAAAATCACAAGGCCCCTGCCCCTCATCAGAGAGGGCCTTGCCTCTCGGTGATCGACCCCTTAACAGATTAAATATACTATCGGGCAAATCCATAACACCTTCAGCTTTAACGCTTGAACACACCCCAATGTATCTTTGCCACTAGGCATGACAAGAGAGGAAAACACACTGTTGCGCTGGAAGATCTCCTCCAGCGCCGCTAACATCTGAGCTAGCTCCTCTCAAGATACAATCAAAGGCAGCTCAAGCCTAATCAAATTGGGGTTATTCAAGGTATAGACTGTGATAATATGGTGCTTTTCAGTAGCTCCCCGGGAAATTAATGCCCACATATACTCGCCTGAGAGCTTATTGAGAAACTTCCCTTCTCCACAGGCTCCTCAAACTCAAGACCGATCATGAACCCCTTCCCCCACATATCCCGGATGATGGAATACTCAAGCTCTATGAGTTTGCCCCCTCCACAGCTTCGGCACCACTATGGCAGGATGAAGCTATGCTTGAGCTCCCTTGGCGTCACCTAGGCCAAGTTATGGGCCGAGACTACAGGGGACTGAATGCTGCCAGAAGTAGATTGGGTTTACCAAAGGTCTGGCCCATACCCCCAAAAACTTTTGAGCATTGTGCCCAATGTTTATAGCGCCGTAGGCACCTAAAAAGTCTAAATACTCATTCCCCGCATCATTCCAAACCCGAGTGCCTTCCGCTTTCGCGAAGCTGTGAGTGAAAGCAACCAGGCCCACAAGCAACACTCGGTCCGAGTTCAAATACTCCTTATGATATTTGACAATATCCTCCCGGGACATAGAGAGGGCAGCATCAAGACTCATG
Organism: Firmicutes bacterium UBA5473; assembly: GCA_002427165.1. Lineage (GTDB taxonomy): Bacteria > Bacillota > DTU084 > DTU084 > DTU084 > UBA5278. Next base: position 4,893 of record DIQB01000017.1, read on the forward strand.
AACTCTGCCATCCTTCTTCCCCTATTCTTTAGCTAGCCTTCCTCGGAGGAGGGAGGCGGAGCTCTTCATCTCTTCCACACCAAAGAAGACAAGCCCGAAGACATATATTACTATACCACAGATGATGGAGCCAGCTACTGACAAAAATAATCCCTGTGGCAATAAAAACTTATAAACCTGCATCACACCAATTCCCATCACGAGCCCGGCAAGGCTCATCCTGACCAAACTCGCAAAGAGCTTACTGCCACCCAAGGCCCCCACCCTACGGCGAAGGAACACCGTCATAATGCTCACCCAAACCACAATCGAGAGGGTGGTACCTAGAGCCAAGCCACCGTGGCCTAGGGGCCCGATAAAGATAAAGTTAAAGGCGATATTGGAGACCACTGCAATCACGCTAACTTTCAGAGGCGTCCATGTATCCTGATAAGCCCAAAAGGCTTTTGCGATGATCATCTGAAAAGCTAAGGGCAACAAGCCAATAGCATAAAAGAGCAATGCGCGATTGCTAAGAAGCGTCGCCTCGTGAGTAAAGGCGCCCCGCTGAAACAGAAGCTGGATTATCGGCTCCCCCAGTACCAAGAGCCCCACAGTGGATGGAATCATAATCAGCGATACCATCCGCAGCCCATCGGAGATGCCTCGCTTAAACTCATCTCGCTTGCCCTGGGCGATGCTCAGAGAAAGACTAGGATAGATGGCTGTAGTGATGGCACCCACAAAAAGCCCCAAGGGCAGCATCATCACCTTATGACCATAATTCAGAGCCGCGATGCTGCCAGATGGCAAGCGAGAAGCCATAGTTCGGTCCACAATCGCATTGATCTGCCCCACAGCCTTGAATCTTCTGCTCGG
>DIQB01000120.1 GCA_002427165.1 Firmicutes bacterium UBA5473
TTATTTTGGAGGTCCAATATGTCTCAAGAACAACGTCAAGCCACAATAGAATTTGTAGTTCCGAACAAAATAAAGCCAAAAACTAATCGAGGATTTACATGGGAGGTAAAGAAAGGGGAGGAATAAAGTGGTTCTGAATATGATTAATTCACTCCAAATCGGGAACGATACATCGGAGTATGCAGAATTGAAAAAAGTTGCGTATCTGGATATGTCTGAGCAATTCGACGAACGATTTTGTTTCCTCATAAATAATGTATTTGTTAATTTTGGTGTTTTGGACCCGTTTTTTAAATATTCGTTTATTGAGGAAGCCGCAATGAGAGAGACTTATCTTCCAGAAAACTTAGAGATCTACAGGGAGCAGATTGAGGATTTTCAAACTGTATTGGGCAAAAAGGCTTAACCCCTGTTTCCGCATATGCGTTTGAAGAAAATGAGATGCTTTGGTTTTTGATTGTGATTGATGAACCTAATGTAAAGATAGAAAAACAATATGGCAGAGTTTATATCGATGTTTTTAGGAGATATCCAAATGTAAAATTTGATCTAATGATCTTTGGTAGGGAAGAAATAGAAGATATTAAGGTTCCCATCAACAAATACAGACTACCCATTTAACGGGGTGATAAACATTGTCGAGCTTAAAACAACATAAAGCACAATATCATAAAAATAAGATGTTCTTAAAGTGTATTGCGTTTGAAAAATGTAACTTCAACCTCGATTGGGCAATAACAATTCTTTTTTATTGTGGAAAAGGCCAATATGGAGGTGTACGGACCTTAGGGTTTGTTGTAAATAACAGTGGTAAAGAGGTTATCAAGGAGAGTATCTGGGATAACCTCTGGATTACAGTAGCCATGTCTGATGACAATGGAAAGCTACTTGGAGTGCAAAGCGGGCAGCGGAGTTTATAAAGATTCGTCTCTATCAGCATTCAGTTGGCAAAGAGGAAAGACAGTTTTTCGGCTTTTCTCTGGAACTTGTGCAAGGGGAGATCCGGCTGTGATGCCTGGGCTGCAACACAGATAATATCCCCCTTGGTGCGAAGAGCTGTCCTGTTTGTGGTCTGCCCCTTGCCCATAGCAAAATCATTTCTTAGACGCTTTGCTATAACGATAAGCAGAGCTGTTGCATAGTGGTGGAAAAGATAATATGTCTAGCGTATTTTTGAGGGGTGATATCTGATGTATTGTCCACAATGCTGTGCCAACTAAGAGCAGGCCGCCAAATTCTGCAGACAATGTGGCTGCTGCCTTGCTTGAGAGAGCACACAAATACTTTTGCCATTTTTCAGAGCTTGCCTTGATTATTACCACGGTACCTACAATATAATCATGCAGAGCCTGTTTTTTATTAGTAAAGACCGCCATCAATAAGCCTATACCAAGGGTGAAAGCTGAGACAATCTTTCCCCAAAATCTGCCTGTGGCGCATAACTATGAGAGTTTTTGGTCATTCTTTACAACCAAACCCATTGCCAGCTTGCCCAAGGTGGCTCTAGCAGGTGATATAAATCGTTCACCATGATTAAAAGACCTCTTTTTTGAGGAAAATAATCAGGCAAAGGTTTAATATTTCCTTAAAAACAAGGATTTTTAAAATAAATAGCTAATTAGTAATTGAAGTTCAACTGGTCAATAGAAATTATCCCGAATTGCAATATGGAGAAATACTTTACTTTAATAAGATTTAACTTATCACATAATGCCATCTTAATTAGTTGAATAAATACGTGTATGATAACAAAAAAACAGGCATATTCTGCCTGCCCATAGATTGCGATAAGTCGCAGGAAAGCTGGCTCCACAAGGAACAGATAAAATTTAACCAGCTTAGTAACAATGATCTTTCGTAGGAGTTGTGAAAAATGGAGTCTTGTTTAGGGTGTCTCGGAATATTCTTTGCAATTTACCTTTTTGCTATTGATTGGCGCTTGGGGCTACTTGCTATAGGAGCATTTTGGTATCTAGGAGCTAGAAGTGGAAAGGCTAGCAAAGAGGAGAAGGAACCTGATCTTAGGGAGATATTATTTGAAAAAACTCCTCCTACCCAAAATGCAGGAACATCTCCTGCCCATGGGATAAGGTGGTATGGTATGGATGAAAGCATCGCCACTTCGGGATGCTTTATCTCTAGCCCCCTTACTTATGCATCTTCCAAACGGATAGGTGTAGATGAGTCATCTTGCATTGACCTTTCTTTAAGGGTAGGCAAGGTGGTTAACGAACCTAGGGGATCATTGGGTTATTGGCCAAGATATAGTGGGCTCTCTCCTAATCAAAGAGCCAATTATCTAAACTGGATGGCAAGTGGCCGCACTGCGCCACTTGATGATATCGGCTATACTTTCATCTTTTATTATGGCTTGGAACGGCGAGCTTTATTAGATGAAGAGGACCTACATTTAGTCATAGAGGAGGTTTTAAGGCTCAGGCAGCGCTATCAGTTTTCAAAATCTTTCAATAGCTATTCTGCCAATTTTCTGGCATATTTATTGGCCAAAACAGACCTTGCCTCAATGGCTCAGGATACATTTATGAAGGTAATAGCCAGCATAGGTACACTTCAGGATGATATCCTCTCGGTGGTTTTAGCCTGGTTTTACTATAACAGAAAACCTCTACCAGATGAAGTGGCGTATGAAATAGCAAAAAACCTTCCTGGAGCCCCTAGAAGTGTTGTTCTTAAACGAGCACCAGAAGAATTTAAGCTTCTGTTTAAGAACAAATACCAAGCAAAATTTGGCCAAGGTATGGAACTTACTGTGGTGGTACAGCTGAAGAAGATTTCTTACCACATTGCAAGTCCGTCATTACCCAGCACGCTTATTAAATCCATCTCTATTCCTGATGTGGTAGGTGCGAAAGAACAATTTACCCCCTTGCTAGAGATATGGAGTCAGTGTATAGAAGAGCTGCGCAAGTTCAGCCGAGCATTAAGCCAGGGAATGAAAACCACAGACAGGGATGCATATATGGCACTTCCAAAGATTCTACGAAGAGAAGTAGATCATCCAGATAAACCTTTATGGGAGACTTTGGTCACGGAAAACCTCAGCGAAAAGGGATATGTAGTGGTAGAGGTGGCACAAGTTGCAGAGCTTTTAGACATGCCTCAAAAGGAGAAGTTTACGGTCAAACAAAGCGAGATTATGGCGGAAAATGCTAGTGAAGCTGGCTATCAAATAGTACCTGATATCCGGATCACGGGTAGGGCCTACTCTGCCCTGGATAAAGTTTCTCTTGTTCCACAAGAGCCAGACCAAAACCCTGGAAGTGAATACCCTATGGCTGCTTTTATGTTAGAGCTGGGAATGATAGTTGCCAATGCTGATGGAGAAATTGAAGATGTGGAGATAGCACAAATTGCCCAAATCCTAGAAACCCAATTCCAGCTAACCCATCAAGGTGGGAAACTTCTGAAAGCCTATGGTCATATTCTATTCCAGCAGCCGCCATCTCTTGCCAGAATAAGTGTGCGACTGAAGGCTGCTTTAACTACAGAACAAAGGTGGATTTTAGCCAGAAATATTGTTCAGGTTGCAGCTGCCAACGGGAAAATTATAGCTAAAGAGCGTAATAGTCTTAGAAGCATTTTTAAGGCTTTGGAAATAGAAGAAAAAGAACTTGAATTATTATTGGATGAAATTCAAATCCAGCCGGTTAGAATTATCCAAGGGCAACAAGAAAAGCAGGGCGAGGTTATACCACTTAAAGAAGAAAATGAAACGCCCTTGGTTCAGTTGGATCAGGAAAGATTAAAATATGTTATGGCTCAGACACAAGAGGTCTCGAAGATTTTGGGACAGGTTTTAAGCCAAACAGAAGAGCAGGAAGAAGAAATCATCCAGACCCAAGAGGAGCAAGTCCAAGGCCCTTGGGAAGATCTGGGAGGTAGATATGTGCCTGCTTTTAAAGAACTAATAAACCGAGCTTTTTGGATGGAGAGCGAACTTATCGCCCTAGCCAGAAAACACGATCTTATGCCACTAGATCTTATCGACACAATTAATGTTTGGGCCGAGGAACAGCTGGGAGATTTTCTAATTGAAGATGATGAAAACTACCTAATTAACAAAGAACTATTGGAGGGAGTAAATTGGTTTCAATAAAGCGAAGAGAACGTGATGCAATTCTGCAGTCTCTGCAAGCTGGTGTGGTCCCCAAAATTGGTCTGCAACATATTCAGGTTGGGAGAAAAGATGAGGTAGAGGCAATTATCAAGGATTTGGAAAGAATAGCAGAAAATGGCTCAGCAGTTCGATTTATCATAGGGCGTTATGGCGCGGGCAAGAGTTTCTTTTTGAATTTGGCTCGAATTGTGGCTTTGGAGAAGAAGTTTGTCGTAGTACAAGCCGATATCTCACCAGAACGACGACTTTATTCAACAGGTGGTCAGGCACGTACCCTCTATTCCGAGCTGATGCGCAATATGTGTGCAGGTGCAAAGCGAGAAGGAGGCGCCTTGCCAGGAATTGTACAAAGATGGGTTTCCGATCTTGACTTCAAGGTGAGAGAGGCAGGTGGCGGAGAATCTGAACTAAAAAAGGCTATCTATGAGGAGCTCAAGCCCCTTGGTGATTTAGTCAGCGGCTACGATTTTGCCACTGTGATTAGCAGATATGTTGAGGGTTTTCAAAAGGGCGATGATGTTTTGATGGCTTCAGCTCTCCGTTGGCTTTACGCTGAATATACAACCAAAACTCAAGCAAAAGAAGAACTTGGTGTTCGTTATATCATAGATGATCGTGACTTCTATGATTACTTAAAGCTTATGGGCACCTTTGTTCGCATGGCTGGATATTCTGGGCTTCTTGTCTGTTTGGATGAGATGGGAGTGCTGTCCCACAGACTTAATAATACCCAGTCCAGAAACTCCAACTTCGAAATGATCTTGCGGATGGTCAATGATTGCCTACAGGGAAATGTAGAAGGTTTGGGGATCATTTTTGCAGGCACAGATGATTTTCTTGATGATAAAAGACGAGGGCTAGCAAGCTACGAAGCGTTGGCTAGCCGCCTAGCTGAGAATAGATTTGCCATAGATGGTCTTAAAGATTTCTTAGGACCTGTTATTAGATTGCAAAATCTGTCAGCGGAGGATTTGTACGTTCTACTTTTCAATATTCGTAATGTCTTCGCAAGCGGCGACCCTGCAAAATACTTGGTGCCGGATGAAGCAATTAATGCCTTCTTGAACCATTGCGCCCAGACTTTGGGTTCTGAATTCTACCAGACCCCACGTGATGCAACAAAAGCCTTTGTAGGTCTTTTGTCTGTTTTAGCTCAAAACCCAGGTGCAAGGTGGCAAGACCTAATAGGTACTGTAGAACTTGAACAGAGTATAGAATCTAATGAGGAACTGGCGGTAGAGGCAAGCATCGACTTTGAACTGGCGAGCTTTAGGCTCTGAGGCTGCCATGGCAACAGCATTTGAGCTATTACATCCGGCTATTCAAGAAGAGCTCTACAGGATGCGCTGGACAGAGCTGAGGCAGATCCAGGTTGATGCTATCCATAAATTGCTGGCAGATCAAAAGCATTTATTAATAAGTGCAGAGACTGCAGGCGGAAAAACAGAGGCTGCTTTTTTGCCTATACTTTCACAGATTGTAGATGACAATTCAGCCGGCATTCGTGCTTTATATGTGGGTCCCCTGAAAGCTTTGATCAACGATCAATTTCGCAGACTTGAGGAACTTTGCCAGCGCTCGCAGATCCCTGTGTTCAAATGGCACGGGGATGTGGGCCAGGGGGTAAAGCAGCATCTTTTTCGCTCCCCAGCAGGGGTGTTGCTTATCACGCCGGAATCAATAGAGTCTCTATTTATCAACCACTCTCCTAAACTTTACCAATTATTTTTGCGACTTTCCTATATCGTGATTGATGAAGTTCATTCGTTTATTGGTACAGAACGAGGGGTGCATCTACGTAGCTTGCTCTATAGGCTGCTGAATTATAGTAAGGAAAATGTGCGTCTTGTTGGCTTGTCAGCCACAATAGGTGATATCCAGAAAGCCAAAAAGTGGATTGATCCTAAACATCCTCATAACGTGGAGCTATTAACTAGTTCAGAAAAAAGATCTGTTCGCTATTTGATAAAAGGTTATCTTAGAGAAAAAACTGCAGACGAAAAAGATGACTCTGCCCCGACTTCCTCTGATTTGGCTTTAGTAGACGATATTATCAAAGCTTTTTATGGCAAGACAGCTTTAATCTTTGCCAATAGCAGATCTCTTTTGGAATTTTATGCGGACTTAACCGCAAGGTTGGTCGAAAGACAGAGGAAACCTAATATCTTTCGAGTCCACCATGGATCGTTATCCAAAAGCGAGCGGGAACAGACTGAAGAGGCCCTCCGCTCCTCCAGCCCTGCAGTAACTTTTTGTACGAGCTCACTTGAGCTTGGGATTGATGTTGGCAATGTGGCAGCAGTAGGGCAAATTGGTCCTCCCTGGTCTGTTAGTTCGCTTAGACAAAGACTGGGACGCAGTGGTCGGCGCCAAGGGGAAGACGCTGTGCTTTGGATGTATATAGTAGAAGATAAACCGCAAAAAAATTCTGCTTTTATCGATCGCCTTTATCCAAGTCTGCTGCAGGCTGTAGCTATGACAGAGCTGATCATAGAAGGGTGGTGCGAGCCACCTGAAATTTCTCGTCTTCATTTATCTACCCTTATCCAGCAGGTGATGAGTATAATCACTCAGGCAGGTGGCGCTTCAGCTACTACTTTATATAATACTTTGATTGCAAACGGTGCTTTTAAAAATGTAGAAAAAGAAGTTTTTCTAAAGGTCTTGCGAGGAATAGGGGATAGGGATTTGATCGAACAGGCCCCAGATGGTACTTTGATTTTGGGACTTAAAGGAGAACAAATCGTACGCAACTTCAATTTTTATTCAGCTTTTAAAACTGAAAAAGAACTGCGAGTTATCTGCAACGGCCGCACAATAGGAACTGTTTTAGGCCTTCCGGGCACAGGAGCAGAGGATTATTTAATTTTAGCTGGAAAAAGGTGGCGAGTGCTTGAGGTGGACTCTGAAAAAGAAGAAATTTTAGTGGAGCCTGCTAAGGGAGGAAGCGTACCATTTTTTGGCGTCAGTTTAGGGGCGGATATTCTCCCACGTGTTCGAGAGAAAATGTACTATGTATTATCATCACAAGCTCTACCAAGCTACTTAGATCCTCAGGCCCAACAGATACTTTCTTCTGCTCGAGATACAGCCCGAGAAAGCGATATTATTCATAACAACATCTTAGTTTTGGGAAATGAGACTATCTGGTTTACTTGGACCGGTTCTCGAATCAATCGAACTCTCTGGTGCTTGGGTAGATATGCAGACTTTCAGGTAGCTAACCGGGATATAGCCTTAGTTTTTCAGGGTGTATCCAAAGAAGCTTTGTTGGAGACCTATAAAGGTTTTATCGCGAATCACCCTACTATAGAAGAATTAGCTTTTCTTTTTCCTATGAAAGCTATGGAGAAATACGATAATTATCTACCAGATGAAATCCTGAATTATTCTTTTGCACGAGATTTTCTCGATATAGAAGGAGCTATCTTATTAATTGAACAGGCATTCCATAAAAAAGAGTGGCCATGACAATATTTGAGAACTATGTTTTCTGAGGTTGATATTACGCTTTTGAACTTTATGGGTTAAGGGAGCGCTTCCTATGGAATTTAGCTCATTTTATACCGATATATATGTACTTGAGAGTGGCAAGTTTATTTTTTAAATCATAAAAGGAGTGCCGCAAACCACTTAAACGTAGTTTTGCAACACCCCCTGCTGACTTGAACAAATTAATCTTCTCCACATCCTTGCTTAAAAATAGTAACTTAAAGCTTCATAGCGATGTTGTAGTGTACACATAAAAGAAAGAGGATCAAATTGGATACCAGGATTGGGAAAATATTAAAGAGATGGATTCGGAGCTCGAACATGAGGTTACTAGAATAGCTTCAGCTAATTCTCTATAGATGACGTATCCAACGTAAGAGCCCCCCCTAATAGCAGCAGCGCAATTGCGCCGCTTCAAGTAGTCCACTGAAAGTGACAAATGTAGTCCCGCATCACAATAAAATAATTTTCTTGGCAAAATGGTTTTTGTGTAGTATTATTTGAACATATTGAGGTTAAACTTTCTATCTGATAATGCTGATCATACTCCGGTGTCCTACGGGCCCGGGGTTTTTTATTTGGGGTAAATTCTTGTCAAAATTGTTCTACCATAGAGCAAAACAAACGACTTGAAACAAAAGGATCGACTGTAGATTGGTTCACTTGGGGAGAAAAGGGGAATAAACAGATTAATGCTCCTCCTCTTAGCAGCACAAAATTATTGAACAGGGTCAACCAGAGGCAGGAAAAGCATCTTTCATTATAGAATAAATAATCATTCCTAATTATGGGAGGCGAAAGAAAGATGAGCAAAGACTTCAGCATTCTCCGTCTATTGGGGAGCATCATCATCTGTCAGCTGGCAGGCTTCATAGGCTCTCTGTTCACAGTGCCGGCCATTCCCACCTGGTATGCACAACTTGCAAAACCCAGTTTCAATCCGCCCAATTGGCTTTTCATGCCTGTATGGCTCACGCTTTACCTGCTCATGGGCATCTCCCTTTATCTTATCTGGAGCAAAAATACAAAGCAGGTCGAAGTAAAACAAGCCCTGGTAATCTTTGCAATTCAGTTGGTATTAAATGCCCTTTGGTCTATTGTGTTTTTTGGTCTCCATTCACTGTTAGGAAGCTCCCTTTTGATCATTGTCCTGTGGATAGCTATTCTTTTGACTATTCTCCGCTTCCATAAGCTTTCTCCCCCTGCAGGATATCTGCTGATCCCATATCTGCTTTGGGTTACTTTTGCCTCAGTTCTCACCTGGGCAATCTATCTATTGAATAGATGAGACTGTGGAGCATTCATCCCAGGTATCTAGACCCCAAAGGACTAGTTGCCCTTTGGCGGGAATCTCTGCTGGCCCAAAAAGTACTGATGGGGCAAACCCGAGGCTACACCCATCACCCGCAGCTAGATAGATTCAAAAAAGCGCCAGATCCCACAGCTGCTGTGGGAGCATATTTATTTGCCATCTGGCAGGAAGCAGAAAGCCGAGGGTATAAATTCAAGAAAGAAAAGATCATAAACCTGGTGCCAACCAGCTCTATCAAGGTTACAGAAGGACAACTCAAATACGAGCTGTCCTGGCTACATCAGAAGGTAGAAAAAAGAGCTCAAGACTGGTTGCCTCACCTAGTAGGGATAGAGATAGTAACTCCTCATCCTCTGTTTATAGCAATTCCCGGCGAGATTGAACCGTGGGAGAGAATAGAGAGTTGACGATAAGGGAAGTAAGCATATTGAGTGCAATTTTTATGTGCGACAATTCGGCTTTTGTCCGAACCAGAAAAGAGTATAATAGCCGCTTGTTGAACAGATGACTCAGCTTGAGCAAACTCGAAAAAAACCCCGGGCGGCTCATAGACTGTGCTAAGATAATTTTAAATTCAAAAATGCTCTAAGACCGATACAAAAAAAGAGGATTTCCATAATTTAGCGCGAATATCATCTACAAGCAATAGCTAATATCCAAAAAAAGGTCCTAAAGTGAGGAGGAGTTGCAATGCAGAAATACGTATGTACAGTATGCGGTTATGTCTATGATCCTGAAATGGGCGATCCTGACAACGGAATCGAACCTGGCACCTCTTTTGACGATATTCCAGAGGACTGGGTCTGCCCAGATTGTGGCGTTGGCAAAGACCTATTCGAAGAAGATAACTAGTCAACAGGCAGCTCACGAAGACGTCTCCCACCGGAGGCGTCTTCTCACGTTTAAACCTTAAGCGCGTGCCATATACTTCAGGTTGTCTTGCTTCCCAAATACAGAAAGATCAATTTATTGCTTGCAGTCTGCCTTAAAAAGGAAATATAGCTTTTATCTCGAACATCTTTAACTATAGCAAGTATTTTTTATAATAGTGCTGTCTTGCAGAAGAAAACTTGCCAGAAAGCATGGAGGTGTTTGTCATATTAAAGGAATTTAAGGAATTTGCTATGCGAGGCAATGTAATTGACCTCGCTGTAGGTGTGGTCATCGGTGGCGCTTTCGGAAAGATCGTGACCTCTTTGGTCAACGATCTATTAATGCCCATCCTCGGAGTCTTGATCGGCGGGATCAACTTCAGTGATCTCAAATACGTAATCACACCTGCAAGTGGAGATGTTGCAGAAGTAGCCTTCAGATATGGCGCCTTTATCCAGTCCGTTGTGGATTTTTTAATTATCTCCTTCTCCATCTTTATGTTGGTAAAACTTATTTCATCTTTGAAAAAGAAAGAAGTAGATCCTGAAGCTGCGCCACCTGCACCTAGAAAAGAAGAATTATTGCTCACTGAAATCCGAGATTTGCTAAAAGAAAAGTAAAACGGCAAAAAAGAATAGTCTCCTCAAGAAGCGCAGGGTAAATTGGAGAAAAACAGACATTGGAGGATAATTTGCTGAAAAACAAGGATTTTCTCCCTAAGTGTGTAATTAGTAAGTAGAGGGGATCTGGGGATTAACTTATAGAGGAGCAGGAATTTATCAGGGCAATCTTTGTTGTAGGGTAGATTGCCCCTTTGCCCATGGTTTGAAAATTCCAGCCTGTTCCTCCTATGCTTACAATTATTCTGAGACAGACAGCTCCACTTTAGCTGTCTTTTTTGTTATTCATCCAGGCTTATCTGGACCCTGCGATCTTAAGAAAAGGTAGACTATAGAGGTGACAATTGATGAACGTACCCAATCCTAAGTTAACAGACAGCTATCAGGTGATAGCAGACCATAGCGAAGAGGCAAAAGCCCCAAGCTATCTCCCCATTCCAGAGAGGCTGAAGCCCAAGTTGAGCCAATATCTCGCTTCCCGTTATGGGGAAAAGGGGCTCTACAGGCATCAAGCACTTGCACTGGAGCGGATTTTCGCTGGAGAGAACGTTGTCCTCTCCACACCAACAGCTTCAGGGAAATCACTGGTCTTTTATGTACCTGTGATCCAAAGCTTACTTGAGGATCCCACCAGCACTAGCATTTTTCTCTTTCCGCAAAAAGCACTTTCTGCAGACCAGGAAAAGAAAATCACAGAACTCATCGCCTCTTTCGGTTGGCCTGCAAGCTTTTTGGGCCGCTACGATGGCACAATCAGAGGCACAGCGCTGCGCAAGCAGATCATCGCTGGCTCCAGGATCCTGCTCGCCACCCCTGATGTACTCCATACCACAATCCTCCGTTCTTCAGGCGATGAGGATTATCAAAGCTTTTTCCAAAGGCTACGTTATGTGATCCTAGATGAATGCCATCTGTACGATGGAGTATTCGGCACTAATATGGCCCTGCTCCTGCGAAGGCTGAGACAAGTTGCCAGTTGGGAAAAAGCAGAACCCCAGTTTATTGCAGCGTCTGCCACAATTGAAGATCCAAGCTTGCATTTGGAAAAGCTCACAGGACTTCCCTTCACAAGCATCAGCAGAGAAGAGGATGGCTCAGGCAGCGGCGGCAGAGACTATCGTCTCCTCAGACCTGTCTCTGAGGCTAACATGTATGAGGTTGCCTTGGCGTGTGTTTCTGAGGCCTTAGACTTAGGTGAGAAAACACTTGTCTTTTTAGACCGCAGGCAAGGTGTGGAAACCTTAAGCAACTTCCTCAAAGAAGCCCTGGGAGAAAGAGGGGAGCAGGTGGTCCCATACAGAGCCGGCTATACTCCCGAGGAGCGATCTGAGATCGAGGCGAAGCTTGAAAATGGGGAGATTCGCTGTGTGATCAGCACCTCTGCCATGGAACTGGGAATTGACGTCTCAGGACTCAACCGCTGCATCCTCTGTGGTGTACCCGGTGAGCGGACAAGCTTCTTCCAGCGAATTGGACGCGTGGGAAGAGGCCAGGGGGGACGAGGGAAGGTAGATATCATCTTTGGCGGAACTTCAGTGGACGAATATTACTTCCGCTACCCAGAGCTTCTGTGGGAGAATCGCTTTACTCCCTGCCATATTAACCTCAACAACCAGCGGTTAACTCAAGATCACGCTGCTTGTGCAAACTATGAAGCAAAGCAGGTTAAAGGGAGAAAGATCAAAAAAACCATCGTGGGGCCTGAACTGTACAGCAAGCTTAAAGAAAAACCCCAAGAAAGGTCCTATGCTTACTCCCATAGTTTTATTCAAAACAAGATTCCCCATCTAGACTTGAATCTGCGGATGATCGGCGATCCTACCTATAAGTTGTTTGTAGGCAGGAACAGAATGCTAGGGGAGCTATCGTGGTCTCAGGTCTTGCGCGAGGCCTATATGGGCGCAATCTATCGGCACCTTGGCAACCGCTACCGGGTAGAGAAGGTAACACCCGGCAGAGTCCAGGTGAAACCAACCTACGAAAAGAGCATCACTGTAAAGCCCATTGCCAAGACAGTGACCAAAAGGAGATTTTATGACCCTCAGATCCAGATTGAGGTTGAGGCAAAAGAGGCCAAACTCAGCGTTAGATCTGCATGGTTCAATGTGACAGACTTCGTCTTAGGCTATCAGGAAACAAAAGAAGGCGAAACAAGCCAGCACCTGTATGGCGACAAGATGCTGAGCAAGTTTATGGTAACTCAAGGACTTGAGCTGATCCTCAAGCGGCCCGAAGGATTTTATCCACCAGCTGCCAGAGCCTTTGCCAATGCTCTCTTCAAGGCAGCGCCCCTGGTTGCGAATGTGAACATGAAGGATTTAGCATTGGATCTGTTCTGTTGGGATGATGAGTATCACATTAGGTTTTTAGATAATGCTGAGGGAGGGCTGGAGCTTGCCTGGAAGCTAGCCTCATATCTGCCCAAGATCGCAGAGGAAGCAGAGCGGATGCTCACAGGATGCAGTAACTGCGGTCCCTCCCAAGGGAAAGAGGGCTGTATTCTCTGCTGTAGGATGGCAACAGATAGTGCAGATGATCACCTAATTGATCGCTTGGGCGGGATCGAGCTTGTTCGTTGGCTGCGAATGCTCCTCGCTGAGGGTAAATTGGAAAATCAGGCACAAGATAAACAGCAGAAGGTGCTACAGGCGGCCAGGGAAAATACTGGCTTTGTTCTGACTCCAGGCTCCATGGTCTTTATTACAGGGATCTATAAGATCGGCGAGGTGATCTCAAGCGAGGTCTACCAGCATGATCGCCTCTATAAGCTAATGGTGGAGAAAGAGGAGAGGCAATTCGTAGGCGCATCCCTAGAATTAATTAAAGGGGGGCTTGAATTGTGGTGCCTAGGCTGCAATACAGAGAAGATCCCCTTGGGAACCGCGACATGTCCCACCTGTGGTTTGCCCCTTGCTCACACGCAAAGGCAAATAGAAAATCACGATCTTGAGTTGGAGCAGTAGTTCAAAAAAGCTGTACTTTCTCAGAAGCTATCGTAACTGCTACATAGGCAGCGGCAATTAATGTCGCTGCCTATGTTAATTTAAAGCTTTTAGGTGTTGCTTAAAGGTCAGTGGTGTCGTGTAGGCCCTGGTGATTAAGTTGTGTAGAAAAAGATTGGTTATCAAGTGATACGAGGTTGCTAGCCATCCAAATATAGTTAGTTTTGTTCTTTTACTATGAGTATCGAAGTATGAAAAGCATATGTATGATAACATTTACCAGCAACTAAGGGAGAGATTAGCAGCCAAGTCTGCCAGAGCCTACGGTTTGGCAAAAAGCCTGACGTAGATCCAAAAGAAACCTCACAGTTGCGGCAATGCTGCCAGGACTCAATAGATAAGGTTCATCCCCCTTAGTATGAATCAAAGAATTCACAAGCTCCCCAGTCTCACAGCTGCGCAAAGCAAAACTGGGAACACCCCGCTTTGCAAAAAACTTGCAGTTATTCTGTACCCACGCCTCGGAATGCACTATTTCCGGGTGCCTTCCCAGTACAGCACCAAGCCTCCCTAAAACCTCCTGGGAGCAGCCATAGGCTGCCAGGCGTGTCTTCTCACCCCTGACACCAATCCCATCTAGATTCACCGCACACACAATATTTTCCCACTCGGGATCTGCATCACTATAAGCACCCAGCCCATGGAAATGAGAATACTCCTCGCCATCTAGGGCAACAAGTTGAAAACCCGGCTCCTGCGCCAGGGCAAGGAGAGCTGCTACTCCTGAAGCATTATCTATTGCACCTGGGGATACATATTTCGTATCCAAATGAGCGCAGACCACGATTTTCGGAGCCGCAGACTGCCTTTCCCCGATGATATTGGCAGCCTCGGATTCCGTAAGATCCGCCTCAATCCGAAGATTTACCATGTGATCCTTATATGCTAGCAGCACATTGCAACTGGCCTGGGGAATTGAAGCAGAAGGCAGGGGAAATGAGCCATCCCCAATTATAAGCTTGTGGTTTGCAGAGTTCTCAGCCACTGCAATCACAGCCAAAGGCTCTTTTTCCACAAGCAGATCTAAGAGGCGTCTTGCCTGGGTATTATCATTTTTCAACTGTCCCGAAAGCTCACCGCAGACAAGGGCAATCTTGTCACAAAGACTACTCTGTTCAAGTTTTCCTATGGTGTCTAAAGGAACAAAGGGAGCAGTAAGATCACAGGCGGGAGAGAATGGGTTGGGCCTCACAGGCAAAGTTGAACCTGCACACCACAGCCCACAGGAGATATATTGCCAATCTAGGCAAGGATAGGATTGAGTTGAAACATTAAGGCCACAGGCAGCGAAGATGGAGGCTATGTATGCCTGGGCTTTTTTATTATTGGCAGAACCCACAGGCCTGGGCCCAATTTCGAGACTTAACTTTTCCAAATGGCTCTCTACAAGGGCCACAAGTTCTTCCTGACCGTTCATAAGACAGGCCTCCTCGACAAAAATCTAACACTCCCATTATACTCCTTTTTGAGCAAAGGTCAAAAAAGAGGAAAAGTGTATGATTGGGGGAGGCTTGTAGAAAGCGGGGAGAAAACTTTTGCCCTCTTGCAGGGAAAAGGCTGTCGATGTTAAACTATACAGTAGGGACAACAAAAGAGGAGGACCAAAAGTTGCGAAAAACTGCATTTTTTCTAGCTATCATCATGCTATATTCCACCATTTCGTTTGCTAGCTTTCGGTTTGTGCAAATCACAGACACCCACGGCGGCAGACATGAACCTGGAAATCGCGCCATTGCGAAACTGATGGAGGATCTAGTCCAGCTGGACCCCAAACCCGCCTTTGTGATCTGCACCGGAGACTTTGTGGAAACAGGTCTCGCTTGGGAATACGAAAAATATCTCCCGCTTCTGGAACCATTGCAAGAGGCGAACATACCTATCTATCACGTGCCTGGCAATCATGAAAGCAGATGGGCAGCCAGGCTTAAAAAAGATTATACAGATAACTTAGGCCCCACCTATTCCCATAAACAATACCAGGGCCATGATTTTTTGCTCCTAGATACATCTTTTGTGCCAGAATCCTACGGACACATTGAAACAGAACAACTCAATTGGCTAGATGAGAAACTAGCCCAAATAGGACCTAACAGACCGATCTGGGTCTTCAGCCATCACCCCTTGGGCTATCGCTCAAGATTTACAGATAACGACATGGAAGTTGTGGACAGGCTCTTGCCCACAAACTTTATCCTGGGCATGTTCGGCCACGGCCATAGCTACCAACGCTGGCAAATTGAGGGCAGAGAATTTTTCATGTGCAAGGCAGGGGATGCAGGAGGCTATGCGATAGTCGATATAGATGAGGAAAAAGCCCAGATCTCATACAAGCAGGTAGGGCAAGAACCACGTTTTGCCTTTGAGGTACCTATCCCCGGCAAAAAGAAAGAGGAGATAAGCTTAAGCTTTACTTACCCCCAAAAAATCCAAGAGGGAGAAGCTTTTCAGGTTTCTGTAATCCCCAGCATCCAGATGGATAGCATGCAAGTGAGAATAGGCCAAGATAGCTGGCAAGACCTCACAGCTACTGGGAGCCTTTGGACAGGGAACATACTACCTAAATATCCTGGCGCCCAAACCCTGTGGCTTCGGGGAAGGGTAGGATCTGAGATCTATCAGGAACTGAAAACAGTAGAGGTTTTGCCTCGGCAAACTGCTCTTCCCCATGTACTTTGGACCTATAAAACAGATGGTTCCATTTTTTCCTCACCCCAGGTGGACTCAGATCGAGTCTATGTTGGCTCCCATGATGGCAGCATGTATGCTTTTGATAAAATCACAGGGGAGGTTATGTGGCGTTATTCAACAGGGGGCTCTATACTTTCGTCTCCAGATGTGGTAGGAGGGGCAGTATATTTTGCCTCAGGTGATGGCTACATCTATAGCCTAGCTGCTGCCACAGGGCAAAGACTGTGGCGCTGGGATAGCGGGGAGCCCTCAATCTCCTCGCCTTCTGTAGCAGAAGACAAGGTCTATATTGGCGGGCCCACAGCCCTCTATTGTTTAGATGCACAGAATGGTAAGCTCCTGTGGCAATACCCACATGAAGGTTTAATCAAGGTGAGGCCAGCGGTCCATGAGGGCAAGGTTTATTTCACAGCTTGGAGTAGGTATGTAACGTGTCTCGATGCCCAGACTGGAGAGAAAATTTGGGAGCGGGAGATCGATCCTAGCTTCTACTATGCTCCTGCAACAGGTAACCCCACAGTTTACGCAGGGCAGCTCATTATCACCACACCCAAATACATTGTGATGGCTTTAGATCTGAAGACAGGCCAGGAGCTATGGCGGACCGAGAATGTGAAGGCAGGCTACTGCTCTCCTACCATCTGGGAGGGCAAAGTGTTGCTCACCACATTAGATGGAGGAATTGTAGCCCTAGATGGTAAAACAGGTGCGAAGATCTGGACCAGCAGTGCAGGTGAGGGGATTTATGATGCCAAAATCGCCACAGAGGGCAATTTGGGGATTACAGGCACCTGCCGGGGGAGTCTTGTGGCTTTCGATTGCAATACAGGCAAGATAGAGTGGAAAAAGAAGCTTTCAGATTCATATATTTTCAGCCAGCCTTGTATCTCAAATGGTTCTGTCTATGTGGGGATCGCAGATGATAATTTTATTGCTGTAAAGTTTAAACTCACTTTCCGACCATCTTTTTTCCAAACAAAATAATTATCAAACCACTGG